>NZ_JBIAVJ010000013.1:158678-229291 GCF_042894025.1 Streptomyces sp. NPDC001549
CGCCCGGCCCCCGCCCGCGCCGCGGCGCTGGCGGGGGGGGGGGCGCGCGGCGGCCCCCCCCCCCCCCCCCCGCCGGGGCGGAAGCGGGAGCGATCAGACGAGCTTGGCGCTCAGGGTGATCGTGGTGCCCGTCAGCGCCTGGCTGACCGGGCAGTTCGCCTTGGCGTCCTCGGCCGCGGCGGTGAACGCGTCGGCGTCCAGTCCCGGTACCTCGCCCTCGGTGGTGAGGTGGATGCCGGTGATGCCCTTGCCGGGCACGAAGGTGACGGCCGCCGAAGTGGTCAGCTTGGCCGGGGGGTTGCCCGCCTTCGCGAGGACGTTCGAGAAGGCCATGTTGAAGCAGCTGGAGTGCGCGGCGGCGATGAGCTCCTCCGGGCTGGTCCGCCCGTTCGCCGCCTCGTCGGTGCGCGCGGGCCAGGAGACCGGGTAGCTGCCGAGGCCGGACGAGTCGAGGGAGACGACGCCCTTGCCCTCGAACAGGTCGCCTTCCCAGACGGCGTGTGCGTTGCGTGTGGCGGCCATGGTGGATCCCTTCGTAGAAGTGGGAAACGGCCGGGCTCCCGAAGGTTCCCGGCGTCCCCAAACCTACTGGGAGACCAGGGGCTTCGCGTCGCGCGCCAGCGCGGTGAGCCGCGATATGGCGCGGAAGTACTTCTTCCGATAGCCGCCGTTCAGCATGTCCTCACTGAACAGCCGGTCGAAGGGGACCCCGGAGGCCAGCACCGGGATCTCGCGGTCGTACAGCCGGTCGGCCAGTACCACCAGCCGCAGCGCCGTCGACTGGTCCGGCACCGGGCCGACGTCGGTCAGGCAGACCGCCGTGAGGCCGTCGGTCAGCGCGCCGTACCGGCTGGGGTGCACCCGCGCCAGGTGTTCGAGCAGGCCGGGGAAGTCGTCCAGGCTCGCGCCCTCGGTCGCGTACGCGGCCTTGGTGACCTGTTCGTCCGAGAACGGCGCCGGGGCCTCCGGGAGACCGCGGTGGCGGTAGTCCTGGCCGTCGATCCGCAGCGGCCGGAAGTGCGCCGACAGCCCCTGGATCTCGCGCAGGAAGTCGGCGGCGGCGAAGCGGCCCTCGCCGAGCTTGCCGGGGAGCGTGTTGGAGGTGGCGGCCAGCGCCACACCCTGCTCGACGAGGCGGCGGAGCAGCGAGGACACCAGCACGGTGTCGCCCGGGTCGTCCAGCTCGAACTCGTCGATGCACAGCAGCCGGTGTCCGCCGAGGGTCTGCACGGTCTGCTGGAAGCCGAGCGCGCCGACCAGGTTGGTCAGCTCCACGAAGGTGCCGAAGGCCTTGAGCGCGGGCTCGGCCGGGGTGGCGTGCCACAGGGAGGCCAGCAGGTGGGTCTTGCCGACGCCGTAGCCGCCGTCGAGGTAGACCCCGCGCGGGGCGGCGGGGGCGGCCGGCTTCTTCGAGAACCAGCGCTTCCTGCCCGCGCCGCTGGCGTGCGCGCCGCCCAGACCGGCGGCGAAGCCGCTCAGCACGGTGACGGCCTCGGACTGGCTGGGCTGGGTCGGGTCCGGGTTGTACGTGTCGAAGCGCACCGAGTCGAACCGCGGCGGCGGCACCATCTCGGCCACCAGCCGTTCGGCGGGCACCCGCGGCTCGCGCGCGCAGAGGGCCTGGGGCCCCGCGTCGGCTATGGGGGGCCGGCCGGAGGTGTAACCGGAGGTGGAGAGAGATGTTGACACAGCTCTTAACTCTACGGGGCGTGGCACACTGCACCGATGCGACGCCTGTTCCCTGTGACCGATCAGACATCAGCCTCGCCCCAGGACCGGGCCGACCGGGAGTGGTCGCTCGACGAGCTGGCGGAGGCCTACGCGTACCCCGCGCTGAAGGCGGACGGCCACTGGCTCCGGGCCAACATGGTCTCCACCCTGGACGGGGGCGCCCAGCACGAGGGCCGCTCGCAGCCCATCTCCGGCGAGACGGACATGCGGATCTTCGGCACCCTGCGGGCGCTGGCCGATGTGGTGGTCGTCGGCGCGGAAACGGTTCGCCAGGAGGGCTACCGCCCGGCCCGCGCGCGGGAGGCCTTCGCCGCCCGCCGCGCCGCCTCCGGACAGGGCCCGGCCCCCGCCATCGCGGTGGTCACCGCCAGCATGGACCTGGACTTCTCGCTGCCCCTGTTCACCTCCCCGCTGGTGCCGACCCTGGTGGTCACCGGGGCCGCCGCGCCCGCAGCCCGGGTGGCCGACGCGGCCCGGGCCGGGGCCGAGGTCGTGGTGGCCGGTGACGGCGCGGGCGTGGACGCGGCCCGGGCGGTACGGGAACTCGCCGCGCGGGGGCTGCGCCGCCAGCTCACCGAGGGCGGCCCCCGGCTCCTGGGCCAGTTCGTGGCCGCCGACGCCCTGGACGAGCTGTGCCTGACGATCTCCCCGATGCTCGTGGCGGGAGGCGCCCAGCGAATCGCCGGCGGCCCCTCCGTCACGGTTCCGCACCGGCTCGCGCCCGCCTGCGTACTGGAAGAGGCCGGGTTCCTCTTCACGAGCTACCGTCGGATCTGACAAGGCGCGGAATTTGTCGTTCCGCTTTGCTTCCGCTGGGCACATAACTGGGCAGGTATGTCTGCGCAGGGCCCCGTGCGACGGCGGGGCAGGATGGTTTCCGCAGGGGCCGGCCGGCCGGCCTCGGCCCATGAAGGAGAGGGCGTCCGTGTTCACGAGCGTATTGATGATCGAGCAGCCGCTGACCGCGGTGGACGTGGACTTCGTCACCAACCTGCACGGGGACGACGCGGTCTCCTTCATCGTGCTCATGCAACCCCGGGGCGACCAGGACCGACTGCTGCGCGCCATCGACGACGTAGCGCTCGGTGAGCTCCCCGAGGCCATCCGTGAGGGCGACGAACCCGAGGGCGAGGCCGCCCTCGGCCCCGCCGCGCACGCCCTCGCGCACTCCCTGAACGCGCTGCGCGCCAAGGGCGCCAAGGCCGTCGGGCAGATCATCGAGGACCACCCGCTCGACAAACTGAAGTCCGTCGTCGAGGAGCACGAGGCAGACGAGGTGATCGTCCTGACCGCCCCGCACTTCGTGGAGGAGTTCTTCCACCGGGACTGGGCCTCGCGCGCCCGCCACAAGGTCGGCGTTCCCGTGCTCAAGCTCTTCGCCCACAACGAATAGGCTTGGGGCCAGTCAGAGCCTCACGCGCACCCGCAAGAAACACGACCCTGGAGCGACCTGAATGAAGCCCGGCCTGCCGACCGCCATGGAACGGCCCCACTTCATCGGCATCGGCGGCGCCGGCATGTCCGGCATCGCGAAGATCCTGGCCCAGCGCGGAGCGCAGGTGGCCGGCAGCGACAGCCGCGGTGACTCCGAGACCGCCGAGGCGCTGCGCGCCCACGGCGCCACGGTCCACGGCGGACACGCGGCCGGGAACCTCACCGCCGACTCCACCTGCGTGGTCGTCTCCAGCGCGATCCGCGCCGACAACCCCGAGCTGGCCCGCGCCGCCGAGCTCGGCATCCCCGTCGTGCACCGCTCCGACGCGCTGGCCGCCCTGATGGACGGGCTGCGGCCGATCGCCGTCGCCGGCACGCACGGCAAGACCACCACCACGTCGATGCTGGCGGTGTCCCTCTCGGCCCTGGGCCTGGACCCCTCGTACGCCATCGGCGGCGACCTGGACGCCCCCGGCTCCAACGCCCACCACGGCGAGGGCGACATCTTCGTCGCCGAGGCGGACGAGAGCGACCGCACCTTCCACAAGTACACCCCGCAGGTCGCGATCATCCTCAACGCGGAGCTCGACCACCACGCGAACTACGCCTCCATCGACGAGATCTACGAGTCCTTCGAGACCTTCGTCGGCAAGGTCGTGCCCGGCGGCACCCTCGTCGTCGCCCACGGCCAGGAGGGCGCCGCCGAGATCGCCCGCCGGGTCGCCGGCCAGGAGGGCCTCACCGTCGTCACGTACGGCGAGGAGGAGGGTGCCGACGTCCGGATCACCAAGATCACCCCGCGCGGCCTGACCAGCGAGGTCACCGTGATCCTGGACGGCCGGATGCTCACCTTCACCGTCTCGGTCCCCGGCCGCCACTACGCGCACAACGCCGTCGCGGCCCTCGCCGCGGGCGTGGCGCTCGGCATTCCGGCGCACAACCTGGCCAGCGCGCTCGGCAAGTACACGGGCGTCAAGCGCCGCCTCCAGCTCAAGGGCGAGGCCGCGGGCGTCCAGGTGATCGACTCCTACGCGCACCACCCCACCGAGATGACCGCCGACCTGGAGGCCATCCGCGGAGCCGCCGGTGACTCCCGGATCCTGGTCGTCTTCCAGCCGCACCTCTTCTCCCGCACCCAGGAGCTCGGCAAGGAGATGGGCCGGTCCCTGGCCCTCGCCGACGCCTCCCTGGTCCTGGACATCTACCCGGCTCGTGAGGACCCGATCCCCGGCGTCACCAGCGAGCTGATCATCGCGGCCGCGCGGGCGGCGGGTGCCGACGTCACCGCCGAGCACGACAAGGCGGCCGTCGCCGACGCCGTCGCGGGAATGGCCAAGCCCGGTGATCTCGTTCTCACCATGGGCGCGGGAGACGTCACGGACCTCGGTCCGGCCATCCTCGCCCGGCTGTCGAGCTGAAGGTACGAGGGAGCGGGAGAGTCATGTCCTACGAGGTCGAGAAGACGGACGAGCAGTGGCAGGCGGAGCTGACCCCGTCGGAGTACCAGGTACTGCGCCTGGCGGGCACCGAGCCGGCCTTCCGCGGTGAATACACGGACACCAGGACGGAGGGCGTCTACTCCTGCCGCGGCTGCGGGGCCGAGCTGTTCCGCTCGTCGGAGAAGTTCGAGTCGCACTGCGGCTGGCCGTCCTTCTTCGACCCGAAGGACACCGACGCGGTCGAACTGATCGCGGACACCTCGCACGGGATGGTCCGCACGGAGGTCCGCTGCGCGAAGTGCGGCTCCCACCTGGGCCACGTCTTCGAAGGGGAGGGCTACCCCACCCCCACGGACCAGCGTTATTGCATCAACTCGATCTCGCTGCGGCTGACTCCGGGCGGCCAGGGGAGCTGAACCCCTCCGGTTCCCTTCGGGTCCAGGTCCCGTAGGGAACCGGCCTCGGTCACGGGGCGGGCGGCAGTACGGCAGTGCCGGTGCGCTGCGGCAGCCAGAAGCAGGACGCGGCCAGGAGTGCCGCCGTCGCAGCGCCGGTCAGCACCGGGACGTTCCCCAGCCAGGCCGCCAGCGCGCCTGCGGACAGGGCCCCGACCGGGACGGTGGTTAGGAGTGCCGCCTGGGCGAAGCCGGCGACGCGGCCCTGGAGGTGGTGCGGGGCGATCAGTTGCTGGGTGGTCGTCATGGAGATCGCCCACACGGTCGCCGCGATGCCGAAGACCAGTTGGTAGGTGAGCAGCGCGGGGAAGGCGAACCCCAGCGACGCCGCCGGGACCAGGAAGATCGCGAGGGCTGCCACCACCGCGCAGATCCGTGTCGCCCGGTACAGCTCGACGGACGTCGCGAACCGGCCCGCGAGTAGAACCCCGGCTACGGTGGCCACACTGAACGCGGCGTACACGGTCCCCAACTGCCATGCAGAGAGGGCGAGTTCGCGACTCGCGTACACCACGAAGAGGGCGTCCGCAGCCCCGCTGCCGAGGTTGAACCCGGCGCCCGCGAGCACCTGCCGGCGCAGCACCGGTTCCGCCCGGACCACCGCCAGCCCCTCGCGGAGCGCGGCGAGCCGGGGGCCCTGGCGTCCGGTGGGCTCGGCAGGTCTGTTCAGCGAAGCGGGCAGGGCGAACAGCAGCGCGGCCTCGACCGCATAGGCGGCGCTGCCGGCCAGCAGGGCGGAGGACGCCCCGACGAGACCGACGAGGACGCCGCCCAGGGCGGGGCCGCCGATCATGCCCGTCGTACGGGCGCCGGTCAGGGCCGAGTTGCCGGTCAGGAGCTGCTCGGGCCTGACCACTCGGGGCAGCGCCGCCTGCAGCGCCACCGAGAGGGTCCAGGTCAGCGTGCCCGACAGGGCGGCCACCACGTACAGGTGCGGCAGACCGAGGCTCCCGAGTGCCCCGGCGAGCGGCACCGAAGCGACGACCACCACCTGGAGCGAGGTGAGCGTGACGGCCAGGCTGCGCAGCCGGGCCCGGTCGGCGAGCACACCGGCGAGGGGGCTGAGCACGGCGCCGGGGAGATAGGTCAGGGCCAGCAGCGCCGACGCCCCGAACGGGCCCGCGTCCAGTCGGGTCACGGCCAGCATCGCCAGTGCCAGCGCGGTGATCTGCCGTCCGACGGAGCTGGCCGCCTGTTCGCCGCAGAGCAGCAGGAACGGCCGGTGCCGCCGCAGCGCACCCAGGGGCGTGCCGCCGCCGTCGGCGGCCGTGGACGGGGGTCGGGTCGGCGACGAGGTCACCGGTCAGACGCTCGTGCAGGGGACGGGCCAGCGGCGCAGGCGCGGCGGCAGTGCCACCACCCACCCCTGCGTGACCAGGACGAGACGTTCGTCCGCCAGCAGGGACACGGCCTCGCGCCGTGCCGCGTCGAGCTCGTCGAGGGCCGTGGGTTCCTGCACGGTGAGGAAGGCGCCGAGCAGCGAAGGCTGGTCGATGGTGAACCGGGCCGAGGCCGAGGGATCCCTGCGGTCCATGACCGTCACGAAATCCGGCCCGCGGCGGTGGTAGAGCAGGCCGTACGCGTACCGGGACCGCCACACGGCCGCCTCGTCGGACCTGCCGGACCTGCCGGACCCGTCCGGGGAGGCGGGCCGGGGAGCCGGTGGCGGGAGGTGGTGCAGCAGCTCGGTGTCGAAGGGCAGGGCGTCGCTGTCCGGGACCCAGCGCACCGTGAGCGCCCGACTCTGGCAGTCGCGCAGGAAGCGCACGGCGTCCGCCGCGCCGCGTCCGCCCGTGCCCAGCGGCAGCGGCTCGTCCACCACCACCTGCGCGCTGGTCATATGGCCGCCACCTCGGTGCCGGCCCCGGCACCGTCCGTGACGGCGACCGTGCGGACCGGAGCGTTCCGCAGAGGCAGCGACACGTACGACCGTCCGTCGAAGAACAGCAGTCCCAGGGACATGCCCTCGCCGAGCCACTCCGTGAGCCGTTCCGGGGTGACCGGATGCCCCTCCTCGGTGAGGAGCCGGTGCAGGGCGGACCCGGAGCGGCCGTGTTCCAGGTGCCGGAACGCGGCGGCCTCCCAGCCGCTGAGCCGATGCGTCCGGGCCGGCCATCCGCACCGCCGGTCGTGTACCAGCAGGTCGCCGTCCGCGCCGGATTCCATCAGCAGCGTCGAACCGGCGTGCCCGGCCCGCCAGTCCCCGACGGCCCGTATGAGCCGCTCCTCCGCCCTGCCGCCGATCCCGCGCGGCGGGGTGTCGAAGAGGTACACGAGATCGGCCAGTTCCTCCTCGGGGAGGTCGTACACATGGCCGTACATCTCGGCAGGGGTCCGCTCGGCGAAGCCGAGGGCGGGATCGGCGAAGTGCGGGCTGAACCGCTCCAGCTGGATGCGGAACGCGCCGCCCGGCGGCTGCAGGTGGACGAGTGCGGGGATCTGGTCGACGACCGGGTCGTAGTCGTCCGCGGTCTCGCCCGGGAACCCGTACAGGTAGTTCCACGTGCACGTGAGCGACCGGTCGGCGCATTCCCGGAGCGTGCGGACGTTGCGGGAGCCGGTGACGCCCTTGTCCATGAGACCGAGGACGCGGTTGTTGAGGCTCTCGATCCCAGGTTGGATGTGCACCGCTCCCGAGCGGGCCAGGAGCGCCAGCTGGTCCGCGTTGAGGTTGGACTTGACCTCGTAGTGCATCAGAAGGTCCCAGCCGCTGTCGGCGGCGAGCGGCAGGAAGTCCGTGAAGTACGCCATGTCGATGATGTTGTCGACCGTGACGATGTCGAGGATCCGGTGCCGCCGGACGAGCCGGTCGACTTCGGCCCACAACTGCTCACCGGGCTTGGCGCGGAACGCCATCGCCGAGCCGTTGAGACCGCAGAACGTGCAATGGTGCTTCTCGCCCCACCAGCAGCCGCGTGCGCCCTCCACGACCAGTTTCGGACGGACGTACTCGGCCACCGGGGAGGCGTCGAGCTCCGCCTGCCAGATGTCGTAGTCGGGCGAGGCGATGTCACGCGGCGCCACCGTACGCCGGGTCTCCTCGTTCGCCCGCGAGGTCCCGCCGTCCCACCAGCACAGGCCCGGTACGTCGACGGGCGGGGTCCCGGCGTCCAGGTGGGCCAGCAGGGCGGGGAACGCGTACTCCCCCTCCCCGCGCACCACATAGTCGACGAAGGGATGGTTGCGGTGCAGGGCGTGGCCCATCGGCCCGTCGCAGTTGCTGCCGCCGAAGACCACGGTGAGGCCGGGACGGCGGCGCTTGAGCTCGGCGGCGAGCGCGAGCGAGGACACGTTCTGCATGAACGTGCTGGTGAACCCGACGACGTCCGGGTCCTCGTCGAGGATCTCCGAGGCGCTGCGGGAGATGAAATCCGCCGCGTGGACCCGCATGGCATGCGCCTTGTCCACCGGGATCCCGCGCCGCTCCGCGTACGCGCCGAGCCGTGCGACGCCCCAGTCGGGGTCCGCGTAGAGCACACCCGAGAAGACCCAGTCGCCAAGCCCGTCGAAGATCGAGTCGCTGCCCACCTCGGCGTGGTCGGCCGGGCGAAGCAGTCCGTCCGTCCGCTCCAGCAGGAATTCCGCCCAGCGCAGCGAACCGTGGAACTCGTGGATCTCGTCGAAGGGCCGGGTGCTGGTCAGGAGGGAGTGCAGCAGGCCGATCTGGAGCGAGGGCAGGTCGACCGGCTGCCAGGGCATGGTCACCAGATGGACGCGCATGCGGTCCTCCCCGCCCGGCCGTTCTCCGTCCGCCGGGCCGGCCGATCGGCAGCCCGGCACGGGGCCTCGGCGCCCGGTGTCCTCAGTGCCGCGCCGGGCGCCGACTCCCGCGCGGTCAGGACGACGGTCGCTTGTCGATGGTGAGCCGGTCGCGCTTCCTGGCCTCGTCGCGGACGGCCACCTTCTTGATCTCCGGCTTGGTCCGGGTGTCGTCCTCTGGTGCCCTGTCGCTTTCCATGGTGCCTCCCGTTCCTCAAGTCCGCCGACCCTAAAGGCCGTTACCCGTGGTACGCAAGGGATGATTTCGGCCGACGGGGCAGTGTGCCCTCCTCCGGGGCGGCGTCGGTTCCGCCGAGCCGCCGGGCCGGATTCGAACCTGTGTCCACCCGGAGATCGCGAGCAGTCCCGCAGTCCCATCTCCCTTTGTCCCCAGGGTCGTTAGCATGTGAGATCAGGGCCCGGCCTTGTGATGCAGGGGGATGAGGACAGGTGTGGCTCAACAGGTCTTCGGACGGCAGACCCCGCAGCCTGCGCAAGGCGCTGAAGCTGGTGGAGCAGACCTTCCGGCCCGCACTGCTGACCGGAAGAGACCTGGACCAGGCCGCCGAGGCCTTCGGCCGGGCGCTCGTGGAGGCGCTCGACCACGACCCGGCGCTGGCGGCCGACCTGCTGGAGCGGCCGGGGCGTCGCCTGCCCGCCGAGGGGTACGCGGCGGCCCTGGGGCCGGCCCGGAAGGCGGCACTGCACGAAGCCGTCGGGCACGGCGACCGTACCGTCCTCACCGTGATCGCCGAGGCGGCGGGCCGCGCCGGAGACCTCGCGCTGGAGCGTGAGGCCGGGGGCCGGCTGGCGGTGCTGGCGGGTGAGCGGGACAGCGCCGACAGCCTCGTCTCCTTGCTGCGGCGCCGCCAGGACGCAGGTCTCCTCGACATCGGCACGGCGACGCAAGCCTTACGGGCGTACACCGGGAGGGCCGCGCTCGCCCACGACGCCGCGCTGTGGAGCACCTTCTTCGACCACCTCGCCGACCCCCTGGTGCCGGACCTGTACCCGGTGAAGCTCTTCCTCGGCCGCGGCGGCGATGCCGTGCGGCTCGCGGACAACCCCGTACGCAAGCGCGAGGCGCTGGACTGCTGTGCGGCCTCGCAGCGGATCGACGACGTCCTGGCCGCACTGGAACTGGCCCGGGCCGAAGGCTTGTCCGAGCGGGTCCGGGACTTCCACGAGCGGGCCGGTGAACTCCTCCTCGCCGCGGTCCGGCCCGCCGAGGCGCTGGCGCACTGCGAGCAGGCCGGCCGGCGCGATCTGGTGAGCCGCTGCCACGAGCGGCTCGGCGATCACCGGGCCGCGCTCGCGACCTGTCCCGCGGAGGAGCCCGACCGGCTGGCCTCCCTGGCCGCCGCCTGCCGCCCGGACATCGACGACCTGGTGCAACGGGGCGACCGGACCGCCGCCCTCGGGCTCGTCTCGGACATCCTCGGCCAACTGGAACGGGCCGCGGGGCCGACGGAGCTGATCGCCGGCCGGAAGGCCGAGCTGGAGGGTTTGCGCGCGGCCGTCGTCGCGGTCGAGCGGCGCCGGCTGGACGATCTGCTGCGGCAGGCACCCGCCGCGGACCGCCCGGCCGTGCACCTGGAGTGGAGCCGGTTCGAGGAGGCGGCCGGCGAGCCCGCGCACGCGGCGGGGCATGCCGAGGACGCCGGTGATCTCTACCGTGCGCACACCCTCTTCCGGAAGGCCGAGCGGTTCGGCGACGCCGACCGTGTCCTCAAGAGCGAGGACTCGGCCGAGGGCCGGGCGGCTCGCGCCGCGGCCCGCGAGGCCGGCGGCGACCTGCTCGGCGCGGCCCGCCTGCACGAGCAGGACGGCCGGTACGAGGAGGCTGTCGCCCTCTACGGCCGGGCGGACGACGCCTCGGCGGCGGCCCGCTGTCTGATCCGCTGGAAGGGCGAGGAGGCGATCGAGGACCCGCGGCTGGCCCCGTTCCTGCGCCGGACGGGCGACTTCGCCGAGCTCGTCGAGCGCTGCCTGGACGCCATGGAGCGCAGGGGACGCGACTCGGCGGCCCCGGGGCTGCTGAGGTCGCTGGTCGAACAGGACGACGCGGCCGTCCCCGAGCTGCAGCGGGAACGGGTGAGCCAGGCCCTGGACGCGATCGGTGCCGTCGGCCGCAAGGCGTTCGAGGAGCGGGCCGCCGAGTGGGCGCAGCGGGCCCGCGCCGAGACGGACGCCCGCTTCGCCACCGTCTGGGGTCTCGACCTCGGGACCCACTCGTGCGTCGCCGCCCTCTACGACGCGCGCAGCGGGCAGCCCGTGATCTGTCCGGACGGAGTGAACTCCCAGTTCGCCTCCACCTTGACGGTGACGAAGGGGGGCGAGGAACTCGTCGGACTGACCGGCGACCAGATCCTCGCCTCCTGGGTGGTCGGCCACATCAGCGCGTCCAAGCGCCGGATGGGCGACGGCATGTCCTACACCATCCTCGACCGTTCCTACCGGCCGGAGGAGGTCGCCGCCCGCCTGATCGCGCACGCCCGGACGCTGGTGGAGAAACACCTCGCCGGGCAGGTACGGGAACGGCTCGGTGAGCTGGCCCGCGAAGCGCTCGGGCAGGTTCGCGAGGACTGGCTGGACTGGGCGGCCGAGCACCACGACCTCACACTGAAACGGGAGGAGGCGATCCTCACCATCCCCGCGTACTTCCTCAACAACGCCAAGCACGCCACCCGCAGCGCGTGCGAGATCGCCGGGGTGAAGGCCCGGCGCCTGATCCACGAGCCGACCGCGGCCTGCCTGGCGGCCGCCGCCCAGCGGCGGCTGAGCGGCGAGGTCACCGTCGTGGACCTCGGCGCGGGCACCCTCGACGTGAGTGCCATGGAGGTCCAGGGCAACCGCTACCAGGTCCGGAACATCCTCGGCGACAACGAGTACGGCGGGTACGACTTCGACCGCATCGTGGCCGACGAGCTCGCGCGGCGGCTCCGCGCCCGCGGACTCGAGGTCCCGGCGACCGGCCGGGCGCGCCGACGGCTCGAACTGGCCGCCGAGCACCTCAAGATCGCCCTCTCCTCCCAGCGCGAGGCCGAATACACCCTCAACGCCTACCTCGGGCAGCCGGAAGTGCGCCTGGAGCTGACCCGCGACGAACTCGCCGCCCTGCTCGCCGACTCGCTGCGCACCCTGCGCGACGTCTGCGAGCGGATGATGGACGAGCGCGGCCTCCCGCCCGACCACCTCGTCCTGGTCGGTGGCCCGATGCTCTCGCCGCTGATCAGCGGGACCGTGGAAGAGGTCTTCGAGGCCGACCGCACCGTCCTGTCTGATGCCCGGACGGCCGTGGCCTGCGGTGCCGCACTGGAAGGGGCGGTGCTCTCCGGCCACCTGGAGGACATCCAACTGGAGGACGTGACCCCGTTCGACCTCGGGATCGCGGTCGCCGAGGCCGACGGCACCAGGGGCTTCTCCGTCCTCATCGAGCGGAACACGCCCATTCCGACCCAGGAGTCGAAGATCTACACCACGACCCAGGACCTTCAGGCGCAGGTGGACGTCGAGGTCTACATCGGCGGGATCGATCCCCGTTCGCTGGTGGGGGTCCTGCGGCTGACGGGCATCCCTCCGGTCGCGCGCGGAGTACCGCAGATCGAAGTGACCTTCGGCTTCGACAGGAGCTGCGTCCTGACGGTCACGGCGCGCGACACGGTGACCGGGAACGGCAGCTCGGCCGAGTTCACCGAGACGACCCTGCTCGCACCGGGCCAGATCGAGACGATGTCGCGGCGGCACACCGTCCAGCGAGAACTGGAGGAACTCAGGCGCGCCCTGCGCCGGCTGGTCGAGGAGGCGGCCGAGCTCGGCGACTGCGAGCCGCTCTGCCACGAGTTCCGCGAGCGCCTGAGCGCCCACCGGCCGTCCCGCCGGGCCCTGGACCCGGCCACGCAGGGCATGCTCGCCGAGATGTACGGCCCGCAGTCGGCCGAGCTGGAGGGCGAACTCCTCTCCCTGCGCGCCCCGTTGCGGGACCTGCTGGCCACCGCGCGGGACCACCTCTCCCAGCCGGTCCTGGCGGAACGGGCAGCCGCGGGACAGCACCTCGCCCACCAGCTCGGGGTGCACCTCGGCGCCATGCGGCAGGGCATGGCCCGGCTGACGCGCTGGAACGGCGTGCTCGCGGCCCTCGCCGCCGTGGACAGCGACCCGCTGACGCGCTTCCGCGCCCTGCACGACGCCGGTGACCACGGCCGGGCGCTCCACGCGCTGGAGGAACTGGCCGAGCCGCTCACCGACCCCGAAGACCTCCGGCGGCGGCTGCACTGCCTCGCCGGCGCCGGGGACGCAGAGGGCTACCGGCGGACGCTGCTGGCCGACGCGGCCCGGCTGCGCGCGGTCGTGCTCGACCCCGGGGAGCCCGGGGTGTTCGTGGCATCGGCCAGGTCCGCCCTGGTCCGGGTGGTGGACGGCAGCGGCCGGGAGGGCAGCGGTTTCCTGATCTCGGACCGCCACGTCCTGACCAGCCGACGGTGGTCGGCGCAGGACCCCGAGGCGATGACGGTGCGGCTGGCCGAAGGGGAGCGGGCCGTGCGCCGGGTCTTCCGCGCCGACTCCTCCGCCATCGACACGGCCGTGCTGCTCCTGGCCGAGCCGGTGCAGGCGGCGCCGCTGCGCCTGGGCTTCCCCCGGCTCGTGCACATCGGCGACCTCGTCTGGGCCCCCGCCCCGGACGACGCTCTGCTGCCCGGCATCGTCGAGAAGTTCGAGGTCTTCCCGGAGCAGCGCCTCCAGTTGTTCAAGACCGATCTGGGACTGCCCCCCGAAGCGGCCGGCGGCCCCCTGCTCAACGAGCTCGGCGAGGTGATCGGCACGCTGGTCCTGCGCGCGGAGTCGGAGCCCGCCTTCGCCGTCACGACCGACGCGCTGGCCGCCCTGCTCGCGAGCGCCGGATTCGGTCTGACGGGCGCGGCCGGCGGAGACGGAAGGTGAGTGCGGTGACCGGCGCCACGGACGGCCGGCTGCTCGACGGGCGCTACCGGCTGGGCGCGGCGCTGGGGGCGGGCGGGATGGGCGAGGTGTGGCGCGCCCACGACGAGCTGCTCGACCGGGAGGTCGCGCTCAAGCTGATCCACCCCGCCGCGGCGCAGGACACGCACTTCCGGGCCCGGTTCGAGCGCGAGGCCAGTTTCACCGCACGGCTGGCCGGAGACCCGCACATCGTCACGGTCTACGACTTCAGGAAGGACCCCTGCTACCACGTGGTGATGGAGCTGGTCGAGGGCAGCTCGCTGGACACCCTGGTCCGCGGCGGGGCCCCGCCGCCCCTGACCGACGTACTCGCATGGGCCCGCCAGATCTGCGCCGCGCTGCACACCGCACACGCGAAGGAGATCGTCCACCGGGACCTCAAGCCGTCGAACGTCATCCTGACCCGGACCGGAACCGTCAAGGTCGTGGACTTCGGCATCGCCGCGCTGCTGCCCGGAGCCGCGCCGGGCCGCCGGGGCCTGACCAAACTGACGGTGAGCGGGCACTTCCTCGGCAGCCCGCCCTACGCCTCCCCGGAACAGATCCAGGGCGTGGCGGTCGACGCCCGCGCCGACCTCTACTCGCTCGGCTGCCTCCTGTACGAACTGGTCACCGGGGCGCCGCCGTTCGGAACCGGAGCGGCCTACTCCGTCCTCGCCCGGCACCTCCACGAACCTCCGCCCCCGCCGACGGAGCTCCGCCCCGGCCTGCCCGCCGGCCTGGAACGGCTCATCCTCGATCTGCTGGCCAAGGACCGGGAGGCCCGGCCGCCGGACGCCGCGGCCGTCGGCGGGCGGCTCCGGCAGCTGGAGGCGCCTAGTGGCTACACGCCCACGCTGGCCGACCCGCTCGCCGACGCGGACGCCCCGCGATCGCCGGACGGCGGGACGTCCCCGGCCGGCGCGCTGCACCTCGCGCGGGTCTTCGACTTCCGGGGGCCCGACGGAGCACCCGCCATCGCGCCCGACCGTGAGCACGTGACCTCCGCCGAGGAGTGCACCGCCCTGCTCAGGTTCCTCAGGGAGGCTCCCGTGGCCCTGCACGGCCTCGTCCCGGAACCGGACCGCCTTGATCCGGCCCGGAGCAGGGTGGTGCCCGCCGGATTCCGCACCGACGGCCTCTGGGTCTGGTCCGACCAGATCGCCTACTACCTCGAACGCTACCGGTGCGCCCCGGACCCGGCCCTGCGCCACCACCTCGCGCAGCGCGCCCAGCACCGGCCGGACGTTCCGGCACGGCTTCTGAGCGCTGCCGGAAAGCTCGTACGGGGCGAGCCCCAGGGATCCCTGACCGGCCGCCCGGCCGCCGATGCCAGGTAGTCCGCGACCTCGTCGCCCCCCGGCCGCGACCCGAAGGACCCGGACAAGGCCGGTTCTTCACCGGTTCCCGGCCTCGAACGCCCGGGCGACGGCGAGGCTGTCCTCGTAGACGTGGTGCCGGGTGACACGTCCGTTCTCGACGGTGAGGTGCAGAGCGAACCGTGCGCGGTACGCGCGTCCGGTGGGCCGGGCGGTCCGGCGGATCTCGCCGAGTACGACGGCGTCGGTTCCGTCGATGAGGATGCGTTCGACCTCGGTCCCCGCGTCCTCCGGTACGTGGTGCTCGGCAAGCTCGCGATAGTGGGCGGCCGCGTCGGCCCGGGTGGACCGGTGCCGGATCCACGGCGTGGCAGTACGGCCGTGCTCGGCCTCCGGCCAGTCGAGCTTCCAATCACCCTGCTCGGCATACAACTCGGCGATGCGCTCGGGGTCCCCCTCGCCGATCCGGCGCAGCAACTCCTCGACGACGGCGCGGGTGTCCGTCGGTACGGCCATGGACATGGCTGACCTCTCCGTCCAGATTCCGCGTCCTCCGACGCGGAGAGATCACCGATCCTGCCCGTGCAGGCATGCCGAGACGATTACCTCTGAGGTAGGGCAAGTCCGTTGCACCCACCACAGGTCATCCAGTGGCTCATGTCCGTACGGGCCGGCCGGCGCCGGCGCCGACCGTTCTCGTCACCGCAGTCGGTTCACGGTAGCGAACCGGCCGGCGGCCCCGTACGGGGTACGGGCGGGTCAGGTGGTGCAACTCGCGGACCAGCGGCTCGGCATGGTGCGACGCATGGGCTCACCCTGCCACCGGACACCCGTGACCTCCACCGGTTAACCGGCGGCCGGAACCCGAGGGGGCCGTCTTGGTGTCGAGTACGTCGCGGTTCGATTCCGATCCGATCTCTGGCCTGCGATGATTTCCCGCAACTAGCACGCTTCGGCCTCTGAAGACACCTATCCGAATCTCCGCCATGTCTGGTTATGATCGGCCTCCCGCCGTCCCCCGCTCGCGAGGACCGATGTCTCCCATAGAACCCGAAGGCGTACGACGGCAGTCGACGACCCGTCGGCGGCGCACCGTGCGTCTGCGCACCCTGCTGATCTGGCTGGCGGTGGTCCCCACCCTCGCGATGGGCACCCAAGTGACGGTGACCGCGGAGCGGTTGCTGGCCCAGGCGGAGAAGCTGCGGTCCGACGTGGCGGCCGCCGAACAGGTCGGCGCCCCGCTCTACACGCTCATGGTCGACATGCAGGCCGAGCGGACGGCGACCGCCGCCCGGTGGGCGGGCGCCGACGGGTCCGAGGGCGAACTGCGCGCCCGCCGCGATGCCACGGACCTGGCCGCGGCCGAGTTCCGTCGACTCGCGGTCGATCCCTCGCGGTCCTTCGTGGACGTGACCCGACTGCTGGAGAAGCTGGACGCCCACCGGCAACGCGCGGACACCCGCAGCGGCTCCGCCGACAGCACCCTGGCCTACTACTCCGATGTGATCGGCAAGGTCATCCAGGTCTACCAACAGGAGTTCAGCCACGCAGAGGACGCCGAACTCGCCCAGGCGAGCCGTCCCGTGGTGTCGATGCTCCAGGCGACCGAGATGGTGGCGCGCGAGGACACCGTCCTGGCCCTGGCCGGACCGTCCGGGGACCTGAGCTACGTCGGCTACGACCAGTTCGTCAGTGCCCTGGGCGCCCAGCGGTACCTGCACGAGGCGCTGATCGTGCCGCACCTGACGGTCCGGGACCAGCGGTCCTACGAGCGGGTCGTCGGCTCCCCGGAGTGGCAGACCAAGACGCGCATCGAGAGCGCGGTCCTCTCCGGGCACAAGGACATCGCCACGGGCATCAGGCTCTCCGCCGAGACCCGCGGCTGGTCCTCCGCGCACGCGACCTTCTCGGTGCAGATGACCACGCTCAACATCGACCTGGCGCGTTCGGTGCTCGCCCGCGGCGAGGCCAAGGCCGACGACCTGCAGGCCGAGGTCGCCTGGCTGATCGGGGGCAGCGCCGGCGGACTGCTGGCCGTCGTGATCGTGGTCGTCTTCACCACCCGGTCGGTGCTCCGCCGCCTGAACGACCTGCACGAACGCACGGTCACCGTCGCCGAGGAGACCCTTCCCGAGGTCGTCGCCCGGCTCCAGCGCGGGCAGTCGGTGGACCCCGACGCCCTGCCGACCGTGAGCGGGGACCGGGACGAGGTCGGGCGCATCAGCGACGCCTTCGCCCGGGCCGTGGCGGTGTCCGTCGACGGACACCGCGAGCTCGCCGCCGAGCGCCACGGATTCGGCCTCTTCGCCTCGGGCATCGCCTCGCGCACCGGAAACCTGGTCAGCCGCCAGCTGAGCCTCACCGAGGACCTCCAGGACACCTTCGGCCACGACGAGGCACTGCTCGCCGAGCTGATGCGGGCCGACCAGCTGACGGTCGGCATGCGGCGGCAGATCGAGAACCTGCTCATCCTGGCCGGCGGCGAGGTCCCCGACCCGCACACCGAGCCCATGCGCGTCGCCGACCTGCTGCGCGAAGCGGCCGCGGAGGTCGAGGACTTCCGGCGCATCGAGCGGCAGGCCCTGGACGAGACCAGCGTCGAACCGAGCGCGATCAGCCAGATCAGCCACCTGCTCGCGGAGCTGCTGGACAACGCCACCCGGTTCTCCCCGCCGAAGTCCAAAGTGGTCATCCGCGCCGAACTGGTGACGGACGGGCTGTCGGTCGAGATCGAGGACCGCGGGCCGCGCGTGAGCCCCGAGCGCTACGAGGAGATGAACGGGCGCCTGCACGAGGCCCCGCCGTACTCCGTGCTGGCGCAGAACGCGCACCGGCTCGGCCTCTTCGTGGTCGGGCACCTCGCCGACCAGCTCCGCGCGACGGTCACCCTGCGCCGCTCGGTGTACGGGGGCACCTCGGCGGTGGTGATCCTGCCCAGGCAGCTGCTGGTGGCGACCGACGCGCAGGCCCCCCGCGAGATCGAGCCGCAGGCCCGGGTCCTGGAGCTGCTCCCGGCCCCGGCACCGGCCCCGACCTTGGCCCTGGCCGCCTCCGTGCCGAGCCTGCCCGCGGCGCCCGAGCCCGGGCCCGCCCCCGAGCCCGCCCCGGAGCCCGAGCCGGTCGTGCACACGAGCGCCGGGCTGCCGAGCCGCCGTACGAAGGCACCCGCAGCCGTGCCCGTGCCCGTGCCCGCAGCGCCCGCGGCCGTGCCCGCACTCGTACCCGCGCCCGCGGTCCGCCCGGCCCTCCCCGAGCGCGTCCCGCAGACCCACATCGCCGAACAGCTGCGCGAGCCCCGCGCGCAGGAAACCGTGGTCCGGCCCGACACCGCGACACCCGAAGAGGTGGCCGATGCCTGGGCGGACTACGAACAGGGGACCCAGACAGTGGAAGAAGAGCTCCGACGGGATCAGCCATGACCACCTCACCGAACACCGCGGCATCCAACGACGCGATCTACAGCGTCCTCGACAACAACCTGAGCAGGATCGCCGGCGTCCAGGGGGCCGTGCTGCTCTCCAACGACGGCATCAAGCTCAGCGCCTACCTGCTGGACGAGCCCCAGGCCGAGCGCATGGCGGCCGCGGCCTCCGGCATCGCGTCCACGATGAAGGCGATATCCCGGGAGATCGACGGCGGCCGCGTCATCCGCCAGCTCGTCGAGATGGACGACCGGTACCTCTGCATCGTCGGATGCGGCGAGGGCAGCACGCTCATCGTGGTGACCTCCCGCAAGGCGCGGCTCGGGGAGCTGGGCGGCGAGGCCGTACGGACCGCCCAGGCGCTCGGCGAGTGGCTGGGCACCCCCGAGCGCGGCCAGCCGTCCGCGTAATGCCGCAGGACGAGCCACAGCCGCAGCCGGCAGGCCGCCGCCGGACGCGGCTGTACGCCCTGACCGACGGGCGTACGGCTGCCGCGCACTCCGTCCTCACCATGGACACCACGATCACCGCGGCGGCCGACGGCGAGGTGGACGGGACCCTGCCCACCGAGTGGCAGGAGATCCTCGCCATGTGCGCGCCGCCGGGCGGACGGGCGGTCGCCGAGATAGCGGCGCGGATGCACATCCGCCTCACCCCGATGACGCTGCTCCTCGGCGAACTCGCCGACCGCGGGCTGATCCACCACCGGCCGCCCCTGGCGGCCGCCGAGACCACCGACGTCCACCTGCTCATGAGAATCAGGGACAGCCTTGCCCGGATATGACACGACCGAGACCGCCCACCGGGAACCGGCCCCGGTCAAGATCCTCGTCGCCGGTGGGTTCGGGGTCGGGAAGACGACCCTGGTGGAGACGATCTCCGAGATCGAGCCGCTGCGTACGGAGGAGCGCCTGACGTCCGCCGGTATCGGCGTCGACGATCTCGACGGCATCGAGTCCAAGACGGTGACCACCGTGGCGATGGACTTCGGCCGGCTCACCCTCACCGACGCCGGTGTCGTCCTCTACCTGTTCGGCACGCCCGGCCAGGAACGCTTCTGGTTCATGTGGGACGACCTGCTGAACGGGGCGCTCGGTGCGATCGTGCTGGTCGACACCCGGCGCCTCGACCGCAGCTTCCCGGCCGTGGACTTCTTCGAGAGCCGCGGACTGCCCTTCGTGGTCGGCGCGAACTGCTTCCACGGCGAACAGCCCTACACCGCCGAGGAGATCGGGGCGGCGCTGCACCTGCGCGATCCGAACACGCCCGTCCTCATGCTCGACGCCCGCTCCCGTACGGACGTCCGCGGCTCCCTGCTCGCGCTGCTCGACCTGATCATCGCCAAGGCGCAGGCCCCGGCGGCCGTCAGCCGCTGAGCTGGGCCGTCTCTTTCGGATCTTGTCGGATGAGCCCGGGTCGTCCGGTGCGGTGCCTCGCAAGGCGGAGGGGCGCTCGTGTACTGGACGTACTCAAGTGCCCCGACAACCTGGGGGTCCCCCCGGACGGAGTCTGGGGGATGAGGTGCCGTGCCGGGCGGGCCGGGCCCGGCAAGATCCGGAAGAGACGGCCTAGGGCCGGGCTCCGGTCACCGAGGCCAGGTGGTCCGCCAGGTTCCGGTGCGGGACCCAGCCCTGGGCGCGGGCCCGGGTGAGGTCCAGGACCACCGGGTGCGCCAGCTGGTCCACCGCGTAACGGCTGAGGGCCGGCTCGGCCCCGGCCACCGTCGCCACGGCCTCCGCGACCCGGGCCGCCGCGGCCGCCACCGGCAGCGGGAGGTGCCGGATCCGGGCCCGGACGCCGTGGGCGCGCAGGACCGCGCGGACCGCCGCGTCGCGGCCGTACGGCTCCCCGTCGGCGATGTTGTACGCGCCCGGCGCCCAGGCCGCCGCCGTCAGACAGGCCCGCGCCAGGTTCTCCACCGCGGTGAGGCTGAGCGTCACGTCCGGGCCGGGCAGCAGCAGGGTGCCCGCCCTGACCCGGGAGAGCAGCCGGGGCAGCAGCGTGGTGTCGCCCGGCCCGTAGACGGCCCGGGGCCGCAGCACCACCGCCCCGGCGGCCAGCGCCAGGGCCTCGCCCTCCGCCTTCGTCCGGCCGTAGGCGTTCAACTGCCCGGCGCGCGGGTGCTCCTCGCCGACCAGGCCGCGGTCGTGCCGCGGATCGTAGACACTGGCGCTGCTCACCCACACCACGGGCCGCCCGCCCGCCGCTTGGAGCAGCCGCACCGTGCCGTCCACGTTGACCGCGCGCATCAGCGCCGCGGCCCGCGACCCGGGGGCCGGATCGCCCACGGCCGCCGCGCAGTGCACCACCAGGTCCACGCCCGCCAGGTCCGGCGGCTCCGCGGCGGCGTCCCAGAAGCGGTGGGTGCCCACCGGGCCCGGCCTGCGGCCCAGGCACACCACGTCGGCCCCGGCCGCCGCGGCGGCGCGGGCCACGTGCCCGCCGCAGAAGCCGCTCGCGCCCGTGACCGCGATCACGCCCCGGCCTCGGAGACCCCGGCCCGTACGGTCAGTACGCGCCAGCCGGGCAGGGCCGCCCCCCGGTCCACCCGGGCCCGCGTCACCACCGGCCGGTACGGGGCCAGCGCGCCGAGGACGTCGGCCAGCTGGGCCCGGGCCAGCCGGGCTCCGGGACACGCGTGCGGTCCGGCGCCGAACACCAGCCGGTCCACGGCCGGGCCGGCGGGCCGCACGGCGTCCGGGTCGCGCCGGTGCGCCCCGGCCGCGTGCCGGGCGACCAGCAGCAGCCGGTCGCCGCCGCGCACCGGGCAGCCGCCCACGACCCCGTCCGCCGCGGCCACCCGGGGCAGCAGCGGCGAGGCCGAGGTGACCCGCAGCAGCTCGTCGGCGAGCACCGGCCGCAGGGCCTCGTCCGCAGCCTGCTCCCACAGCCCGGCGTCGGCGCACCAGGCCACCGCCCGGGGCAGCGCGGCGACGGTGGTGTTGACGGCGGCCACCGCCACCATCGCCGGCAGGGCCTCGCCGGCGGGCCCCAGGAGCCGGCGGAGCCGGCCGGCGGCGCGGGCCGCGGCGGCCTCGGCGCGCGGGCGGCGCGGCCCCGGCAGATGGCTGCGCACGGAGGCGGCCGCCGCCTCGGCCGCAGCCCCGGCGACCGCCCGCGGGTCGGCGCCGGACCCGAGCAGGGCGCACACCACCGACCCGGAGAGCTCCCGCGCGAGGTCGGCGAGGTCCACCTCGCCGCCCCGGTCCAGCGGCGCGAGACGGCGTACGAGCAACGGCCGCCAGAGCGACCGGAGATCCTCGACCCCGGCACCGCCCAGAGAGCCCGCGAGGCCCCGCCGGTCCGCCCGGTGCCCGCCGCCCTCCTGGTCGAAGAGCACGCCCCCGGCCCCGCCCCCGCCGGCGCGCAGGGCCGTCCGCGCGGCGGCGCCCGTCGTACCGGCCGCCGTCCGGTCGAGCGGCAGCCGGGTCAGGGCCTCCCGGTAGGCCTCCGGGCCGTGCACCAGCAGGGTCCGGCCGAGCCGGCGCACCGGACGGCCGCGGGTGGCGGCGAGCAGCCCGAACAGCAGGGGATGGCTGCGCAGATAGACCCGGCGGTCGCGGCGGCGCGCCCTGGTGTGGGACGTGGTGCTCATCAGGGGGTGTACCTCCGTGGAATCGGCGGGCCGGGCAGGGGTGGCCAGGGAGGGCTCCGGGCGCGCGGCCCCGGAACCGGCCGTGACGCGGGTCCCCGGACCGGCGGTACGGGCTGTCATCGCGCGGGGCCCAGGCGTCGCGCCGCGAGGGCGGCCGTCGCCGCCCGGTCCGGTTTGCGCGAGCGCCCCGACAGCGGGATCCGTGCGAGCAGCAGGGCGTCGGGCCGGGCCGTGCCCATCCGCCGCACCGGCTCCGACAGGGCGGCGCGCAGGGCCCGTTCGTCCGCGCCCCGCCGCGGCTGCACGACGGCGACGAGCCGTTCGTCGCCGTCACCGGCCGGGATCCCGACGAGCACGGCCAGCTCCACCCCCGGCACGTGCAGGGCGGGCTCGTACAGCCCCGGGTAGATGTTCTCGGCCCGGCGCAGCACCATGTCCTTGCTCCTGCCTTCGAGGACGATGCGGCCCGCGCCGTCCAGCCGCGCCCGGTCGCCCGTACGCACCCACGGGTCGGGCTCCTCCCCGAGGTAGCGGTGCCGGGCCGCCGGGCCGGACAGCAGCAGCTGCCCGTGCTCGTCCGGCTTGGCGAGCACGCCCGGCAGCGGCGCCCCGACCAGGTCCCCGGACTCCCCGGCCTCCTCGAAGGCGGACTTCTCGCGCGACTCGACCGCGGCGGCCGGGAACAGCTCGGTCAGCGCGTAGACCCCCCAGGCCTCGGCGGCGCCCGCCGCGCGTACGCGTTCCAGCAGCCCGGCGCCGGCCGGGGCCGAGCCCGTCCACACCCGGCCGTGGAAGCGGGCGCCCGCGCCCAGCGCGTCCCGCAGCCGGGGCGGGGTCAGATAGGTGTCCTCGGGCCGCAGCCGGTGCAACTGGCGGGCCAGTACCCGGGAGTTGCCCGCCGGGAGGGCGACGGAGGCGCCCCGCGCCAGCGAGGGGACGAGGACGAAGAAGGTGCCGCCGAGCACCGGCCGGTCCCCGCGCGCGTCGAAGAGGGCGGAGACCGTGGTCATGCCGGCGGCCAGGCTCGCCCGGGTGTGGACGACGGCCCGCGGCAGGGAGGTGGTCCCGGAGGTGAACACGATCACCGCGTCGGCGTCCCCGTCCAGTCCGTCGCCGGGCGCGGGCACACCCTGGCGGGGCGCGCCCAGGTCCAGCGCGGGCGCGCAGCCCGGCAGCCGGGGCCCGACCGTGGCCACCGGCCCCAGTTCGGCCAGGTCCGGCAGCGCGAGCCGGGCCCGGCGGGCCAGCGGCCGCGCCCAGCCCGCCACCGCCTGCGCGGCCGCGTCGGCCAGCACCAGCGCGGGCCGGGCCAGCGCGAGGCGGGCGCGCAGCACGTCGGGCCCGGCCCCCGGGTCCAGTACGGCCCCGCGCAGCCCGAGCCGCCACAGTGCGAGCAGGACGGCGAGGGCGCGCGGCCCGGGGCGTACGGCGACACCGACGGTGTCCCCGGCGCGCAGCCCGCGCGCGTGCAGGGCCGCGGCGAAGGCGTCGGCCAGCTCGGCGAGTTCGCCGCGGGTGGCCCGTACCCGGGGCGCGCCGGTGCGGGTGGCGGTGAGCACGGCGGGCCGCTCGGGGCGGCTGCGCAGTGCGCGGTCGAGGTGGTCCAGCATCAGCGGGGGTCGTCCGTTCCGTGCGTGCCGCTGCCCTGGTCGAGGTACCAGCGGGCGGTGCCGGCGATCCCGTAGGCCCGCAGGCGCCGCGTCGAGTTCTCCACGACCATCTCCCGGCAGTGCGTGATCCGGTCGGTGTGGCGGCGTACGGCGTTGAGGAAGAGCCGGTCGGTCGGCGAGGGGCGCCGGGGCATCCCGCCGACGCTCAGGTACAGCTCGGCGGTGATGGCCATGTTGTTCCCGGCGTGCATGCGGTACGGCGCCCGGTAGCCGCGGCGCCGGGCGTGCCCGGGCCGCAGCCGGCCGAAGAGCGCGGCGAGGGCCACCAGCGCGCCGAACCCGGCACGGCCCAGCGGGCCGTGCTCGTCGCGGCGGGCCACGATCCGCCCGCACACCAGCCCGGGGCTGCGGACCAGCGCGGTACGGGCGGCGCCGGTCCAGCCCGGCCGGGGCAGGCAGTCGGCGTCCGTACGGGCGAGCAGCGCCGCCCCGCGGCCGATCGCGTACCGGAAGCCGGTGTCCACCGCGGAGCCGACCCCCTTCTCCGGCTCCTCGATCACCTCCACCGGGAAGGGCGCGCCGGCCGCGAACGCGCGGGCGACGGCGCCCGTACCGTCCGTCGAGGCGTTGTCGACGACCAGCAGGGTGAAGTCCCGGTCCCGCTGCGCGGCGAGCGCCCGCAGGGTCTCGGCCAGCCGGGCCTCCTCCTCGTGCGCGGGCACCACCACCCACAGCGGCGCGGCCGCGGCCGTCACGACTTCTCCCAGACCATCGTCATGATGCTGATGCCGCCGCCGAGACCCACGAACAACACCCTTTCCCCTGGGGAGAGTTCGCCGAACACCCGGTCCAGCTGGAGCCCGATGCTCGCGCTCGCCACATTGCCGAGCTCGGGCACCGTCACCACCAGCTTCCCGGCGGGCACCCCGGTCAGTACCGCGAACCGCTCCAGGTACGGCACCGTCACCTGGTGCACCAGCACCTTGGCGAAACCGTCCCAGTCCATCCCCGTGCGGTGCAGCGTCCGGTCGATGACGGCGGTGCCCACCTTCTCGAAGACGCCCCGCAGTTCGTGCCCGTCGCCGCGGAAGTAGGTGTACGCGTCCCCGCGCGGGTGCCGTGACCCGCCGCCCGGGATGCCCCCGACCTCCCAGTGCTCCGAATGGGTCTCGGTGTCCACGTCGATGATCCCGCCGCGCTCCACGGCCTCCACGACCACCGCCGCGCCCGCGTCGCCGAAGGTGTACCCGGCGAAGCCGTCGCGGAGTTCGGCGAGATCGGCCGGGTCCCTGCGCACCGCCCGGCTCGGCGTCTCGCCCGTGACCACCAGGGCCCGCCGCGCCCGCCCGGCGAGGATCACGGAGCGGGCGAGGTCGATCCCGTTGACGAAGCTGTTGCAGGCGTTGGTGACGTCCAGGGCGTGGGCCCGCGACCCCAGTTCCGCCTGCACGATGTGCGCGGTGGCCGGCTCGACCAGGTCGCGGGAGGCGGACGCGAACAGCAGCAGGTCGACGTCGAGCGGACCGAGTCCGGCGGCGTCCAGGGCCCGGCGGGCGGCGCCCACCGCGAGGGTGGAGGCGTACACGCCCTCGCCCGCGACGCGGCGCGAGACGATCCCGGTGGCCTGCGTCAGCAGCCTCGGCGGCAGCGTCAGCCCACTGCGGAGCGCCACCTCCCGCTGAAGGGCGTCGGAGGACAGCACCTCGTCGGGCAGCAGGCTGCCGACGGCGGTTATCCCGGCGCGTATCCCGGCGCGCGGCAGCGGATCACATGGCTGAAAGAACATGCACACACGATGACAAGCCGGCCGCGCCGGAGCCTGAGTACGGATGCTCAGTTCGGCGCCACCGGCCGCACAGGCCGCCTGAGTACGCGGACCACCGGGGGCACCTCCCGCCCAACCCCGGGACAGCCAGGGCCCGTTTGCATAGGGTGGGACGACACGGCCACGGGGGAGGACGCGACATGGCGGCACGCCGATTACCGGTGCTGGCGCAGTACCGGGACGACGCGGTGACCCGGCTGCTGTGCGCGGGAGCACACCTCGACGAGGGCTTCGCCCGCGAGGTGGACGTGGAACTCACCGAGGACCGGCTGCGCGCCACCGGGCTCTCGCTCGGCATCGACCTGGTGGCCCTGGCCCGCCACGCGCGGGCCTCCGTACGGCGGATCGACCGGCGCGACCGGCGCCTCGCCGGGCTCTGCGCGGCCGGCGTGTGGGCTGCGGTACCGGCCGCGCTGTACGGGCTGGTCGCGGGCCTGCCCGCCCTCGCCCTCGCAGCCGCCGCCGCGTTCGTCCTCGCGTACGCGACCGCCTGGGCCCTGGTCCGGCAGGCCGAGAACGGGGCCCGTACGGCGGCGCTCGGCGTCGAGCACGGCGCCGGGCGGGCCAAGGACCTCGCCCCGGAGGTCGGGGCGGAGGTGGAGGACCGGCTGCTGGAGCAGAAGCGGGCCAACGTGGTTCCGTACACGGCGGGGGCCGAGCGCACCAACCCGTTCGTCGGCAGCGGCTCGAAGATCAAGGAAATGGTCTGGCAGCCCATCGACGTCAGCCGGCCCGCCGACGATCCGGCGGGCGGCGGCAAGCTGGCCATCAAGCCCTTCGACGCCGTCGACCTGCACAGCTTCGTCGCCCGCGAGATGGAGCACATCGCCGGGCTGAAGGGCCTGCGGGCCCGCAACCGGCTCTACGTGATAGGCGATCACGTCTCCTACGTCGGGCCCGACCTGCTCCCCGACCGGCTGCGCCGCCCGCGCGCCCAGATCCCCAGGCAACTGGTGCAGGCCGGAGTGGTGCAGCCCGGCGCCGGCATGCGCACCTATCTCAGCCTGGAGCGGACCGGCGAGGGCGGCCGCGTCATCGTCTCCATGCACCTGCGGGCCCGGCTCCAGCACCCCAGTCTCACCTGGGAGGTGGCGGCGTACGGGATCCCTCCGCTGCAGTCGCGCTTCTACCGGGTGCACGAGCTGCCGCCGGGCGGATGGGAACGCTGGTGGGACCTCTTCCGCATGGCCACCACCGCCACCGGGCCGGCGCTGTTCGGCGCCCCCGGACGGCTGGTCCGGCGGGCTGCCGCCCGCGGTGAGCGGGCCCGGTCGCTGGAGAGGCTGCGCCGCGAGATCGGCCGGCGGCACCTGCGCTTCGACTACGGAGCCGTGGACAGCCTCCGCGAGCGGGTCGCCGACTGGGCTCAGCTGGGCTTCTCGGAGCGGACGGACTCCCAGGACTTCCTCCAGCGTCTCCAGCAGGGCGTGCTGATAGCGACCGAACGGTTCCTGAAGGACCACCACGTCGACACCAGCTCCTACGACCAGGCGCAGCAGGTGATCAACACCCACACCTACACCTTCCAGGGCGATATCCACGCCAGCAACATCGGCGCCCACGGCACCGTCAACCAGGGCGGTCAGGCACAGACTTCGGGGAAGCCGCCCGGGCAGCCCTGAGCGAGCACGAGGAGCACGCGTGAGCACCTACCACTTCCACGGGAACATCTCCGGCCCCAACAACATCGGGGACAACGGCACCATCAACATCGGGCAGCAGGACACCGCCGCGCAGACCCTGCGCCTGGCCACCGAACTCGCCCAGTGGCTCCGGGCGCAGGGGGCGGCGCAGGAGCGGCTCGACGCGGCCCAGGCCCTGCGCGGCGAGCTGGACCGGGCCGGACAGGAGGGGCGCGCCGCCGAACCGGGCCTGATCCGGCGGTCGCTGGAAACCATCACCCTCGGGCTGGGCGCGGGCAGCACCGGCCTCGCCCTCGCCCAGGAGATCAGCCGCCTGCTGGGCTGACGGGCCGTCTCACCTCGCCCGTACGACGGCCCGCGCGCCGCCGAAGTCCAGCTCCAGCCCCGAACGCAGCGGCACGGTCTGCCCCGGGGCGATCTCCTGCGTGCTGCCGTCCGCCCGGGTACCCGTCCACGCCGACCCGGAGCGGTTGGCCAGCCCGAACTTCCCCGGCCGCTGCGGATGCTCGGTCAGCTGCGCCACCAGCGTGCCGTCGCCGTAGTCGTGCCGGGCCGGCTCCGGCGCCAGGTGGTGCGCCTGCACCCGCGAGGACCGGTGCAGCAGGATGTGGTGCTCGGAGCGCGGCGGGGGCGTGGTCAGCACCAGCCGGGGCGGCAGCACCAGCGCGTTCCCGCAGCTCCAGCAGGTGCCCGGGGTCGCGGACCGGGGCTCGGTCATGTTCTGCTTCCCGCAGTGCGCACAGTCCACGACCGCGTCGAGGACCGCCCGGAGCGCGTCGCGCCACTGCGACTCCCGCACCCGGGCCGCCGGGTCGTGCAGGCCCCGCGTGAAGTTCCTGGTGAACAGGGCGCGCAGGGAATCGGGCACCACCGCCCAGGTGGCCAGTACCGTGGCGTGCTCCACCGGGTCGGGGGCGTTGGAGCGGTCCTGCGGGTCGAAGAGGAACAGCGGGTCCTTCCCGTACAGCTTGCGCTCGGCGGCCTCGTCGAAGCAGCGGATGTCCAGCTCCCGCCTGCCCATCAGCGGGTGATGGTTCATCAGCAGCATGAACAGCAGCACGGACAGGGAGTGCAGATCGCTCTGGGTGCCGGGGGAGACCCCGGGCTCGCCGCGCACCAGCTCGGGCGCCATGAAGGCCATGGTCCCCGAGATGCCCGTGCTGTCGCCCTCGACCACCGCGTTGTCGTTGTCGCAGACCAGCACCTCACCGGTGGCCGGGTCGAAGAGCAGGTTCCCCCAGGAGATGTCCCGGTAGGCGATCCCGCGCGAGTGCAGCGCCTGGTACGCCTCGACCGTGTAGAGGCAGGCGGTGAGCAGCGCGCGGATCGTGGTCCGCAGCTTGCGGCGGAAGAGCAGCGGCAGGCCCTTGAACCGGTCCGGGCGGATGTCCATCAGGTAGCCGAAGCCGCCGCGCCCGTCGCCCACGAAGTCCCGGGGCCACAGGAAGCGGTCGTCGTCGAAGCCCCGGTCCACCAGCTGGCGGACGATGTCCTCCTGCTCCGGGGTCGCACAGGCCGGGTAGTACCACTTGAGGGCCTGGTCGCCGGCCGGGGTGCGCACCCGGTAGACCTCCCCCTGGCCACCGGCGCCGAGCAGGTCGAAGACCTCCACGCCCAGGCCGCTGTCGGCCGTCAGCCGGGTACCGCTGTCGAGCATGCCGCTCATTCGTCACTCCTGTACGGGTCTGTCATGTCGGCCGGGTCGGCGGCGCCGGCGCTGTCGGGCGGCACCCCGCCGGGTTCGGTCAGGGCTGGGGCGGCGTGCCAGGCCGCCACCAGGGTGGTGTCGTCCCCCGAATGCCGGGAGGCCTCGGTCAGCCACTCCGGCAGGGCCGCCCGGACGCACTCCGGCCCCTCCTCCGACAGCCGGTCGTCCAGTCCGGCCATGAACTGCCGGAAGCCGGTGTCCGAGGCGAAGCTCTTGGACAGTCCGTCGGTGGAGAGCGACACCAGCCGTGGCGCCCGCGCGGGGGCGGTCACCGGCGCCCAGTGCGTACGGACCCGCAGCCAGGCCTGCGGGGAGCACAGGGACTCCGTCTCGTCGCCCAGATCCGCCTCGTCCGGCGCGAGCGGTACGGTCACCTGCCCGTCGTCGGTCACCACGGTCAGCTCCCCGTCGCCGAGCTGCCAGGCCGCGAAGACCCGGGGGGTCAGCACTGCGCCGACGAGCGTGCTCCCGTACAGCACCAGCTTGTCCGTCGGGGACAGCCCGGGCTGGCCCGGCGAGCTGCTGCGCTCCCAGTGCCCGAGCGCCTCCTCCTGCCAGGCGCTGACCAGCTGGCGGGGCAGCGTGTACTGGGCGTAGTTCATCAGCCAGGCCAGGCTGGGCGGCCGCGTCCCGCCCCGGGGCTCGGCGAGCGCGGCGAACTGCCGGGCCTGCCGGACGAACAGGTCCACGGCGAACCGGGACCCGAAATGACTGCGCGCGTGCGCCGCCGATCCGTGGCCGTCGGCCACCGCCATGATCAGGGGCTGTGCGGCGGTGCCGAGCCCCTCCGCGTCGTGGTGGTCCTGGTTGAGCGCCTTGTTCACGCCCTGGACGCTGCCCTGGACCGTGTCCCAGAGCGGCAGCGGTCCGCGGGTCATCCGCACGGGCTCGCTCACCACACGTCGTCATCGTCGTCGTCGAGCACCGGCGGGGCGTACGGCGGCTGCTTGACGGTCGCGTCCGCGAAGCCCGCCACCGGCTGGGAGGCCGCCTTCACCGCAGCCGTGGAGGCCCAGCGGATCGCCGCCGCCAGCTGCTTGGGGCTGTTCGCGTCCAGCGGCTGGAGCTCGGGATTGCCCAGGAACTCCTGGAGCACGTTGCGGTCGGCGTCCGCGCCGATCGCGATGGCCACCCGGACCGCCTTGCGGCCCCAGGGCGTCGCGTCCACCGCCCGCAGCCCCGCCTTCCAGTCGTCCGTCGGCACCCCGTCGGAGACCAGCGCCAGCACCGGCTTCAGGGCACGCTGCGGCATCGGCGGGGTGTCCAGTTCGCGCGCCGCGAGCTGGAGGGCCTCACCGAGATTGGTCATACCGTCCACCTGCACGTCCTGCCAGGTGAACTGCTCGACCGGCACCGGGTCCTTGTGGTGCCAGCGGGCCGTCGTGGAGAACGTCATCGTGCGCAGCAGCAGTTGGGCCGCCGGATTGTCCTGCGCCACCGAGAGCATCTCCGGAATCGCTTCTCTGATCGCGTAGTTGAGCTGACCGATCTTCTCGCCCTGCATCGAGTACGAGCAGTCGATCAGCCAGATGAAATGGACGGGCCGGTTCGCCATCGGCCCGCCGGGGATGTCACTCACCGCGTGTCTCCTTCAACTTCCGGTCCATTGCGGGATGTACCGCACCAGCGCCGCCACCGCGGCGGCCGCCGTCATCACGACCGCCGACACGAACAGGACCGTCATCATCCGTCGGCCCCGCGTGATCTGCGGTGTCATCATGGGGTGTTGCTCCTTTCCTCACTGGCCGCTACCTGCGGGTCCTGGGTGCCTCGGGTGTCCTGACGGGCCTGAGTGCCGTCCGGCCGGGCCCGCCCGTCCGGCCGCTCCCGCCGGTCCCGTACGAGCCGTCCGACGCGCAGCCCGGTCCGTGACAGCAGCCACAGCACCGGCTCCGCCGCCCGCCGCCCTTCGGTGTCCAGGGCGCCCGCCCCGGTCGCGGCGCGGGCGCTGACCACCCAGTACCGGGCCGCCGCGAAGTCGTGGCCGAGGGTGCGGACCAGCTCGTCCAGCCCGATCCCGGTCAGCCACGCCTCGACCGGCTCCGTCGGCCGCGGCAGCGAATCCAGCTGGTCCAGTACGTCCCGCTTGGTCACCACGGTGGCCACGGGGAGGCGTCCGCGACGGCCGCCGAGCCCCTGCAGCTCGCCGGTGAACCCCGCGTACGTCTCCACCGGGCCGAGGTCGGCCGGCCGGGCGGCCTGCGCCCGTTCGGTGTCGCCCGCGTGCAGGGCACGGCGTACGACGGGTGCGGCGAGCACGTCGGTCACCAGCAGGACCCCGTCGGCGTGCGCGAGGTAGCCCTGGCCGCGGGTCGTGTCGGCGTCCCGGAGGGACTCGCCCATCGGGTCGTACAGGTAGAGCAGCCGGCGCCGGCGGCCGTGCCCGACCAGCAGCATCAGGGCGCGCGGCTGCCCGCCCTGGGTCTTGAGGGTCCACCCGGTCCGGTTCAGCTGCTGCCCCAGGGTGTTGGCCTCGCGGAGGTCGTCGGGGGAGGCGTACTCGACGGTCAGCCGGGATTCGTGCGACCAGGACCGCAGTCCGTCGAGCATGGCCGCCAGCAGCATCGTCTTCCCGGCGGAGGTGCCCCCGATCAGCGGCAGGTGCACGACCCGGGTGGTGCCGACGGCCGGCGGCAGGCCCCGGTCGCAGTGCGGGCACCGGGCGGCGAGCCCCCGCCGCCCGGTCATGAGGGTGCTCGGCAGGGCCTTGCCGCAGCGGCAGACGTGCCGCAGGGCGCCGAAGGCGCCGGGCCGCAGCTCACGGTGGGCGGCGCCGCAGCCCGGGCAGAGGTGCACGGCCAGCGGGAACGGCCGGTAGCAGCCGGGGTAGGGGCACTTCATCCGGATGCCCAGGACCAGCTTCCACAGCCGCTCCGCGACGCGCCCGGCCAGGGTGGCGGCCAGGGCGGCGAGCGCGACCAGGACGAGCTCGGCCGCGAAGAACAGCGCGACGCCGGCCAGCAGGACCGAGGCGAGCAGCGCGGACAGCAGCGCGGCCAGCGCCGTACCGGGGGCCAGCAGGCGCAGCAGCAGCCGGCCGAAGCCGTTGTCCGCGAGCTCACCGGTCTGCCCGTTGCGGCCGCGCAGCAGGCGGCGGCGCACCACCTCGCCCAGCCAGTGCCGGGTCAGCAGGAACCAGACGGTCAGCGCCGCGGCCTGTCCGGCGAACCGGGCGTCCAGCCACATCTGTCCGGCCCAGTACGCGGGCCGCGCCGGTTCGGGACCGGCGTACGGGGTGATCCGCGGGTCGGTGCCGCCCGGAGGATGCGTCCGGAAGGCGGCCCAGGCGGCCGACAGGGCCAGCGCCAGGAACCGCCACAGCCCGTAACCGAGGCACACGGCGACCCCGACCACCCCGGTGAGGGTGGCGAGGACCCGCGCGATCAGCTCCGGATCCGTCACGTCAGCCCCCGTTCCCGGCACCGCCGGAGCGGCGCCCTCCGAAGCGTTCGCGCAGGCGGCCGAAGGCGCCGGGCCGCTGCCAGCCGCGGAACTCGTCCGCCCAGCGCCCGCCCAGCCGGGCCAGCGACTGCTCCAGCTCGGCCAGCTCCGCCGCCGCGAGGCTCCGCACGGCCGGCCGCAGCACCCCGTCGAGCAGGTCCGTGCGGGCCTCCTGCCAGGCCGGGCCGGCCTGCGGCTGGGAGGACCACACCGTGAAGCAGTCCGCGGCATAGCCCGGATCCAGCCGCAGCCGGTCACGGACCGCCGGCGTGCGCGCCGCCGCCCGGTAGGCGGCCAGCAGCTCCGTGTCGTTGCTCTCGATCAGCGCCCGCAGCTCGCTGTCCGGCCGGTCCGCGGCCAGCAGCCGCGCGCACAGGGCCGCGTACGCGCTCTCCCGCGGGCCCGGATCCGGATCCAGCGACCCCAGGTCCAGCGCCTGGCGGACCCAGCCCCCGCCCGCCGAGCCCGACCGCAGGTTCCGCACCAGCTCCAGCAGCAGCAGCGACGGCCGCAGCCGGGCCGGGATCTCCTCCTGGAACTGCCCGAGGAGCTCCGGAGCCAGCTCCGCGGCCTCGGTGTCCCCCGCCGGGGCCCGCACGGCCGCCTGCACGAGCAACTCCCAGGTCCCGGCCTCCCGGTGGACCTGCGCCCCGGTCGCCATCAGCACCAGCCCGGCCTCGCCCGCCCCCGGCGGATCCCCGTCCCACACCAGCCGCATCGCGGTCCGCAGCACCAGCGGCTCCGCGTACAGCGAGACGCCCGAGTGGGCCAGCAGCGCGTTCAGGGCGCCGATCCGGTCCGGAGCGGGCGCGGCCGGCGCCGCGGCCTCGGCGCACATCCGCAGGTGCGGCCGCGCGTCGGCCGCGGTCGGCCGCAGCGCGGTCCGCTCGAACAGCCGCCGTCCGGCCGCCGGATCGCCCGCCGCGAGCGCGTCCAGCCGGTCGAGTACGAGGGCGCGCAGCCCGGGCAGTTCGGCCAGCGCGGCCCGCACTCCCGCCCCGTACGCCCGCTCCGGATCGCTGAGCAGCGCGAGCGCCAACTGCCGGGCCGTGCCGGGCAGCAGGTCGCTCACGTCCACCCCGAGCACCGAGGCCACCCGCAACAGCCCGGCGGGATGTGCCGGTTCGGCCGCGGGGCCGCCCAGCGCCGCCCGCAGGCCCGGTTCCAGCTCCGCCGCGAGCCGGCCGCGGACGGCCGCGCCCAGGGCGCCCGCGGTCGGCAGGGCCGCGGGCGGCGCGCCGGTCCGTACCGCCTCGGTCAGGGTCAGGGCCACCAGCGGCTCGCACACCGTGGGCGGGGCCCAGCCGTCCAGGGCCGCGAGCAGCCGCCCGGCCGCGGCGACCTCCGCCGGGTCCCGGTCCCCGGCCGGGCGGCCCAGCGCCCGGGCCAGCGCGTGCAGCCGTACGCCGTCCAGCGCGTCCCGGTGCCCGGCGGCCCAGTCGGCGGCCGCGGTCCGGCCGGGGGAGGGCAGGGCGATGTCCGCGGCCAGGGCGAGGGCGGCCAGCGGGCCGGCGTCGTAGGGCCCGGCGGCCAGCCGCCGCACCTCGGCGACCAGATCCTGGCGCTGCGCCTGCCAGACGCGCGCGGCGGTGTCGGCCCACACGTCCGGTTCCCCGGCGGCGGTGGGGGCGGTGGCGCGCGTGGCGTCGTAGACCCGGTAGCGGTGTTCCTGCCCGGCGAGGCCCAGCCCGTCCTCGGGCATCACCCCGATGATCTGCTGCCGGGCGAGCTGCGGCCGCCGGGTGTAGGTGGTGAAGGTGAGCCACTGCCCGCGCTGGTGCGGCAGCACGCTGCACGCGAGCATGATCCAGCGGGCGACGGCCTCGCTGTCCGCCTCCACGAGCACGATCTGCGGGGCGTCCTGGTCCTCGCCGAGCCGGCGCACATCGGCGAAGAAGGCGGCCAGCCAGGGCCCGCGGGCGGCGACGAAGGCGGCCAGCGCGGCCCGGTCGAGGCGGCCCGGCGCGGGCACCGCGGCCAGCACGGGGGCACCGGCCTCCGGGGTCGCGGCGGCCCACTGCGGCGAGCCCCAGGCGGTGATCGGCAGTTCGCCCACGGCCGGACCGGAACCGGCGGGCTGCGGCAGGTGCACCGCGTGGGCGTGGAAATTGCCCCAGCGGCCGCTGTAGTCGGCGCCCGTGTACACCGAGCGCGCCAGCAGCCGGCTGCCGTCGGCCAGCACGTTCAGGCTGAGCGCCTGCGGGAAGGCGGCCAGCTCCTTCGGCCCCGGGCGCGGCGGCGCGTCCCGGGGCGGCTCGTAGCCGATCAGCTGCTCCGCCTCGCGCAGCAGCGCGGCCGGCACCCCGGGGCTGACGGCCGTGAACCGGAAACCGGAGCCGTCGGGACCGGGCGGCGCCGAGGTGTAGTGCAGTTGGGCGAGATTCATGAGTTCCCCTCGGAGCCGGTACGGCCACCCGGGCCGGCGGCGCCACCGGTGCGCGGCAGCAGCCCGCCCAGCCCCAGCAGCCACAGCAGCGGATCCTCCACACGCAGCGGCCGCGGACCCGACTTCGGGGCGTCGGCCGGCGCGTGCGCGGGCGGCGGCGAGCCGAGCGCCGACAGCCCGAACAGCGACAGCTGGGCGAAGTCCCGCTCCAACTGCCTCAGCAGCGCCCCCGAGTCCCAGCCGTCGAGGAGCGAGCGCATCTCCTCGTGCACCGCCCGCCGGTCCTCTTCGTCGAGCGCGCCGGCGCCGTGGCCGGCATTGCGCAGCAGCGGCGAATGCGGCTCCAGCAGCGGCGCCAGCGAGTCCGTCTTGGTCACGGCCACCGCCACCGGGGTGGTGACCCGGCCGCGCGAGGAACCCCGGCCGTGCGCCCGCAGCTGCGCCGCGAGATCGGCGGCGATCTGCTGTGGCGGGGTCTCGATGACCGGCAGCGGCGGCCCGTCGTCCACCGGCAGCCGGTCGCGCACCGCCCGCATCTGCAGCGGGTCCACGAGCAGGATGATCCCGTCGGCGGCGGCCAGGTAGTGGGTGTAGCGGTCCATGGCCTCGGCGCTGCCGAGGTCCTCGCCCGCCGCGTCGAAGAACACCAGCGCGGTGTGCCGGCTGCCGTCCCCGCGCAGCCGGCGCCGCAGGGGCAGGCTCAGCCGGTACAGCAGCGGGTCGTTGAAGCCGAGGGCCGCCGGCCGGGTGGCCTCCGGCAGCCGCAGCCGGTCGTAGAGGTCCTCGGCCAGCTCGCGGTCCCGGCGCTGGGTCTCGCCGCCCATCGCGGTCACCGACGCCCCGTACGCCCGGCCCACCCTGCCGCGCATTTCGTTGAGCAGGACCGAGACGTACGTGCTCTTGCCGGACGCCTTGGGGCCGAGCAGGGCGATGATCCGGGTGTCCTGGTCGCAGTAGTCGCTCGGGAAGTCGCTGTGGCAGCGGCGGCAGACCCGGACCGGGGTGGACCCGCCGCAGGCGGGGCAGTCCGCGCGGGATCCGCCCCCGTTCGTGGTCAGGCGCAGCCCGAGGCCGCGCGGGGCCGTGAAGACCGGGCCGCGCATCTTCAGTGCGGGAGGCACGCTCGGGCCCATGAAGTCGGCCCATATGGTGTCGAGTTCGGCGCTGCAGGGCTTGGCGCCGCGCACCCCCGTGGCGGACATCTGGCAGCGGTAGGGCAGCCGGGCCGCCGGGGACCGGTCGAAGCAGTAGGGGCAGACGACGGAGGTCATGTCAGCGGACCACCAGGGAGAGGAGAGGAGGCTCTTCGAGCCGGACGGAGGCGGCGGCGCCGCCGAGGAGAAAACCGCGCAGGGCGTACGGGCGGCCGGGCGCGACGGAGGTGTCGATCGGGCGCTCCACCGTGCCGGTGCCCGTTCCGGTGCCCGCGGCCGCGGCCGCGAGTTCGGCCCCGGTCACCCGGCACACGGCCGTTCCGCCGGACGGGCCGCCCGGGCGCCGCGGGTTGCGGCCGCCGTCCCCCCGGGCCACGAGGACGAAGCCGGGCAGGTCCGGGCCGGGCGCGCCGCCCGGCGCCCGTACGGTCACCCGCAGGACGGCGGGCCCGCGGCGCAGGCCGCGCCGGGCGCCGGGCACCAGCTCGTAGGCGATGGCCACGTCGGCGGGCAGTCCGGCCCGTGCGTCGCCCCCGGCCGAGGCGAGCACGGAACGGGCGCTGCGGGGTGCGGCGTGGACCTCGACGGACAACGCGGCCGGGGTGACCGGCAGCCGCAGGCCCTCGCGCAGGAACACGCTGCGGGCCACGGCGAACTCGGTGCGCCGGCCGTCCTGGGTGACGACGGCGGTGACGGTGCCGGCGGTGCCGGGCCAGTCGAAGCCGACCTCGACCAGGCCGGGCGCGGCCCGCCGCAGCGCGAGCCCGGTCACCGGCAGCGGGGCCTCGACCAGGACGGAGGGCCCGGCCAGGGCCCGCGCGCCCAGTACGGACACGGCGCAGACGCTGGTGAGCGATCCCGGGGGCGGGTGCCCGACGGAGACCGGGCCGCTCCCGGCCGGGCCGCTCCCGGCCGGGCCGCTCCCGGCCGGGCCGCTTCCGGCCGGGCCGCTCCCGCCCGGGCGGGACCAGCCCGGACCGGCCCAGTCCAGGGGCGGCGGCAGCTCGGCCGCCGTCAGTTCGGCCCGCTCGGCGGGGGCGGCGCCGGGCCACTCCACCAGCCGCACCTCGGCCCCGTCGCCGCCGGTCCGGTGGAACTCCACCCCGCCCGCCTCCCGGGCCAGGGCCGTCAGGGTGAGGACGGGCTCCGGCCAGGCGTGCACGGTGGCCGGGACGGTCACGGCCGCGGACAGCGCGCCGCGGTCGGCGCGGCCCGTCGGGGCGTACCGGGCCCGCACCGTCAGCTCGTACCTCCCGGGCGCCAGCCCCTCCGCGCGCAGGGTCTCCCGCAGGCCCGCCCGCGCCGCCGGGGGCACCGGGGCCGGTCCCTGCGGCCCGGTCAGTGTCACCTCGCAGTGGGACGCGCCCGACGGTGCGGTCCACGAGGCCCCGATCCACCCGTTGCCGTCGACGGCGGCCGCCTCCGTCACCGCCGGGGCGACCGACAGCGGGGCTGCGATCAGCGGCGGCCCGTCGACGGCGCCGTCGGCCCGCAGCGGCAGCGCCACGTGGCGGATCTCCTCGCCGATCCCGGCGCCGCGGTCCATGAGCACGCCCCCGGCCGGCCGCCCCGCCACCTCGGCGAGCGGCGCATCGGCCGGCTCCCCGCGGGTGAGCCGCACCACCCGCCAGCGCGTGTCACCGAAGTCCCCGACGGGCCAGCGCAGTTCGACACCTCCGGGGACGAGGGCGGACACCGGCGGGCCGGGATCCCCGGGCTCGGGCCGGTAGGTGCGGACCAGCCCGCGCACCGCGCGGGGGCAGTCGCCCGCCAGCGCCGCGGCCTCCTCGTAGTGGACGCAGGCCCGCTCCGGATCCTCCTGCTCCTCGGCCCGCCGGGCCACCGCGAGCTCGGTGTCGGCGGCCGTCACCCGGGCGGCCAGCCCGCCGAGGAGGGCCGCCAGCGCCCGGTCCTCACCCGCGGGCGGCAGCAGGGCGGCCCGGCGGGCCGCGGAGCGGATCCGGTGCGCCAGCACGTCGTCGAGCAGGGTCTCGGCTGCGGCCCGCTGCCCCTCGTCCAGCCGGGCCCGCCGGGCGGCCGCGTGGACCAGGGCCGCGGCCTCGGCCGGGTCGACCCCGAAGCCGGCCGCGGTGGCCGGCAGCCGCCCCTCGGGATGGTCCTGGAGCAGGTGGGTGAGCTGGTAGAGCAGGATCCGGCGCAGGGCGGCGGGGTCCGCCTCCTGGATCGCGGCCAGCCGCTCCAGCAGCCGGGCCGCGCCCGGCTCCGGCCGGTCCCGGCGCAGCGACCGCAGCGCCCCGGCGCCCACGTGCCGGCGCCGGCCGGGCCCGGTGACGGCGAAGATCCCGTCGAGCACCCGTAAGCGGCCGCCGGGCGGGACCAGTAGTTCGCCCAAGTGCCGTAATCCGATGGTCTGTTGCGCGGCGAGGAGTTCCCCGTACCCTCCCACGAGCGGCGACAGCGGCAGGCCGGAGAGCGCGCGGGGCAGCCCGATGGCATGCCCGAACTCGGTCCCGGCCATCCGCTCTGCGCCCCCCGTGCAGTGTGTGGGAGGTCATTTCAGCAGATACGCAGGTCGTTCGGGAGCTCTTTTCGTTCTCCAGGTGTACGGCGCAGTGTCACGAAGTGATCTCCGGCAGGTACCCCGGGACCGCTGTCCTTGGGGCGCCCCTCGACTCCCCCCTCACCCCCAGAGGTCGTCACCCCATGGCAGAACTCGACCGTCGCAGGTTCCTGCAGATAGCCGGTGGCACCGCCGCGCTCGCGATGCTGAACGACAGCATCGCGCGGGCCGCCGCCATCCCGGCGCAGGGCACCACCGGAACGATCCAGGACATCGAGCACATCGTCGTCCTGATGCAGGAGAACCGGTCCTTCGACCACTACTTCGGCGCGATGAAGGGGGTACGGGGCTTCGGCGACCCGCGGCCGGTCCTCCAGGACAACGGCAAGCCGGTCTTCCACCAGTCGAACGGGACGAAGGACATCCTGCCCTTCCACCCGCAGGTCCAGGACCTCGGCATGCAGTTCCTGGAGGGGCTCAACCACGACTGGGCCGGCGGCCACCAGGCGTACAACAACGGTAAGTACGACAAGTGGGTCCCGGCCAAGACGGCCACGACCATGTCGTACATGACCCGGAACGACATCCCGTTCCACTACGCCCTCGCCGACGCGTTCACGGTGTGCGACGCCTACCACTGCTCGTTCATCGGCGCCACGGACCCGAACCGCTACTACCTGTGGACGGGGCACACGGGCAACGACGGGACCGGCGGCGGTCCGGTCCTCGGCAACCAGGAGGCCGGCTACGGCTGGAAGACCTACCCCGAGCGGCTGGAGTCCGCCGGGGTCTCGTGGAAGGTCTACCAGGACATCGGCGACGGCCTGAACGCGGCCGGTTCCTGGGGCTGGATCAACGACGCCTTCCGCGGCAACTACGGCGACAACTCCCTGCTGTACTTCAACACCTATCGCAACGCCCAGCCCGGCAGCGCCCTGTACGAGAAGGCGCGCACGGGCACGAACGCCAAGGCGGGCGAGGGCTACTTCGACCGGCTGCGCGCGGACGTGGTGAACGGCGCCCTGCCCCAGGTCTCGTGGATCGCCGCCCCCGAGGCATTCAGCGAGCACTCGAACTGGCCGACGAACTTCGGCGCCTGGTACATCTCGCAGGTCCTGGACGCGCTGACCGCGAACCCGGCGGTCTGGGCCAAGACCGCCCTGTTCATCACCTACGACGAGAACGACGGCTTCTTCGACCACGTGGTCCCGCCGTACCCGCCGGCCTCCTCCGCCTGGGGCCTGTCCACGGCCGACGTGTCGAAGGACCTCTACGCCGGTGGCGGCGGCTACGCGGCCGGACCGTACGGGCTCGGCCCGCGCGTCCCGATGATCGTGGTCTCCCCCTGGAGCAAGGGCGGCTACGTCTGCTCCGAGACCTTCGACCACACCTCGGTGATCCGCTTCATGGAGAAGCGCTTCGGGGTGCAGGAGCCCAACATCTCCCCGTGGCGCCGTGCCGTATGCGGCGACCTGACCTCGGCCTTCGACTTCACCCGCGCCGATGCCGCACCCGCCGCGCTGCCGTCCACGGCCGGGTACGTCCCGCCGGACAAGGACCGCCACCCCTCCTACCACCCGACCCCGCCGGCGACCGGCACCCTGCCCCGGCAGGAAGCCGGCTCCAAGCCGACCCGCGCGCTCGGCTACAGCCCCTACGTGGACGGCGCCCGCGCCACCTCCACCGGCAAGTTCACCCTCACCTTCGCCGCCGGACCGGCCCTGGGCGCCCACTTCCACAGCACCTCGGGCAACCGCACGGACGGCCCCTGGCCCTACACGGTCGAGGCGGGCAAGACGCTCTCGGACACCTGGTCCACCAGCAGCTCCACCGGCAACCAGATCAACCTCACGGTGTGGGGCCCGAACGGCTTCCTGCGCACCTGGAAGGGCCCGGCGAAGAAGGCCGGCCCCGAGGTCACGGCCCGCCACCTGGCGGCCACCGGCAACCTGGCCCTGACCCTGGCCAACTCCGGGACGGCGGCCGTCAACCTCACGGTGACCAACACCTACGGCGGCGCCGCCCAGATCCTCAGGGTGGCGGCCGGCGCGACGGTCTCCCACACGGTGGACCTCGCCGCCTCGGGCCGCTGGTACGACGTGCAGGTCGTCTCCGACGCCGACGCCACCTTCCTGCGCCGCTTCGCCGGACACGTGGAGACCGGCGCCCCGGGCGTCTCGGACCCGGCGATCAAGACCGTCTGATCCGGTCCTCCGGTGCGCGCAGCAGCCGCCGTTCCAGGACCGGGAGGTCCGCGGGACGGTGGCTGCGGGCGTGCCGCAGCAGGAGGTCCCGCGCGGTGTCGGGCACCCGGCGCCGCTTCGGGTGGCGGGTGGTGAACTCCTCGCTCGCGAAGAACCGCACGGCGCCGTCCAGCCCGGCCCGGTCCGTCTCCCTTACGCCCCAGGCGAGTTGCTCCGTCGGAGCTCCGGCGAGCAGCCGCTCGGGGGCCCGCTCCGCGAGGAGCCACGCCGCGTCGCGGGGCTCCTCCCGTACGGCGCCCAGCCAGCCGAACACCGTCCCCAGCGGCACCCCGCGCGGCGCCCGGGGCTCCTCCTCGCCCGCGGCGAGGGCCCCGGCGTACTCCCGCAGCCCCGCGGGCGCCGCGGCCACCCACCGCGCGCGGTGCCGGGCGGGGATGCCGTCGGGGGACAGCGGGTCGAGCAGACGCCGCACCTCCGGCCCGTGGTGATCCGTACGCAGGCCCCCGCCGCACATACAGCTGAACGACTCGTCGGCGGGCAGGTCGTCGCCCGGCCGTCCGGCCTCCTCCACCGCGCCGATCTCGGCCGCGTCGCTGATCACGTACGTCCGGGGGTGGTGCGGGTGGCACGCTCCGTCGGGCCGCGCGAAGTACCCCATGACCAGGGGCTGCCGGCGTGGTGTCGGGTTCACGGTGTGATGGTAGATCCATTGGGCAGAACCCTCGGCGTCGGTTTTCTTCGCCACGTCACCGAGGGAGAACGCATGGCCATCGCCCACCGCAGGATCGGTACCGGACCCGTCCGCGTCATCGTGCTGCACGACTGGTTCGGCACCTCCGCGAACTGGGGTTCCGTACTGGACCACCTGGACCCGGAGGGCTTCAGCTACGTCTTCCTCGACTACCGCGGCTACGGCGACCGCCGCGACGTCCCCGGCCGCCACACCCTGGCCGAGATCGCCGACGACGTCCTCGAACTCGCCGACCAGCTCGGCTGGGACACCTTCTCCCTCCTCGGCCACTCCATGGGCGGCAAGGCGGTCCAGCAGGTCCTCGTCCGCGCCCCCGAGCGGGTGGAGAAGCTGATCGGGCTCGCCCCGGTCCCGGCCGCGCCCTACGCGATGGACGACGCGACCCACGCCCTCTTCCACGGCGCCGCCGCCGATCCCGGGAAGCGCCGTGTCATCCTCGACCTGGTCACGGGCAACCGCGTGAGCCGCCACTGGCTCGACGGGATGGTCGCCCACTCGCTGGCCGTCTCCCGCCCCGAGGCCTTCGCCGGCTACCTCGCGAGCTGGCAGCCGCTCGACCTGTCCGCCGCCGTGAAGGGCAACACCGTCCCGGTGCTCGTCCTCGTCGGTGAGTACGACCTCGCGATCACCGCGGATGTGATGAGGGACACCTGGCAGGCCTCCTACCCGGACTGCCGGGTCGTGACGGTCCCGGGCTCCGGCCACTACCCGCCGCACGAGACCCCGGTGGCCTTCGTCACCGAGGTGGAGGCCTTCCTGCGGATCTGAGCCGTCTCTTCCGGATCCTGCCGGGCACACGAAAAATCCCGTGGGGTACGAGGAAACCTCGTACCCCACGGGATCGAAGGGTGAGTGACGGGACTTGAACCCGCGGCCACCTGGACCACAACCAGGTGCTCTACCAACTGAGCTACACCCACCACGAAGGGCGGCGGACCGCCCGTTCGATGTGCAAGCACAGCATAGCCGATCAGAGGGGTGGTCCCGCGACGCCTTATCGGGCGGCGGACGTGCTCGCGGCCGGGCTTCCGGCCCGGTCGGAGGCGTGGGCGACGGCCGCCGCGGCGAGCGCCCGGACGATCGGGTGCGGCCTCGACCCGTCCCCGTGCAGCTCCGGCTGGAACAGCGTGGCCAGGAAGAACGGGTGCCCGGGCAGCTCCGCGATGCGCACCTGACCGTCCTCGTCGCGCCCCGACAGCCGCAGGCCGTGCGCGGTGAGCTCCGGCAGGTGCGTGGGCGCGGGCCCGAACATGCAGTGGTAGCGCTCCATCGACCGCTCCGCACCGAGCGCGGCCTCGGCGAGCGAGCCCGGCTCGCACCGTACGAGGCCCTCGTGCCCGACGAGCGAACAGGCGAGCGGCGCGATCAGCGGGTCCGCCGCCCCGGGATCGTTCTCGGCGTGCGCGGCCCCGGCCAGCCCGCACACGTTCCGCGCGTACTCCAGCAGGGCGTGCTGGAAGCCCCCGCAGGTCCCGAGGAACGGGATGCGCTCCTCGCGGGCCGCCCGGATCGCGGCCAGCGCCCCGGCCTCGCTGGCGTACGGGCTTCCTGGCAGCACCCACACGGCGTCGAAACGGGCCAAGGTCCCGGCGGCCGCTTCGGCCTCCGCCTCGCCGGTGGGGATCCAGTAGGCGTCGAGGACGAGCCCGTCGCGGGAAGCGAGGGAGTCGAGGAGGAGCGGGATCCGGGTGTGGGACTTCACGTGCGGGGAACGGTCGCCGACAAGGGCGATCCGCGCGATCGGGGCGGTGGTCATACCCGTCATCGTGCGACCCGGACCCGGTTCAGCGCCAACGATGGTTCCTGCATCCCCGATCAGTGATCCTGATGGGATCCTGCGGGTCATGGATCCGCACCTGCTCCGCACCTTCATCGCCGTGGCCCGGCTCTCCTCCTTCTCCGCGGCCGCCCGCGAGCTGGGCTACACCCAGTCGGCCGTCTCCCAGCACATCGCCGCGCTCGAAGGGGACCTGCGGGCCGAGCTGCTCACCCGCCGGCCCGTCGCGCCGACCCCGGCCGGGGTGCGGCTGCTGGAGCACGCCGGGCCGCTGCTGCTGCGGCTCGACGCCGCCCGCGCCGATGTGCTGCGGCTGGCCGCCGCCCCGCCCGGGCGCGTCACCCTCGCCGCCTCCCCGCTCGCCGTCGGCCCCCGGCTGCTCGCGGCGCTGCCCGCCACCGGGGTCACCCTGCGGGTGCTGCCCCCGGCCGAGGTGCCCGCCGCCGTCGCCACCGGGGGCTGCGACCTCGGCCTGGTCGACGGCCTCGCCGCGCCGAGCGACCCGCTGCGGCTGCCCGACGTGGCCCCGCTCACCGTGACGGGCGCGGGGGAGGAGGAACTGGCCGTGCTGCTGCCCGCCGGGCACCCGCTCGCCGGGCGGGCCGCCGTCCGGCTGGACGACCTCGCCGACGCGCGCTGGCTCGACGCCCCCGGCGTGGGGCTGCCGCTCACCGCCGCCCGTGCCTCCGTCCGCTACGAAGGCACCGACCTGCTCGCGCTGTGCGCCCTCGCAGCCGCCGGGCACGGCCTCGCGCTGCTGCCGCGCCGCGTGGCGGAGGCCGCCGGCGCGGGGGTCGCCGTACCCCTGGCGGCCCCGCGCCTGGTGCACCGCACGGAGCTCCTCTCGCCGGGCCGCCCGACCGGCGTGGCCGCTGCCCTCGCCGCCCGGCTCACGGCAGGATCACCCGTATGACACGTGAACCCGCACCCTTCACGGCCGATGACTACGCCGCCCGGATGGCCGCCGCCGCCCAGACCGCCGCCGCCGCGGGACTCGCCGGACTGCTGATCGCCCCCGGGCCCGACCTCACGCACCTCACGGGCTACCGGCCCACCGCCGAGACCGAGCGGCTGACCCTGCTCGTCCTGGCCGCCGGGCAGGACCCGGTGCTCATCGTGCCCGCGCTGGAGGCACCCGACGCGGAACAGGCCCCGGGCGCCACCGCGCTGACCCTGCGGGACTGGGCCGACGGGAAGAACCCGTACGCCGTCGCCGCCCCACTGCTGGACTTCCGCGGGCGCTTCGGGGTGAGCGACAACACCTGGGCGCTGCATCTCCTCGGCCTGCAGCGGGAACTGCCGAACAGCACCTACGCGCCGCTCACCGACTGCCTGCCCATGCTCCGCGCGGTCAAGGACGAGCGGGAGCTGGAGCGACTCGCCGCGGCGGGGGCCGCCGCCGACGCCGCCTACGCGCAGATCCTCCACCTCCCGTTCGCCGACCGGCGGGAGACCGACGTGGCCGAGGACCTGGCCGGCCTGCTGCGCGCGCACGGCCACTCCCAGGTCGACTTCACGGTCGTCGGCTCCGGCCCCAACGGGGCCAACCCGCACCACGAGGCCGGCGACCGCGTCATCCGCCACGGCGACATGGTGGTCCTCGACTTCGGCGGCCTGCGCTTCGGCTACGGCTCCGACATCTCCCGCACCGTGCACGTCGGCGAGCCCACCGCCGAGGAACAGCGGGTCCACGACATCGTCCGCGAGGCCCAGCAGGCCGGTGTGGCCGCGGTCCGGCCGGGGGTCTCCTGCCAGGAGATCGACCGGGCCGCCCGTGCCGTGATCACCGAGTTCGGCTACGGGGACCGCTTCATCCACCGCACCGGCCACGGCATCGGGGTCACCACCCACGAGCCCCCGTACATGGTCGAGGGCGAGGAGCAGCCGCTGGTCCCCGGCATGTGCTTCTCCGTGGAACCGGGCGTCTACCTGCCGGGCCGGTTCGGCGTCCGCATCGAGGACATCGTGACCGTCACCGAGGACGGCGGGCTCCGCCTCAACAACGCCCCGCGCGAGCTCGCCGTCGTGGAGTGAGCCTCACGGGGCCAGGACGACCGCCGTTTCGCCGGGTACGTGGATCCGCCCGTCGGGACCCGGATGTGCGACCGGCTCCCAGGAGGCCCGCACCCGTACCCCGTTGCGGCCCAGCGCGATCGTCACCGGGTCCGGGGAGAGGTTCACGGCCACCCGGACGTCGCCCCGCCGGAAGGTGAGCCAGCGACGCTCCTCGTCGTGCGCGACCCGGACCGCCCCCAGGTCCGGGTCGCGCAGGTCGTGATGGGTGCGGCGGAGTGCGATCAGGGTGCGGTACCAGTCCAGCAGGCGGGCGTGGACGGCCTGTTCGGGTTCCGTCCAGTCCAGGCAGGAGCGGTCCCGGGTGGCCGGGTCCTGCGGGTCCGGGATCTCCTCGGACTTCCAGCCGTGTGCCGCGAACTCCCGGCGCCGGCCGGACCGTACCGCCTCGGCGAGGCCCGGGTCCGGATGGTCGGTGAAGTACTGCCAGGGCGTCCTGGCCCCCCACTCCTCGCCCATGAACAGCATCGGCACGAACGGCCCGGTCAGGGCCACGGCCGCGGCGCACGCCAGCAGTCCGGGGGAGAGCGAGGCGGAGAGCCGGTCGCCGAGCGCCCGGTTGCCGATCTGGTCGTGGGTCTGGGTGTAGCCGAGGAAGCGGTGGGCCGGGGTCCGGCGGTGGTCCACCGGGCGGCCGTGGGTACGGCCGCGGAAGGAGGACCAGGTCCCGTCGTGGAAGAAGACCCGGGTCATGGTCTTGGCGAGGGCGGTGAGCGGGGCCGTGGCGAAGTCGGCGTAGTACGCCTGGGATTCGCCCGTCAGCGCGCAGTGCAGGGCGTGGTGGAAGTCGTCGTTCCACTGGGCGTGCAGGCCCAGGCCCCCGGTGGCGCGCGGGGTGGTGGTGCGGGGGTCGCAGCGGTCGGACTCGGCGATCAGGAACAGCGGGCGGCCGGTGTCGGCGGCCAGTTCGTCGACGGCCGCGGACAGTTCCTCCAGGAAGGTCAGCGCCCGGTCGTCGGCCAGCGCGTGCACGGCGTCCAGCCGCAGTCCGTCGATCCCGTAGTCGCGCAGCCAGGCCAGGGCGCTGCCGAGCAGGTAGGCGCGTACCTCGTCGGAGCCGGCCGCGTCCAGGTTCACCGCGGAGCCCCACGGGGTGTGGTGGGTGTCGGTGAAGTACGGGCCGAAGGCGGGCAGGTGGTTGCCGGACGGGCCGAGGTGGTTGTGGACCACGTCCAGCACCACGCCCAGCCCGGCCTCGTGCGCGGCGGCCGTGAAGCGGGCCAGGCCGGCCGGGCCGCCGTACGGCTCGTGCACGGCCCAGGGCGCGACCCCGTCGTACCCCCAGCCGTGCCGGCCGGAGAAGGAGCAGACCGGCATCAGTTCCACGTGTGTGACGCCGAGGGCGGTGAGGTGCCCGAGCCGGGCGGCGGCCGCGTCGAAGGTGCCCTCGGGGGTGAACGTGCCGATGTGCAGCTCGTACAGGACGGCGTCCTGGAGCCGGGTGTGCGGCGGTTGCGCCGGCCGCGGGGCGAGGCTTTCCGGATCGACCACCGCCGACAGGCCGTCGGGCCCGTCGGGCAGCCGGCGTCCGCGCGGGTCCGGCCGCGGGCCGTCGCCGTCGAGCAGGAATCCGTAGCGGCTCCCGTCGGCGGCCGGGGCCTCGGCGGTCCACCAGCCGTCCCGTTCCGGATCGCGTGCCATGTCGTACGTCGTCCCGTCCAGCAGCATGGCGACGTGACCTGTCAGTGGTGCCCACACCTCGAACTGCACGGACGGTCCCCTCGTCGGCGGCGGTGTCCAGCATGCGTATCGTGCCCATCATTCCGGGCGTGGCGGGGGAGTTCTGGACACTCCGGCCCCGACGGGCCGACAATCACCCTGTGACGTCCAGTTTCGAGATTCCCGCCTTCCCCGCGCCGCGGCTGTCCGACGCCGAGCGCGACCGGGCGCTGGGCCAGCTCAGGGAGGGCGCGGCCCTCGGGAAGCTGTCCCACGACACCTTCCTGCGCCGGATGGAACTCGCCCTGGTCGCCCGCCGCTCCGAGGACCTCGCCGTGCTCACGGCCGACCTCCAGTCCCGGGAGGCGGCCGAAAGCCCCTGGACCCGTCGGCTGTTCGGCTGGGTCGGCCGGGCCTCGGCCGTGTCCCTCGGGGTCCGGCGCGCCTGGAACGCCGAGCGGCTGCCCAAGCTGCTGCTGCCGCATCCGAGCGCGGCGGCCCTGCGGATAGGCCGCGACCCCGGCAACGGGCTGCGGCTCAGCCACGAGACGGTCTCCCGGGCGCACGCGGAGCTCAGGCTGCAGGGCGGGGTGTGGGTGCTCAGGGACCTCGGCTCCACCAACGGGACCACGGTCAACGGACACCGGGTGACCGGCTCCGCGGTGGTCCGCGACGGGGACCAGGTCAGCTTCGGGAACATGACCTTCCGGCTCTCGTCGAGCTGAGGGCGTCCCCCGAGGGCATCCGCCGAGGGTGTCCCCTGCGGGCCCCGGGGCCCGGACGAGGCACCCCCCGGGCCCGGGCCCGGGCCCGGTTCCGTTTCCCGCTGACCGCGACGCTCCGGATGCCCGGCGCGGGCGTGCGCCGTGCACTTCTGTGCGCCCCCTTGTGCTCCTTCGGCGCGGGAGGCCGCCGTCGTACGGTTCCGGGCTATGAGCGGATACACGATGGAACCGGCCACGCCGATGGAAATCAGCCTGCGAGTCCTGCCGCCCTCCGACCGGTGGTCCCCCACGCTCGCGGTACCGGCACCGTTCTGCCGTTTCGAGAACTTTCTGGGGGCGGAGCGCGCCGCCGCCCTGCTGGAGTACGCGATAGCGCGGGAGGAGGACTTCACGGCGGGGACCGTCCTGGACCCCCTGACCGGACAGGTGTCCCGCAAGGGGCGGGACTCGCTGGTCCTTCCCGTGACCAGCGAGGTGTTCAGCGCACACCTGGCCGACTGTCTGCCGCTCGTCCAGGAGGTCCTCGGTCACCGGGCCGCGCTCGCGCAGTCGTTGACCGTCCTGACGGCGCACGGTGAAGGCGGCCACTTCGGCGTCCACACCGACGCCTCGCGTGTCCGGGACGTGAGCACGGCCCTGTCCGCCGTGTACTACCTGCACCGCACGCCGCGCGGCTTCGGCGGCGGCCGGCTCCGCCTGTACGACACCGTGGTGGACGACGGCCGGGCGCGTCCGGGGGAGTCCTACCGCACGATCGATCCCGAGCACGACACCATCGCCTTCTTCCCCTCCGGGGCCTTCCACGAGGTCGTGCCGTCCACCTGCCCGAGCGGGCGGTTCTCGGACCACCGGTTCACCCTCACGACCTGGATCTCCGGAGGGGAGCCCGCCGTGGGTCCGGGCGCCCGCAGGCCGTACGTCTGGCAGTGGCTGGCGGATGCGGCCGAAGGCACCCGCCCCCTCCACGACGCCGGGGAGGACCACGATGGAGCCAGGCCGGTGGCCCTGCCGCCGCCCGGCCCCGACACCCGCCTGGGGGCGCCCAGGACCTGACCGCCGCTCAGCCCGCCCCCCGCTCAGCCCGCCCGCTCGTCCCGGCCGGCCGCGACGAGGCGGTCGTAGGCGGCCAGGACGGTCCGGGACTGGTGTTCCACCTGGGTGGCCACCGGGACCCAGCGGGCCCCGAAACGGGCCGCGAAGTCCTCGCACCACCCGGTGACCAGCCGGTCCAGCCCGGGCGCCGCCGGATGCCCCTGGGTGCGCAGCACCCGCAGCAGCATCGCGGCGGCGCGCAGCGACAGCCGCCGTCCGAAGGCGTCGATGCTGGCGATGTACGCCGCCGTGGCCTCCTCGGGAGCCCCGGCCGTCCACTCGGCGGCGATCCGGGGGATCAGAGCGAGCGTCCAGTCCACCGCGCGCAGCAGGGGCGCCGCGGCCGGGTCCTCGTACGGCGGCGGACCCGGCCGTACGTCGGCGCCCGCCCGGACCGAGGCGACGAGCGAGGCGTCCGAGGTGAGCCGCTCGGCCAGCATCCGCAGGGCGCCGCGCGGGTCCGGGTGCGGTGCCGGATCGTCCACCAGGTCGGAGGCCCACATGGGGACTTCGACGATGGCGGTCGTGCCGGCGTAGCGATGGGCGTGGTACCAGGTGCTCAGCCGGGTGTCCTCCGGGTGGAAGGCACCGGCGGCCTCGCTGCCCGGCTGCGGGATCACGAAGATCCCGGGCCCGGGGGAGGGCCAGCCGGCCGCGTCCGAGGCGCCGTTCTCCACCGGGATGCGCAGCTCGGCGGCCGATTTGGCGAACGGCTCGGCGAGGCCGGGTACGTCCCGGGTGAGCTGTACCCAGGAGCCGCCGAGGTCGGTGGCGTGCAGGGAGACCTGCAGGACGGGCCGCAGCTCGTCGATGAGCGCCATCAGGGCCAGGGTCTCGGGCGGCAGCCGGTCCGGGGGCAGTAAGGACGGCGCCCACTCGGGCTGTTCGGGGCCGGGCGGCCGGAAGAAGTTCCGGTGGTAGTCCAGCAGCGAGTACGGGTGCGGGGTGCGGTGCAGTTCCGCGCCGTCCGGGTCGGCACAGAGCAGGAAGTGCCAGCCGCAGCCGGCCCGCGGCGCCGGGTCGTCGAGGACGCGCCGGGCGAGCGAGAGGGCGGTGGCGCCGCCGACGGGCTCGTTGGCGTGCGCCCCGGCGACGACGAGGACGTTGCGGTCGGCCCCGCGCGGGGCGCCGCCGGTCGCGGCGACGGACAGCACCCAGAGCGGCTGTCCGGCCCGGGAGGTGCCGGCCTGGCGGAGCCGGGCCTCGCCGGGGTGTTCGTCCGCCAGAGCGCGGGCGGCGAGCCCGAGTTCCCGCGGTGTGGGGTAGCGCATGTCACGGAGGAGAGTCACAAGGGATGCCATGCCCCGAGGGCCCGCCGCCTACTGCTCCGCGGGCCCCGCAGTTCCCCGAATTCCGGGTGAAACCCCTGGCCAAGGCCCGGGGACCCGGCGCCGGGGCCGTGCCGCCGGGGCCGCAGAGGTTCGGGCTGCTTAAGTCAATCGCAGTGCACTGGGTTTCAGCCCGGTGGTGAAGCGATTCTCGGAAGTGCGCTGACCGGCAGGTCACCTTGGACGGTATTCGTCACGAAAACCAAGTGGGTGTGAAGGAGGAAAGTGCAGTGCCGACCCGTGCGGATGTTCTGATACTCAGCCGTAAACCAACCGCAGTACGCTGATCGGCGTGCAACTTCGGTACAGCTTCCGCCTGTACCCGAACGGTCCGCAGCGCTCGGCGCTGGCGAGGGCGTTCGGGTGTGCTCGTGTGGTCTACAACGATGCCCTTCGGGCCCGTGAGACCGCTCGCGCCGCAGGCGAGGCGTTCCCGAAGACCGGAGACCTGTCCAAGCTGCTGATCACCGAGGCGAAGACCACCGAGGCCCGCGCTTGGCTGGGCGAGGTGTCGGCAGTGATCCTGCAGCAGTCGCTGCGGGACCTGGACACCGCCTACCGGAACTTCTTCGGCGGGCTCGCGGGGAAGCGCCCGCGCATGGGGGCGCCGCGCTTCAAGTCGAAGCGGGACAATCGGCAGGCCGTACGGTTCACGGCCAACTCCCGATGGAAGATCACTTCCGGCGGCGACCTGTCGTTGCCGAAGATCGGCGACGTGCGGGTGAAGTGGTCCCGCGCACTGCCGTCCGTCCCGTCCACGGTGACCGTGGTCAAGGATGCGGCCGGCCGGTATTTCGCCTCATTCGTGGTCGAGACCGGCGCGGACGAGGCGCTTCCCGAGACGTCTGGCCAGGTCGGTATCGACCTGGGGCTGACTCACTTCGCGATCCTCTCGGACGGCACGAAGATCGACAGCCCCCGTTTTCTGCGCCGGGCCGAGAAGAAGCTGAAGCGGGAACAGCGCCGTCTGTCCCGCAAAGCCAAGGGCTCCAGCAACCGCACGAAGGCCCGTATCAAGGTCGCCCGCGCACACGCGCGGGTGGCCGACGCACGGCGCGAGTTCCACCACCAGCTCTCAACAAAGATCATCCGTGAGAACCAAGCGGTTGCCGTTGAGGACCTGGCGGTCAAGGGACTCTCCCGTACGCGCATGGCCAAGTCCGTACACGACGCCGGATGGTCGGCGTTCTTGTCGATGCTGGAGTACAAGGCCGCCCGGTACGGGCGCACCCTCGTACGCATCGGACGCTTCGAGCCGACCTCCCAGGTCTGCTCGCAGTGCGGCGTCAGGGACGGCCCCAAGCCCCTCCACATCCGCGTATGGGAATGCGGGGCGTGCGGGGCCTTCCTCGACCGGGACATCAATGCGGCGGTCAACATTGCCAAGGCCGCCGGACTGGCGGTACCAGCCTGCGGGGCGCGGGTAAGACCGGGACTCGTCTCGGCACAGCGCGTAGAAACAGGAACCCACCGAGACGGTCAGGCGACCGTGGTAGGAATCCCCGCCCTTTAGGGCGGGGACCGGAAGTCAATGCTGGTGCAGTCCGCGGCCCGCCAGGCTGAGGAAGGCCTCCCCGACCGCCTCCGACAGCGTCGGGTGGGCGTGGATGTGCCGTGCCACATCGCCCGGTTCCGCGTCCCAGCCCACGATCAGCTGGCTCTCCGCGATCATCTCCGACACGTGCGGTCCCACCAGGTGCACGCCGAGCACCCGCCCGTCCCGCTCTGCGACCACCTTCACCGTGCCGCCCTGCCCGTGCACCATGCCCTTGGCCACGGCGGTCAGCGGCATCGTGTTCACCACCACGTCGTACGCCGCCTCGCGCGCCTGCGCCTCCGTCAGCCCGACGGCGGCGGTCTGCGGGGCCGAGTAGGTCACCCGCGGCACCGCCGCGTAGTCCACCGGCGCGCTCGCCACCCTGGCCAGGGTCTCCGCGACCAGCAGGCCCTCCGCGAAGGAGGCGTGCGCCAGCCCGAGCGAGGGCGGCGGCAGCAGGTCGCCCACCACGTGGATCCCCGGGTCGGCGGTCTCCAGCCGGGACCAGTCGGCCGGGGCCACGAATCCCCTCCCGTCGGTGGCCAGTCCGGCCGCCGCGAGGTTCAGGCCGTCGGTCACCGGGCCCCGTCCGACCGCCACCAGCAGGCGCTCCGCCCCGATCTCCCGCAGCTCCCCCCGCGCGGTGCGCACGGTGGCCCGGACACCGCCGGAGGCGAGCCGCTCGGCCCCCTCCAGCCTGGCCCCGGTCTGCACGTCGATCCCGCGCTTCTTCAGGCCCCGCGCCAGATGCCGGGACACATCCGCGTCCTCCGGCGGGACCAGCCGGTCCGCGGCCTCGACCAGGGTCACCTCGGCGCCCATGGAACGGTGGAAGGACGCGTACTCCACCCCGATCGCCCCGCCGCCCAGTACCAGCACCGAAGCCGGCAGGCCGGGCGCGAACAGCGCGTCGTCACTGGTCACCACCGTGCGGCCGTCGGGCTCCAGACCGGGCAGGGTACGCGGCCGGGACCCGGTGGCCAGCACGATCCCCCGGGCGGCGGTGAACTCCCGCCCGTCCTCGGTCCGTACCGAACGCGGTCCCATCAACCGGGCGCCGCTGCACACCACCCGCACCCCAGCGTGGTCCAAGTGGCTTTCCACACCCTTGTGGTTGCGGGAGACGATGTCGTCGCGGGTGGCGGTCAGGGCCGACCAGTCGACCGACTCCACGCTCGCCCGGACCCCGACGATCCGCTGGCCGGCCGCACGGCCGTCGCCCTCGCCGAACTCGCCCACCGCGACTGGATCCGCTGCGATGGAACCGCTGGTCGACGGTGTCCTCGTCCTCGACCGGGCGTGCGGGGCGCTCGGTTTCACCCCGCACACGGTGCTGCGTACGGAGCACACCTCGACGGCGGTACGGATGGCGGCCGCCGGGGTGGGCGTCGTCATGGCCCCGGCCCACATGGTCCGCGGCGCCGTCGGCGAGGACTGCGTGCTGCTCTCCCTCGACCCGCCGTGGCACCGGCCCCTGGCGGTCTTCTCCCGGGTCCCGCTGACCGGTGCCGCGGCCGCCTTCGCGGAGCTGATCGGTGCTGGTGCCGGTGCCGGTGCCGGGGCCGGTGCCGGTGCCGGGGCCGCGCCGGATCCGGGCTGCCCCGGCGGTCCGCCGCACTGAGCGGCGTACGGCCCCGGCTCCGCCGGATCACCGGCGCAGCCAGACACCCACCGGGCGGCCGTCCAGCAGGGCGGCCACCTCGGCCGGACCGCTGTACGACACGGTCGAGTCCGCGCGCGGGGAGACGGGGGCGAAGCGGGTCCAGGTGCCGGGAGGCAGGTGCAGGCGGGTGTCCCGCCAGCCGCCCGACGCGGCCAGCCGGTGGGACAGCCGGGTGGCCGCCACCAGGAGCCCGGGGGCCCGGGTGAAGGCCAGCAGATGACCGGCCGCCGGGCCCCGCGCGAGGACCGGCGCGTAGCCCCGGAAGAGCTCCGGCCGGTCCCGGCGCAGCCGCAGCAGGGCGGCCGTGAGCCCCAGCTTCTCCTCGGCCGGGTCCCCGGGGGCGGCCCCCGTGTCCAGCCGGGCCAGTGCCCGGCGGGGGAAGCGGGCCGGACGCCGGTTGTCGGGGTCCACCAGGGCCCGGTACTCCGTCTCGGCGCCCTGGTAGACCTCCGGGACCCCCGGCATCGCCAGGTGCAGCAGGGTCATGCCGAGGAGGTTCGCCCGGGCCGCCCCGGCCAGTTCCGCCGGGAGGTCGAGCGGGGCCGGGACGTACCCGGCCACGCCCGCCTCGTACTCCTCGTCCGGTTCGGTCCAGCTGGTGTGCAGGGCCGCCTCGCGGACCGCCTTGAGCAGTGCACCGGCCAGCCGCGGCCCGGCCTCGGGGACCCGGCCGAGCCCCAGCGCGGTCTGCCGGGCCACCCAGGCCAGCTGGGGGTCGGGTCCCTCGGGGCGCCCCATCAGCTCCGGCGCCTGGGACAGTGCCGCGATCCGGGCCCGGACGTCCGCGCTGCGCTTGGTGTCGTGCGTGGACAGGACCGTCCCGGCCGCGGGCCACTCCTGGGCCAGGGCGGCGCAGTACGCGTGGAACTCCGCCGCCGACACCGCCGGCCGTCCCGGCTCCCCGCCGACCTCGGTGGCCGACAGCAGCGGCGCGTAACGGTAGAAGGCCCGGTCCTCCAGGGACTTGGCGCGCAGGGCTGCCGAGGTCTGGGCGAAACGGGCGGCGAAGGCCGGATCCCGCAGCAGCAGCTCCCGTACGGCGGCCACCGCGCCCGGACCGGCCGCCGCAGCCGCCTGCTCCAGGGCCCGCGGCGGCAGGTCCGGCTCCCCGGGATAGGGCCGGTAGACGGGGAAGGCGATCAGCAACTCCCGGACGGCTGAGGCGAGTTCCGGACCGGCCTGCCGTTCCAGCGCCCCCAGTTCGGCGGCCAGGTCGCCGGTCAGCACCTCCCGGGCGGACGCCCGGGCCGCCTCCGGCCAGCGGGGCAGTCCGGTGGTCTCCCCGTACCGGGCCGCCAGCTCGGCGGCGCCCTCGGGGTCGGTGAAGACCCCGTCGACCCGGTGCAGGGCGTCGTAGCCGGTGGTCCCCGCCACCGGCCAGGCGGACGGCAGCCGCTCCTCGCGGGCCAGGATCTTCTCGACCACCACCCAGCAGCCGTCGCCGGTCGCCGCCCGCAGCCGCCGCAGGTACTGCTCCGGGTCCGCGAGGCCGTCCACGTGGTCGATCCGCAGCCCGTCCGCCACCCCGTCCCGGACCAGCTCCAGCACCTTCGCATGGGTGGCCGTGAACACCTCCGGGTCCTCCACCCGGACCCCGATGAGCTCCGAAATGGTGAAGAAACGCCGGTAGTTGAGCGAGGTGCGGGCTTCGCGCCACCAGGCCGGCCGGTACCACTGCGCGGCGAGCAGCTCGGGCAGCGCCAGCCCCGAGGTCCCTTCCCGCAGCGGGAACTGCTGCTCCCCGTAGCGCAGCACCTCGCCGTCGGCCCGCAGCTCGCAGGAGTCCACCGGCCCGGCCAGCACCGGCAGCAGCACCTGCCCGCCGCCCGCCTCCCAGTCGATGTCGAACCAGCGGGCGTACGGCGAGCCGGGGCCCTCCCGCAGCACCTCCCACAGGGGCCGGTTCAGCCGCAGCGGGGTCGGTACCGCCATGTGGTTGGGCACGATGTCGAGGACCAGCCCGAGCCCGTGCGCCCGGGCGGTCCCGGCCAGGGCCCGCAGTCCCGGCTCGCCGCCGAGCTCGGCCCGCACGCGGGAGTGGTCGGTGACGTCGTAGCCGTGCGTCGAGCCGGGCACCGCCTCCAGGACGGGGGAGAGGTGCAGGTGCGACACGCCGAGCGAGGCGAGGTACGGTACGGCTGCCTCGGCCGCCGCGAAGGGGAACTCCGGGCGCAGCTGGAGGCGGTAGGTCGACGTCGGAGTGACTGGTGTCGGAACGTCAGATTCCGATTTGGGGGTCGCGTGCGGCTGGCTCATGAGAACGTACGTACCCAACCTGCCGGATTCCGTGCCATTACCCAATGCATCCGAGTGACTGCGCCGGGTTAGTGTCGATCAAGTGGTTGGAACCGTCAGCACCTATCGACAAGTCATCGCCCTGACCGGGCCCCTACTTCCGCTCGTCTCTTTCCTCGCCCGACTGCCCGTCGCGATGTCCCAGTTCGGCAGCTTCCTGCTGGTCGCCCAGACCAGCGGATCCCTCGCCACCGCGGGCACGGTCGGCGGCGCCCTCTCCATCGGGCAGGTCCTCTTCGGGCCCGTCCTCGGCTGGCTCGCCGACCGCCACGGGCAGCGCCGCGTGGTCCTGGCCGCGGCCGCCGTCAACGCCGTGGCCACCGCCGCCCTGGTCGCCGGGGCGCTCACGCACCTGGCCACCGTCCCGCTCGCCGCGATCGGAGCCCTCACCGGCGCCTCCGTACCGCTGATCGGACCGCTCGCCCGCACCCGCTCGGTGGCCCTGGCGCACCGGGCCAAGTCCGGCGAGAGCGTCGTCGGCGCCGTCCACGCGCTCGAAGGCACCCTGGACGAGGTCTCCTTCGTCTTCGGACCCGCCCTCGTCGGACTCGCCGCTCTCCTGGCACACCCGGCCGTCGCCCTCGCCGGCGCGGCCGGCCTCGTCGCCGTCTTCGGCACCGCCTACGCGCTGCACCCGACCGCCGCCGTCACCGGGGGGTACCCCCGGACGGAGTCCGGGGGAGGGCCGCCCGCGCGGGACCGGCTCCCGGGAAGCCGGGTCCGGCCGCCCGGGGTGGTCCACGCCGTACGCGGCTCCCTCGCCCTCCAGGGCGCGATGTTCGGCGCCTGCCAGGCGGGCATCACCGCGCTCACCATCCGGCTCGGCGTCCCCGACCAGGCCGCCGTCGTCTACTCCGCCATGGGCGTCGTCAGCGCGGTCGTCGGCATCTCGCTCGGCGCGCTGCCCGCCCGCTTCGGGCTGCGGCTGCGCTGGCGGGTGGCGACCGGCGCGGCCCTGGTGCTCTCGGTGCCCCTGCTGTTCACCGACAGCCTGTGGCCGCTGTACGCCGTCGTCACCGTGCTGGGCGCCGCCTACGCACCCCACCTGATCACCGCGTTCGCGCTCACCGAGCGGGCCGTGGAACCGGCCCGGCTCTCCACCGCGATGGCCTTCGCCGCCAGCTGTCTGGTGGCCGGGCAGGCCACGGCACTCGTCGTCTGCGGGTGCCTCGCCGAGACGTACGGCCCCGCCGGGGCCTTCGCCGTGGCCGTCGGGGCGGCCGCGCTCTGCCTGGTCCTCGCCCTCGTCACCAAGGTGCCCGCCGCCCGGACGCACACCGCCGGGGTGAGCATTCCGGGCCCGCGGACCGGCTCCGCCCCGGTGACGGACGGGAGCGGCGCCGCCTACGCCGGGCGCTGAAGCACCACCAGGCACCGCCCCGTCAGCGCCACCCGGTCACCGGCCGCATACTGCGGCCCGGTGCCGGGTGGCAGTACGTCCGCCCGCGCCGTGTCGACCACCAGCCGCCACTGCGCGCCGTGCCCCTCAGGAACGGTGAAGTCCTGCGGCTCCGCGCCCGCGTTGAACATCAGCAGGAACGAGTCGTCGGTGATCCGCTCCCCGCGGGTGCCCGGCTCGGAGATCGCCTCCCCGTTGAGGAAGACCGTCAGCGCCTTCGCGTGCTGCGCCTGCCAGTCCCGCGCCCGCATCTCCTCCCCGTGCGGGGTGAACCAGGCGATGTCGGACAGCTCGTCGTGCGTGCCCTCCACCGGCCGCCCGTGGAAGAACCGGCGCCGCCGGAAGACCGGGTGGTCACGGCGCAGCCACACCATCCGCCGGGTGAACTCCAGCAGCGACGGCGCCGGTTTGCCGGGCTCCGGCCAGCACACCCAGCTCAACTCGTTGTCCTGGCAGTAGGCGTTGTTGTTCCCCTGCTGGGTACGGCCGAACTCGTCACCGTGGCTGAGCATCGGCACCCCCTGCGACAGCATCAGGGTGGCCGTGAAGTTGCGCATCTGGCGTTCGCGCAGCTCCAGGATCTCCGGATCCTCGGTGGGCCCCTCCACACCGCAGTTCCAGGAACGGTTGTGGGTCTCGCCGTCCCGGTTGCCCTCCCGGTTGGCCTCGTTGTGCTTCTCGTCGTACGAGACCAGGTCGTTCAGGGTGAAACCGTCGTGGCAGGTGGTGAAGTTGATCGACGCCAGCGGGCGCCGCCCGTCGTCCTGGTAGAGGTCCGAGGAGCCCGTCAGCCGCCCCGCGAACTCCGCGAGCGTGCGCGGCTGCCCGCGCCACAGGTCCCGTACGGTGTCCCGGTACTTGCCGTTCCACTCGGTCCACAGCGGCGGGAAGTTGCCCACCTGGTAGCCGCCCTCGCCCAGGTCCCAGGGCTCCGCGATCAGCTTCACCTGGCTGACCACCGGATCCTGCTGGACCAGGTCGAAGAACGAGGACAGCCGGTCCACCTCGTGGAACTGGCGGGCCAGCGTCGCCGCCAGGTCGAAGCGGAAGCCGTCCACGTGCATCTCGGTGACCCAGTACCGCAGCGAGTCCATGATCAGCTGGAGCACGTGCGGGGAGCGCATCAGCAGCGAGTTCCCGGTGCCGGTGGTGTCCATGTAATGGCGCGGATCTTCCGCCAGCCGGTAGTACGAGGCGTTGTCCAGCCCCCGGAAGGACAGCGTCGGCCCCAGGTGGTTCCCCTCGGCGGTGTGGTTGTAGACCACGTCGAGGATCACCTCGATGCCCGCCTCGTGCAGCGCCCGGACCGCCGACTTGAACTCCAGCACCTGCTGGCCGCGGTCGCCTGAGGCGTAGCCGTTGTGCGGGGCGAAGAAGCCGATGGTGTTGTAGCCCCAGTAGTTGCTCAGCCCGTCGTTGACCAGCCGGTGGTCGTTGACGAACTGGTGGACCGGCATCAGCTCCAGCGCCGTCACCCCGAGCTTGGCGAGGTGGCCGATGACCGCCGGGTGCGCGAGCGCCCCGTAGGTGCCGCGCAGCTCCTCGGGGAGGTCCGGATGGTGCATGGTCAGACCCTTGACGTGGGCCTCGTACAGCACGGTGTGGTGGTACTCGTGGCGCGGCGGCCGGTCATTGGCCCAGTCGAAGTACGGATTCACCACCACCGAGCTCATCGTGTGCGGGGCGGAGTCCAGGTCGTTGCGCGAGTCCGGCCGGCCGAAGTGGTAGCCGTACACCGCCTCGTTCCAGCTGACCCGGCCGCTGATGGCCCGCGCGTACGGGTCCAGCAGCAGCTTCGCCGCGTTGCAGCGCCGGCCGCGCTCGGGCTCGTACGGGCCGTGCACACGGAATCCGTAGCGCTGGCCCGGCATGACGCCGGGCAGGTACGCGTGGCGGACGAAGGCGTCCGTCTCGCGCAGCTCCACGGCCGATTCCGACCCGTCGTCGTGGAGGAGGCACAGCTCGATGCGTCGGGCGGCCTCCGAGTAGACCGCGAAGTTGGTGCCGGCGCCGTCGTACGTGGCACCCAGCGGATACGCCTGTCCCGGCCAGACCTGCATAGATAACGACTCTTCCCTCGTTGCCCGAAGATGTCCCGGCTGACCCGGCGTGGACCACGTCCCTGCCAGATCTTCCCCGAAAGAGGGGCCGCAAGCGCGGACTTGGGAGGGGTCCTACCGGGTGACCCGCAGAGCTGATATGCGGGTCAGCGGACTGTCTGCGCATCGGATAATGGGTCAACCGACAGCCTCCGTACGGGCCGTCGGGCTGCACCGGGCCGTGCGCGCGGAGTACCCTTCCGTGATCACTGGAGACGGGCGTCCAGACGCAGAAGGCGGTGCACGGGTGAGCTCGGGAGGTCTGGAGCTGCCCCTTGGTGACAGCAGTCACGAGGGTGGCCCGGCGGACGCCCCAGGGGGTGTCCCCGGCGGGACACCCGCGGGGATCCCGGCCGGGGCGGTCTCCCTGGCGGGCGGACCGGCGGCGGCCGGGAACGCGGGGACCGGCGTGGAGCTGGACTGGGGCACGGAGGCCTGGAGCGAGGTCCGGACCCGGGCACAGCGGGCCGGCCGCGCGTACATCTGGCTGAATCTCATCGAACAGCGGCTGCGCGCGGTGGTCGGGGCGGTGCTCCGGCCCATCTACGAACCGGTGCACGGCACGGACGACTGGGTCGTCGCGGCCGCCGGGCCCGCCGGGCAGGAATGGGTGCAGCGGGCCGTGGCCGTGCGCGAGGTCAGCCGGCGCAAGGGCTACCTGCTCGACTCGGCCGACGACAACGTGCTGAGCTTCCTGACCCTGCCCCAGCTGCGGGAGCTGATGGTCCAGCACTGGCCGTGCTTCGAGCCGTACTTCGACGACCGGCGCGAGATCGAGCTGGCCCTCGACGAGCTGGAGGTCACCCGCAATGTCGTCTCCCGCAACCGGGCGCTGTCCCGGCCCGTGCTGGAGCAGGCGGAGCGGGCCTCGGCGCGCCTGCTGGAGGTACTGGGCGGGGTCTCCGGCAGCCCCTCCGCGGAACGGCTGCCGATCGACGCCGTCGAAGACCTGGTGGGCGACCGGTACGCGGACGTCATCTCGGTCCACCCCGACCGGGTGCGGCTGCAGCGCCAGCTCCCGGCCGAGGACCTCTTCGGGGGCGCGCGGCGGCTCGACGCCATCGGCATAGGTCTCAACCTGCTGGTCCAGAACTTCTCGGGCCGAAGACTCGTCCGGCTCACGGAGGCCGGGTGCCGGGTACGGCTGCTGTTCCTGAACCCGGCGAGCAGCGCCGTGAAGCGGCGCGAGCGGGAACTGGGGCTGCGCAAGGGCGAGCTGAGCCGCTCGGTGGAGATGAACATCCTGCACGTCCGCCGGGTCCGGGCGGGTCTGCGGGACCCCTCCCGTTTCGAGATCCACGTCTTCGACGAGACCCCGCGGTTCACCGCCTACCTGGTGGAGGGGCAGTCCTCGGGCATCGCGGTGGTCCAGTCCTACCTGCGGCGGGCGCGCGGCATGGAGTCGCCCGTCCTGGTGCTGCGGGGCGGTGGGCGCGGGGTGCCGAAGGACGCGGAGCACGGACTGTTCACGACGTACCGGGAAGAGTTCGAGTCGATGTGGGAGGACTCCCGGCCGGTGTCCTGACAGGGGGCACGGGCAACGGGGCACGGGCAACGGGGCACGACCTACGAGGGGGGCGGGGAACGGTGCTGGAGCCATGGCCCGAGGGAAAGTACGCGGATCCGGAGAAGGCACGGGAACGGTACGAGGCGGGGCTGAAGGCGGACCGGGAGGCCTGGGCGGAGTTATTCCGCTTCGACACGGGCGAAGGGCACTTGGGACTGTGCGTGGCGCTCGTCGCCGCCGTGGTCGTCGGCTGGTTCGGGACGCCGGCGGCCGCCGCGCTGTGGGTCGGCGGGCCCGTCGCGGTCGTCCACCTGCTCGCGTCCGTGTTCGCCTGGCGGGCCGGCCTGCGCGGCCGCGCGCTGCTGAGCCGGGCCTACCGGCAGACCTTCGGCTGGCTGACCCTGGGCCTCTGATCCACGCCCCGGCGGCCCCGGCGGCCTGGCTGTCAGTGCCCCGTGGCAGGCTGAAACCCGTTGACCGAAGGCGTTGCACGGGGGAGGGGCACGGGGTGGAGGACTGGCACGGCATGGGGGACTGGCACGGCGGTGTGCTGATCGGATTCGACCTGGAGACGACCGGCACGGAGCCGGGGGAATCCCGGATCGTGACGGCGGCCCTGGTCGAGGTGCGGGCCGGAGCGGTGCGCGAGCGGCGCGGCTGGCTCGCGGACCCGGGGATACCGATTCCGGAAGGAGCCTCGGCGATCCACGGGATCAGCACGGAGCGCGCGGTCGCCGAGGGGCGCCCGGTGCGGGAGGTCGCGGACGAGGTCGCCGAGGCCCTGGTAGGCCACTGGCGCGCCGGCGCGGTGGTGGTCGCGTACAACGCGGCCTTCGACCTGACCCTGCTGACGGCCGAGCTGGCCCGGCACGGGCTGCCCTCGCTGGCCGACCGGCTGGGCGGGGCACAGACCGGGCCGGTGGTGGACCCGCTGACCATCGACCGGGCCGTGGACCGCTACCGGCGGGGCAAGCGGACCCTGGAGGCGGTCTGCGGGGTGTACGGGGTCACCCTCGACGACGCGCACGACGCCGGGGCGGACGCGCTGGCCGCGGTCCAGGTCGCCCGGGCGATAGCCGAGCGGCATCCCGAGGTGGCCGCGCTCACCCCGGCCGACCTGCACGCGCGGCAGAGCACCTGGCACGCGCGCTGGGCCCGGGACTTCCAGTCGTACCTGCGCCGCCAGGGCACCCCGGACGCGGTGATCGACGAGGCCTGGCCACTGCGCGGCCTGGTCCCGGCCTAGGCAGGACCGGCCGGCAGGGCCTTCCTAGAAGGAGTGCCACCGCGTTTCCCGGTCGCCTTCCCTGAGGGAGGCCACGCGGCGGCGGAATTCGGCCAGGGCCTTCGGGTCGGCCGGGGCGTGCTGGGCGACCCAGGCACAGCTGGCCGTCTCCCGGGCGCCGCGCAGGACCGCGCAGCCCTCCCAGTCGCGGACGTCCCACCCGTACGCCGTCACGAAGGCCTCGTACTCCTCGGCGGGCATGCCGTACCGGTCGCGGGAGAGCGCCATCACCACCAGGTCGTGCTCGCGCAGATCGGCCGACACGGTCTCCAGGTCGACCAGGGCCGGGCCGTCGGGGCCCACGTGGACGTTGCGGGGCAGGGCGTCGCCGTGGACCGGGCCCGGGGGCAGCCGCGGGGTCAGGGCCGCCAGCTCACCGGCGTACGCGTCCCGGCGGGCTCGCAGATAGGCCGCGTCCGCCGGGTCGACGGAGTTCCCCGCCAGCCGCAGCCAGCGCTCGACCCCGCCCAGCAGGTCCCGCGCGGGCAGGGCGAACGGCGGCTCGGGCAGGGCATGCACGAGGCGCAGCAGCGCCGCCAGGTCCCCGGGCCCCGCGGGCCGCACCGCGTCCGGGAGCCGGTGCCACAGGGTCAGCGGGTGCCCGTCCACCAGCCGCGGCTTCGGCTCGGCCGCGCGGACCGCCGGGATCCCGGCCGCGGCGAACCAGCCGGCCACCGCGAGTTCCCGCTCGGCCCGCTCCAGCAGCGCCGCCTCCCGGCCCACCTTCACCACCAGGTCGCCGACGGCGAAGACCGCGTTCTCGCCGAGCGCGAGGAGGACCGCCGCCCCGGGCGCGCCCCCGGTCAGGCCCGCTGCCGCCAGTACGTGCCTCGCCCGTGCCTCGTCCATACCGCCGCTCTCGCCCCTCGCTCCGGATCCGCTGCCGTCCGTCAGTATGTGGTGGCTTCCGGCAGGTGGCCCGATCCTGGAGTCATGTGCGCCGAACATGACGGACGCGCCGACCGGGGTCCCTCGGTCGTGACGCGGCGCGCCCTGCGCACCACCCTCGCCGCGTGCGTCTCGTTCTTCGTGTGCCTGTACGCGCTGGACCGGCCGGTGGCGGCGACGTACGCGCTGTTCGCCGCGGTGTCGATGGCGGCCCTCTCCCACATCCCCGGCACCGGGCGCCAGCGGGCGGCCGTCATGGTCAAGGCGACGCCCGTGGCCTGGGTGCTGCTGACGATCGGCACCTACCTCGCGATCCGGACCTGGAGCGCCGTGGCCGGCATGCTCCTGATCGGCTTCGCCCTGGCCTTCGTGGCGGCGGCCGGTCCCCGCGCGGCGGGCGCGGCCCCGGGGCTGCAGCTGCTCTACATCCTGCCGTGCTTCCCGCCCTACGCACCGGACACCCTCCTCGAACGGCTCGTGGGGGCGACCTTCGGCCTGGTGCTGCTGGTCCTCGCCGAGGTCTTCCTCCTGCCCGAGGAGCCCGGGCCCACCTACCGGCGGCTGGCCGCCGGGGCGGCCGGCACCGCCGCCCGCTGCGCCGCCGAGCTGGGCCGCGCCCCGTACACGCTGTCCGCCGTCTCGGCGGAGACGGCCCGGGCGGCCGGGGAGTCGCTGCGGCCGTTCCGGATCGACGAGGCGGACCGGCCCGCCGGGCCGGGGCTGCACGACCGCGCCCTGGCCCACGTGGGCCTGGCCGCCCGCACGCTCCTGGGCCGCATGGTGAACCTGCCCCCGGCGCCCCCGGAGCCGCCGCCCCCGGACCGGCCGCCCAAGGTGCCGGAGGCCGAGGTGCTGGCCGCGGTCGCCCGGGCCGTCACCGAGACCTCGGCCCTGCTGGACGGCACGGCCGACACGACCGAAGCGGCCGCCGCCCTGCGGCGCGTACGGGAGGAGGCGGCGTCGGCGGCCGCGCGGGAGCCGCCGACGACGGTGGCGCGGGGCCGCCGCCGGGCGGCCGTGCTGGAGGTGTCCGACGCCGCCGTGGCCCTGACGACGGCGGCCGAGCTGGCGGTACGGGGCCGGCGCGCGCGGAAGCCCGCCGAGGTCGACGCCGGGCGCTTCTGGTACGCCGGTCAGCTCGCGCCGCTCCTGTGGTGGCACCGGATGGCGGGACACGCCGGACCCCGGTCCGTGTACTTCCAGAACGCCGTACGGATCAGCCTCGCGCTCGCCGCGGCCCGTACGGTCGCGGGCGTGGACTCGCTGCCCCACGGCTTCTGGGCGATGCTGGCCGTCCTCAGCCTGACCCGGACGACCGCTTCCCAGACCCGGGCGACTGTACGGGTGGCCATCACCGGCACCCTGCTCGGAGCCCTGGTCACCGGGGTCCTGCTGGCCCTGATCGGCGTCCACACCACCATCTACGCCATCGCCCTGCCGTTCGTGATGCTCACGGCGTTCCGGGTGGGGCCGGTACGGGGCGTGGGCTGGGCCCAGGGCATGTTCACCCTCGTGGTGGCCTTCGTCTTCGCGCAGCTGGCCCCCGTGACCTGGCAGCTGGCCGAGGTCAGGATCCTGAACGTGATCATCGGCAGCCTGATCGGCGTCGTGTTCGGGGTGCTCGCCTGGCCGCGCGGGGCGCAGCGGGAGCTGCACCGGGCGGTCGCCCTGCTGCTGACGAGGGAGGCCGAGACCGTCGAGCGGACCACGGCCGACGTGGTGGAGGGCGGGCCGGGGCACACTCCCGACGACCATCCGCTCCAGCACGCGCTGATCATGGCGGAGTCCGCCTTCGCGCAGCACCAGAGCGAGCCCCGCAACACCGAGGACCCCACGACGGACTGGCAGGCGGCCATGATGACGGGCCACCACGTGCTGTGGGGTTCGCGGCGGCTCGTCGTCCGCGGCGGCCCGGCCGTGGGCCCGGACAACGGCGCCCGGCTGGACGGCCGGGCGGCGGGGGTGGCCGGCCGGATGCGGGAGGCGGCCGAGCGGGCGGGGGCGGCCCCGGAGGCCTCGGACGCCCCGGACCCGCAGAGCGCGCCGCCGCCCGGCGTGCCCACGCTGGACGACCCGCCGCGTGCCTCCTCGCCGCGGTTCTTCGCCGCGCTCGCCTGGCTCGACTCGCTCACCGTCGACGTCGCACGCATCACGGCCTCGGACCACCCGCCCGGCCCGCCCGGCCCGCCCGGCTCCTCCGGCTCCTCCGGTTCGTCCCGCCGGGCCGGTCCGGCGTGATCGGTGAGAAAGATATTGCACGAGACGTATCGTCTCGCTTATCGTTCGATCATGACCGCAGCCAAGCCCGCCCACATCGCCATGTTCTCCATCGCCGCCCACGGGCACGTGAACCCGAGCATCGAGGTGATCCGCGAACTCGTGGCCCGTGGCCACCGCGTCAGCTACGCCATCCCCGCCGCCTTCGCCGAGAAGGTCGCGGAGACCGGCGCCACTCCCGTGATCTACACCTCCACCCTCCCGACCGACGACGAGCCGGAGGCCTGGGGCACCGAGCTCATCGACAACCTGGAGCCGTTCCTGAAGGACGCCGTCCAGGCGCTCCCGCAGCTCGCCGCCGCCTTCGAGGGCGACGAGCCGGACCTCGTGCTCCACGACATCACCTCCTACCCGGCGCCCGTGCTCGCCCATCGCTGGGGCGTCCCCGCCGTCTCCCTCTCCCCGAACCTGGTCGCCTGGGAGGGATACGAGCAGGAGGTGGCCGAGCCGATGTTCGCCGAGCTGAAGGCCTCCGAGCGCGGCCGGGCGTACTACGCGGCCTTCGCGGCCTGGCTCACCGGGAACGGCCTCGGCGACGACGTCGACCGCTTCCAGGGCCGCCCCCGGCGCAGCATCGTCCTCATCCCCCGGGCTCTGCAGCCGCACGCCGACCGGGTCGACGGGTCCGTGTACACCTTCGTCGGCGCCTGCCAGGGCGACCGCAGCGCCACCCAGGGCACCTGGGACAGGCCCCCGGCCGCCGAGGGCAGGAAGATCGTGCTCGTCTCGCTCGGCTCCGCCTTCACCAAGCAGCCGGCCTTCTACCGCGCCTGCATCGAGGCCTTCGCGGACCTGCCCGACTGGTATCTCGTGCTCCAGATCGGCAAGTTCACCGACGAGGCGGACCTGGGCCCGGTCCCCGCCAACGTCGAGGTCCACCGCTGGGTCCCCCAGCTGGACATCCTGCGCCGGGCCGACGCCTTCATCACGCACGCGGGCGCCGGCGGCAGCCAGGAGGGGCTCGCCACCGCCACCCCGATGGTCGCCGTCCCGCAGGCCGTCGACCAGTTCGGCAACGCCGACATGCTCGTCTCCCTCGGCGTGGCCCGGCACGTCCCGATGGCGGACGCCGACGCCGCGACCCTGCGCGAGGCGGTCCTCCACCTGGTCGCCGACCCCAGGGTCGCCGCCCGCGCGGAGGCCGTCCGTGCGCAGATGGCGACCGAGGGCGGCACACGGCAGGCGGCCGACCTCATCGAGGCCGAATTGTCGTAGGCGGGTTCTAGGGTGCGCCCATGACGAAGAAGGCGACGGCCGAGAAGGCGACGACGAAGAAGTACGCGGCCCTGCTGCGCGGGATCAATGTCGGCGGGAACAAGAAGGTCCCGATGGCGGAGCTGCGCGCGCTGCTGGAGGGGCTCGGCCACGGCGACGTGGAGACGTACCTGCAGAGCGGCAACGCCGTCTTCAGCAGTGCGCGGCAGGACCCGACGGCCCTCGCCCGGGAGCTGGAGGCGGCCATCGAGGCCCACTTCGGCTTCCGCGTGGCGTGCCTGGTGCTGGACGGCGCGTACCTGCGCGCCGTCGCCGAGGCCTGCCCGTTCCCGGCGGCGGAGCTGGAGGGCAAGCAGCTGCACGTCACCTTCTGCTCCGAACAGCCCGGCCCGGAGCGGTTCGCCGCGCTCGACGGGGCGGCGTACCTCCCCGAGGAGTACCGGATCGGCGAGCGCGTCCTCTACCTCTACGTCCCCGAAGGCCTGGGCCGCTCCAAGCTCGCCGAGGCCCTCGCCAGGCCCGCCGTCGTCAAGGGCATCGACGTGACCACCCGCAACTGGAACACCGTCGCCAAGCTCGTGGAGCTGACCGCGGTCTGACCCCGCGCCCGAGGCCCCGCGCCGGGCCGTACAAACAGGTGTGCGCTGAGGGCGGAGTACACCCTCGCCTCCCCCGACGGCGACCCGGCGGGCCGGATGTGCCAGGCTCGTGGCATGCGTTACATCATCATCGGCGCGGGCGCGGTCGGCGCCACCATCGGCGGACGGCTCGCGGAGGCGGGCGGCGAGGTCGTACTCGTCGCCCGCGGCGCGCACGCACAGGCCCTGCGGGCCGGGGGACTGCGGCTCACGACGGCCGACGGGACCCGGGTGCACCGGCTGCCCGTCGTCACCGGACCGGACGAACTGGGTGAACTGCGCCCGGACGATGTCCTGTTGCTGTCCGTGAAGACCCAGAACGCCATCGCCGCGCTCGACGCGTGGGGCGACGCGGAGGTCGCGGGCGGCGGTACGGCCGCGCAGCGCCTGCCGGTGCTGTGCGCGCAGAACGGCGTGGAGAGCGAGCGGCTGGCGCTACGGCGCTTCGCGCGCGTGTACGGGGTGTGCGTATGGCTGCCCGCCACCTTCCTGGAGCCGGGCGTGGTCTCGGCGCTGTGCGCGCCGCTGACCGGGATCCTGCACGTGGGCCGGGCGGCGGGCGGCACGGACGCCGTGTCCCGGGCCGTCGCGGCGGACCTCGGCAAGGCCGGCTTCGAGGCGCCGCCGGTCGAGGACGTGATGCGGTGGAAGTACGCGAAGCTGCTCGGGAACCTGGGCAACGCGATCCAGGCGACGACCGGACCGGAGCCGGACCCGGTGAAGGCGGCGCTGCTCCTGCGGGCCGTCCGCGAAGGCAAGGCGGCCTTCGGCGCGGCGGGCATCGCCTACGCCTCGGACGCCGAGCAGTCGACGGCGCGCGAGGGCAAGGTGAACCAGCCGGCAGGGGTGCGGGGCGGTTCGTCCTGGCAGAGCCTGGCGCGGGGCACGGGCTCGGTGGAGGCGGACTACCTCAACGGGGAGATCTCCCTGCTGGGCCGGCTGCACGGGGTGCCGACCCCGGTCAACGACGTCCTGCGGCACGCGGCGAACATCTTCGCCCGGGAGGGCCTGCCGCCGGGCTCGATGTCCGCCGTGGACCTGACGGCCCTCGCGGACGAGGCGGCGGCCCGCGTCTGAGGTGGATGTGGATCAGCCTGACGGTCTCGGCGAACCTCTTCGAGGACGACAGCGCCCGCCGTCGGCCGCTGATGCTCTTCGCCCTGCTCCGCCCGGCCGCCATGGCCGCCGCCGGCCCCGAGGCCGACAGCACCCGCGGCGCGGCGCCCGCGGACTGAGGCCGGGGGCCTACGCGGTCAGCGCGGGCAGCCGGGCCGGCGCCGTCGCGGCCGCGTCGAAGCGGCGCAGCAGCAGCCGGGCCAGTTCCGGGGCCGCGCCCAGGACGTCCGCGACGACGTCCGCGCCCGCGGCGTCGGCGCCGGCCGCGATGCGGTCCGGGAGGCGGCCGGGGGCGATGACGTACGGGGCCACCGCCACCCGGTCGAAGCCCTCGGCGCGCAGGGCCCGTACGGCGTCCTCCGTACGGGGCAGAGCAGCGGAGGCGAACGCAGGCCGCACGGCACACCAACCGGTGCGCCGCCACTCCCGCGCGGTTTCAGCGATCACTGCGATCGCCTCCGGGTCCGTGGAGCCGGCGGACGCGAGCACCACGGCGGTGCCGGCGCGGTCCGCCGGGGTGAGGCCGGCCTCGGTGAGCCGGCGTTCCAGGGCGGTCAGCAGGAGCGGGGACGGTCCGAGGACGTCCGCCACCCGCACCGACAGCCCCGGCAGGCGCGAGGTCGACTCGGCGAGCGCCGCCGGGATGTCGGACTTCGCGTGGAAGGCGCGGGTCAGCAGCAGCGGGAGCGCCACGACCTCCCGTACGCCGGACAGGTAGAGCGAGGACAGGGCCTGCCCCACCGACGGGGTGTTGAAGTCCAGGAAGGCCGTCTCCACGCGCAGCCCCGGCCGCAGCGCCCGCACCCGCCCCGTGAGGGCGTGCACGGTCGCCGCGTGCCGCGGATCGCGGCTGCCGTGGGCGATGACCAGGAGTGCGGGGGACACGGCGATCAGCTCTTCGCCAGCAGGCCGCGGCTGCGCAGCACCCACCGCTCGACCGGGCTGAAGATCAGCAGGTCGATGGCGATGCCGACCACCAGGATCAGGATGATCGCGAGGAACACGCCCGGCAGGTCGATGTTGTTGCGGCCGTTCTCCAGCAGCTGGCCCAGGCCCAGGCCCAGGTCCGGCGAGGAGGCGATGATCTCGGCGGCCATCAGCGAGCGCCAGGAGAAGGCCCAGCCCTGCTTCAGACCGGCCAGGTAGCCGGGCAGCGCGGCCGGCATGACGATGTGCCGGGCCCCCCGCAGACCGGTGGCACCCAGGGTGCGGCCGGCCCGCAGGTACAGCGGCGGGATCTGGTCGATGCCGGAGACGAGGCCGTTGGCGATGGACGGGACGGCGCCCAGCAGGATCACCGTGTACATCATCGCGTCGTTCAGGCCGAACCACAGGACGGCCGGCGGCACCCAGGCCACCGACGGCAGCGACTGCAGGCCCTGCAGGATCGGGCCGATCGCGGCGCGGACGAACTTCACCCGGGCGACGAGGAGTCCGAGCGGCGTACCGATGGCCAGGGCCAGCAGGAAGCCGAGCAGACCGCGGGCGACGCTGGTCCAGATGACCTCCAGCAGCGTGCCCTTGACCCACATGTCGGACAGGCTGTCCCACACCGCGGACAGCGCGGGCAGCTTGGTCTCCTCGGTCACGTGCGTCGCGACGAGGACCTGCCAGACCAGGAGCACCAGGCTCACGGCCAGGACCGGCGGGAGGACCTTCTTGACGAGGATCTCGCGGACCGGGGTGCGGTGGGTCTGGACCGCGTCGAGGGCGTCGAGGCCCGCCTCCAGGCCGGCCAGGTCGTCGGTCTTGCCCGTGGCCTTCGAAGTGATGTCAGTGCTGGCCATGGCGGCGGATCTCCCCACGCAGGTGTTCAGTGATCTCCAGGGACAGTTCCGCGACGTCCGCGTCCTCGATGCGGCGCGGCTGCGGGATGTCCACGGTCCATTCCTTCGCGACCCGGCCGGGCCGGGAGGAGAGCAGGACCACGCGCTGGGCGAGGCGGACGGCCTCGCGCACGTTGTGGGTGACGAAGAGGACGGACAGGCCCGTCTCGGCCCAGATGCGGGTGAGTTCGCCGTGCAGCACGTCCCGGGTGATGGCGTCGAGCGCGGCGAACGGCTCGTCCATCAGCAGCAGCCGGCTGTCCTGGGCGAGCGCCCGGGCCAGGGCCACGCGCTGGCGCATACCGCCGGACAGCTCGTGCACGCGCTTGCCGTACGAGCCGCCGAGGCGGACCAGCTCCAGCAGCCGTTCGGCCTCCGGGCGGCGTTCGGCCTTGGCCACCCCGCGCAGGCGCAGGGCCAGTTCGATGTTCTTGCCCGCGGTCAGCCACGGGAAGAGGGCGTGCTCCTGGAACATCAGCGCCGGACGGCCGCCGGGGGTCTCGATGGACCCCGCGGACGGCTTGTCCAGACCCGCGACCAGGTTCAGCAGCGTGGACTTTCCACACCCCGAGGCACCCAGGATGGTGACGAACTCGCCGGGAGCGACATCAAGGCTGATGTCGTCCAGGACGAGCTGCGATCCGGCCGGGCCGGAGAAGGACTTCGAGACGTGCTCGATGCGGGCGGCGTGCGTGCGCTCCGCGACGGAGCCCTCGGCAGCCTTGGCAAGCGTGGTGGCCATGGTCGTCACCTCCTGGGATTGCTGGATTGCGGGGTTACTTGGCGCCGAGGCCGGCGTCGGAGACCTCGGGCTTGCCGGCGGCCTTGAGGACCTTGTTCAGGAGTGTCAGGTCGTAG
>NZ_JBIAVJ010000014.1:0-214076 GCF_042894025.1 Streptomyces sp. NPDC001549
CGATCGGGTTCTCGGACAGCTGCTTGAGCTGTGCTTCGAGCCGCGTGCGCTCCGGGGTGCCCGGGGCGTACGAGTGGACCGGCTCGTTGACCGGCGCGGGGACCTGGGTCACAGCATCCATGGGGCTGGTAACTCCTTGAGCTAGTGGGGTGCCTAGTTCTTGGTGATCATCGAGCGGACGAAGAAGAGCAGGTTGGCCGGCTTCTCCGCGAGGCGGCGCATGAAGTAGCCGTACCAGTCCGTCCCGTACGCGGTGTAGACGCGCATCCGGTGGCCCTCGGCGGCGAGCCGCAGGTGCTCCTCGCTGCGGATGCCGTACAGCATCTGGAATTCGTACTCGTCCAGCTTGCGCCCGGCCTTGCGCGCGAGCTCCTGGCCGATGGCGATGAGGCGCGGGTCGTGCGACCCGATCATCGGGTAGCCCTCGCCGTCCATGAGGATCTTCAGGATCCGGACGTACGCCTTGTCGATCTCCGCCTTGCCCAGGTACGCGACCTCGGCGGGCTCCTTGTAGGCGCCCTTCACGATACGGACGCGGCTGCCGGCGGCGGCCAGGCGGCGGGCGTCGGCCTCCGTGCGGAAGAGGTACGCCTGGATCACGCAGCCGGTCTGAGGGAAGTCCCGGCGCAGCTCCTCGTGGATGGCGAACATCGAGTCGAGGGTGGTGTGGTCCTCGGCGTCGAGCGTCACGGTGGTACCGATGGCGGCCGCGGCCTCGACGACCGGGCGGACGTTGGCGAGCGCCAGCTCGTGGCCGCCCTCCAGGGCCTGGCCGAACATCGACAGCTTGACGGACATCTCGGCCTTCTCGCCGAGACCGAGCTCCGCGAGGCGCTCGATGAGCTGGAGGTAGGCGTCCCGGGCGGCGTAGGACTGCTCCACCGCCGTGATGTCCTCACCGACGACGTCGAGGGTGACCTCGAGGCCGTTGCGCGTGAGCTCCTCGACGATCGGGATGACCTGATCGACGGTCTCGCCGGGGATGAACCGATTCACCACGGGCTTGGTCACCGGGGCGGCGGAGACGATACGACGCATCTTGTCGCTGCGCGAAGCGGCGAGGATCACGGGACCCAGCACGGGGGCACCTCCAGCGGGTGGCAGAAGAAAAGCGCAAGTAAAACCACCGTGAAACCTAAGGATCGCTTTGATCCTCTGCCATCGACAGCTGTCACGCATCCGTGTCCCGGATCTCATACATCTGTCTGAAGGGTCCGCGCCGGGGTGGGAGAATGTCCGCGTGAAGGGCGATTACCAGGACCTGGTGGACGAGATCTCCGCGCTGCTCGGCGCCCCGGCGACCCTGGAGAACCGGGACTTCCGGCTGATCGCCTTCGGCGCCCACGACAGCGACGACGATCTCGCAATGGACCCGGTACGGACCCGCTCGATCCTGACGCGGCAGTCGACGGCGGCCGTCCGGTCCTGGTTCGAGGCCTTCGGCATCGCCCGCGCCACCGGGCCGGTCCGGATCCCGGCGGCGCCCGACGCCGGCGTGTTCCGGGGGCGGATCTGCCTGCCGGTGCGGTACCGGGGCATCGTGCAGGGCTACGTATGGCTGCTGGACCAGGAGCCCGGCAAGCCCGGGCCCGGGCCGGCGGCGCTGGACGCGGCCATGGAGGTGGCCCAGCGCATCGGAGTGCTGCTCGCCGAGGAGGCGAAGGCCGGGGCCGACCTGTCGCGGGAGTTCCTGGCGGTGCTCACGGCCGGCCGGGGCTGGCAGCAGGACATGGCGGTGGCCGCACTGCGGGTCGCCCTCGGCCCGGGCGGGGACGGGCTGCACGCGGCGGTCTGCGTGGCGCCGTGGCCCGGGGAGGCTCCGGCGTCGGTACCGGGCGCGGCGGCGGTGTGCGTCGTACCGCGGCGGGGCGGGGGCGAGCCGGGCGGGGCCGCCGGGCCCGGCGCGGCAGCGGGGGCGGGGCCGGAGCCCGCGGGCGAACCGGCTCTGGCGGTACTGCTCCGGCTGCGCTCGACGGACGCCCTGGCTCCGGCCCTGGCGGCGGTGGCCCGGCTGCTGCCGCGCGCGGCGGAGGCGACGGGACCGGGCGGGAAGGGCGGCGCGGGCGGAGGTGGCACAGGCGGGGGCTCCGCGGCCACGAGCACCGCCGCGGCCACCGCGCACCGGGTGACCGCGGGCGTCGCCGACCCCGTACGGGGCCTCGCGGAGCTGCCCGCCGCCTGGGAGCAGGCCGTCGCCGCCGCCCGGGCGGCCGCGGCCCAGCCCCGCTTCGGCCCGGTCGCCCAGTGGTCGGGGATCGGCCCGTACCGGCTGCTGGCGACGCTCGCCGCCGATCCGGTGGACGACCCCGCGGTCCGCATCCTGCTGACCCCGGCCAACCGCGAACTCGCCCGCACCGCCGAGGTCTTCCTGGACTGCGCGGGCCAGGCGGGCCGCGCGGCGGCCGCCCTGGGCATCCACCGCCAGACCCTCTACTACCGCCTGGCCCGGGTGGAGCAGCTGACCGGCCTCGACCTGGACGAGGGCGAGGACCGCCTGCTGCTCCACATGGCCCTCAAGGCCTCCCGCCTGACCTAGGGTCACATTCCGGATCTTGCCGGGCCACGGCCCGGTGATCGGCGGTCAGCCGCCCTGCCCCTGTTCCAGGGCTCGGCCCGTCGTCGCGTCGACGACGATCCGGTCGCCCACCGGCCGGCTCAGCACGACCTCGACCTTCAGCGTGCGGAGCATCGCGTCGCAGGCCGTGCCCGGCTCCAGGGCGGCGCCGGGCAGGATCCGGCCGGACAGCACCACCGTGCCGACGCCCTCCAGTACGTCCACGGCCACCCCGCCGTCACAGCTTCCGTGACCCGCCGTCACACCGACGGTGGTCGCCTCCGGGGCGCCCTGAAGGCCGAACAGCCGGGCCGTACGGCCGTCGGCGTCCTCAAGGGGCAGGACCGGTGGTGGCACAACCTCCCCCGGGCTGACGGCTATCCGGATGAGCGGGGTGTCGTACCCCTCCACGGTGAACAGCCACGCGGGCACCCGGGCCGGGCTGCGGCTGGTGCGCACGGTGCTCTCGCCGAAGCGGACGCCCGTGACCGGCAGCGCGTGTTCACGGTCGCGGCCGGGGCCCCGGGCGATCTCCCCGTACGCCTGCGCCGCAGACTGCAGCGGCAGGGTGAGCGTGCTGCCGTCGGGCCGGCGGATCGGGGTGTCCGGCGGCGGCGTGTCGGGCAGCCCGGCGCGCAGGACGAAGTTCCCTTCCGCGTAGGCGCCTTTGTCCTCGCCGGAGTGGAAGCCGCCCGTCGGCTGCCAGTCCTGGGGGTCCAGGGGGTGGTAGCCCTCACGCCACTGCCGGAGGGCGGCCGAGCCCTCCCAGGCGGCGGCGACCTGCTCCATGCGTGCGCGGCTGTCCGGCCGGGGGCGGAGCGGGGCGGCGCCCGGCGCCTCCGGCTGCGGCGCACCGCAGCCGGCCGTCAGGGCCACCGCCATCAGGCCGCACAGCACGGCACCCGCCCGGACGCCCGCCCGGACGCCCGCCCTCGCGCCCGCCCTCGCGCCCGTTCTCGTTCTCGCTCTCGCCATGGCTGCTTCTCCTCGCCCAGGGCCGATTCGGCGGTGGGACGGGGCGCGCCCGGCGGTGGTTCCGGCTCCGGTCACCCCTCCTGTGAACGGGTCATCGCCTCGGCGGCCCGGCGCATGCCCTCGGTGAACTCCTCGGCGGTTGCGGCCGACTCCGGGTCGAAGAGCCACTGGATCATCAGGCCGTTCAGCAACGCCTGGTAGAAGCCGCCCAGCGTGCGTACGTCCCGCTCGTCGAGCTGGTCCTCCGGGGTCCCGGTGAGCATCGAGATCAGCCCCCGGCGCCCCTCGGCCTGCGAGGCCGCGAGCATGGACCTCAACTCCGGCCGCTGGTCCCGGCCGAGCGCCACCTCCAGGCTCGCCGCCCAGACCGGCCCCGACTTCTCGTGCTGCGCCAGCACCCCTTCCCACAGGGCACGGAAGCGCTCCAGCGATCCGCCCTCGCCGTCGAGTCCGTCCTGGAATACCGCTCCCCACTCCTCCATCAGGCCGATGAAGGCCTGGGCGAGGAGGGCGTCCTTCGAGCCGTAGTGGTAGCCGATGGAGGCCAGGTTGGTCCCCGAGGCGCTGACGATGTCGCGCGCGGTCGTGCGCACGAACCCCTTCTCGACCAGGCACTTCTTGGCGCCTTCGAGCAGATCTTCGCGATGTCCCATGGCCACACGGTAGCAAGACAAGCGTCCCAGACAACAGTTCTAGACAGTCATCATAGACAAACGTTTAAGACGTCTGTACATTTCTGCTCATGACGAACCCCGCCGCCACAGCGCGACTCGCCGGCCGCCGCGAATGGACCGCCTTCACCGTCCTGTTGCTGCCCCTGCTCCTGGTCTCGATGGACGTCTCCGTCCTCTACTTCGCCATTCCGGCGATCACCGACCAGCTCGACCCGAGCGCCACGCAGCAGCTCTGGATCTTCGACAGCTACGCCTTCGCCCTCTCCGGCCTGCTCATCACGATGGGCTCGCTCGGCGACCGGATCGGCCGCCGCAAGCTGCTGCTGATCGGCGCGGCCGCCTTCGGCCTCGCCTCCATCGGCGCCGGCTACGCCACCAGCACCGAGATGCTGATCGCGGCCCGCGTGCTGCTCGGCATAGGCGGCGCCACCCTGATGCCCTCCACGCTGGCCCTCGTCCGCAACCTCTTCCAGGACGCCAAGCAGCGCGGCAAGGCCATCGCCATCTGGTCCGGTGCCATGACCGGCGGAATCGCCCTCGGCTCGGTGCTCAGCGGAGTGATGCTGAACCACTTCTCCTGGGGCTCGGTCTTCCTCATCAACGTGCCCGCGATGCTGCTCCTGCTGGTCCTGGTCCCGGTCCTGGTCCCGGAGTTCAAGGACCCGGCCCCCGGCCGCTTCGACCTGCTGGGCGTCCCGCTGTCCATGGCCGCCGTGCTGCCGGTCGTCTACGGCCTCAAGGAGATCGCCACCGAGGGCTTTGAACCCCTCTACCTGGGCTGCCTCGCCGTCGGCCTGGCCTTCGGGTACGTCTTCGTCCGCCGCCAGCGCACCCGTGACGACGCCATGGTGAGCCGGGCGCTGTTCCAGGGCCGCGGATTCGGCGCGGGCATCGGCCTGAACACCGTCGCGGCCTTCGCCATGATGGGCTCGGCCTACTTCACCACCCAGTACCTGCAGTCGGTGCTCGGCATGGGCCCGCTGGAAGCCGCCCTGTGGAGCCTCGCCCCGTCGCTCGTCATCGGCGCCGCGGCCCCGGTCGGCGCGGCCCTGGCCCAGAAGCTGGACCGGGCCTACGTGATCGCCGGCGGGTTCGCCCTCGCCGCCGCCGGGTTCGCCCTGATCGGCCTGGTCGGGACCGACTCCCTGTGGGTGCTGCTGATCGGCGCCGGGGTGCTGGCCTCGGGCATCGTCACCGTGATGTCCCTGGTGTCCGACATGGCGCTGGCCTCGGCCCCCGCCGAGAAGGCCGGTTCCGCCGCCTCCCTGCTGGAGACCGGCCAGGAGTTCGGCGGCGCCCTGGGCATGGCGGTCCTCGGCAGCCTGGGCACCGCGGTCTACCGCAGCGACCTGGCGGACTCCGAGCCGGCGGTACGGGAGACCCTGGGCGGGGCCGTCGCCACCGCCCACCACATCGGCGGGCCGGCCGGGGAGCAGGTGCTGGCCCTGGCCCGGGAGGCCTTCGTCCACGGAATGCAGTACGCGGCCTGGGGCGGTACGGCGCTGCTGCTCGGGGCGGCCATGCTCGCCGCGGCTCTGATGCGCGGGATCGAAGCACCCGCCCCGCCCGCGGCGGAACCCGCGACGGGTCCCGAAGACCGCGTCCACGAGGCGACGTACCACTGAACCGGCCGCCGCGGCACGCGGCCGGCGGAACGCGGAAGGGCCCGGGGGCATCCCCCGGGCCCTTCCTTCACGTCGTCACCCTGGCGGGCTCAGGCGAGGCTGACCGTGCGCGCCGAGACGGCGCCGATCTCGGCGGCGATGTCCGCGAGGACGTCTGCCGGAACCGGGGCGTCGACGGTGAGGACGGCGAGCGCCTCACCGTGCTCCTCGGCTCGGGCGACCTGCATGCCCGCGATGTTCAGACCGCCCTCGCCGAGGACGCGGCCGACGGCACCGACCACGCCGGGGCGGTCGGTGTAGCGCAGCACGACCATGTGGTCGGCGAGCGCCAGGTCCACGTCGTACTCGCCGACGCCGACGATCTTCTGAAGGTGCTTCGGGCCCGCGAGCGTGCCGGAGACCGAGACCTCCTGGCCGTCCGACAGGGTGCCGCGTACGGTCACCACGTTGCGGTGGTCCGGGGACTCCGAGCTGGTGGTCAGCCGGACCTCGACGCCGCGCTCCTGCGCGAACAGCGGGGCGTTGACGTAGGAGACCGTCTCGTCGACGACGTCCTCGAAGACACCCTTGAGGGCGGAGAGTTCCAGCACCTTGACGTCGTGCTGGGTGATCTCGCCGCAGACCTCCACGTCGAGACGGACCGCGACCTCGCCCGCGAGGGCGGTGAAGATGCGGCCGAGCTTCTCGGCGAGCGGCAGGCCCGGACGGACGTCCTCGGCGATGACACCGCCCTGGACGTTGACCGCGTCCGGCACGAGCTCACCGGCGAGCGCGAGGCGCACCGACTTGGCGACCGAGACACCGGCCTTCTCCTGGGCCTCGTCCGTGGACGCGCCGAGGTGCGGGGTGCAGACGACCTGATCGAGCTCGAACAGCGGGGAGTCCGTGCAGGGCTCCTTCGCGTACACGTCGAGGCCGGCGCCGGCGACGCGGCCCTCCTTGATGGCCGTGTACAGCGCGGCCTCGTCGACGATCCCACCGCGGGCAGCGTTGACGATGCGGACCGACGGCTTCACCTTGTGCAGGGCCTCGTCCCCGATGAGACCGAGGGTCTCGGGGGTCTTGGGCAGGTGCACGGTGATGAAGTCGGCGACCTCCAGGAGCTCGTCCAGCGCCAGCATCTTGACACCCATCTGGGCGGCGCGCGCGGGCTGTACGTAGGGGTCGTACGCGACGATCTTCATGCCGAAGGCCGACATGCGCTGGGCGACCAGCACGCCGATGCGGCCGAGGCCGACGACGCCGAGGGTCTTCTCGCTGAGCTCGACACCCGTGTACTTGTTCCGCTTCCACTCACCGTTCTTCAGGGCGGTGTTGGCCTGCGGGATGTTGCGGGCGGTGGCGACGAGCAGGCCGCAGGCGAGCTCGGCCGCGGTCACGATGTTCGAGGTCGGCGCGTTGACGACCATCACGCCGGCCTTGGTGGCGGCGGAGACGTCCACGTTGTCCAGACCGACACCGGCGCGCGCGACGACCCGCAGCTTCTTGGCCACGGCGATGGCCTCGGCGTCGACCTTGGTGGCGGAGCGGACGAGGATCGCGTCGACGTCGACGATCGCGGGCAGCAGCTCGGCGCGGTCCGCGCCGTTGCAGTGCCGGATCTCGAAGTCCGGGCCCAGCGCCTCGACGGTGGCGGGCGACAGCTCTTCGGCGATGAGTACGACAGGTTTCGAGCTCACGTGGGTCCTCACAAGTCCAGTGCGGACGGCCGTCCCGACGGCCGCAGGCGGTGGAGGGGGTAGCCGCGTGGAAGACGCACGACACTGTGGGCCTGACGCGTATGTGTTGAGCAGTGTAGTGGCGCTGACGGGCCGGATTTCCGCCTGTACGGAAGGATCACCCATCCGTGGTTGGCCGGGGTGGACAAGCCGCGCCCGTGCGGGCCGGTTTCCCGGCACCCCGAATCCCCTGCGCCCCGCCCGTCCGGACGGCCGGGGTCCTGCGCCGATGCACGGCGGGGCCGGGACTTCACGTGTCCCGGCCCCGCCGCCACCAGATCAGCTCTCGTCGCTGTCGACCCAGCTCATCAGCTTGCGCAGCTTCTTGCCGGTGGTCTCCAGCAGGTGCTCCTCGTCGGCCTTCTTGTACTCGTTGTACTTCGGCAGACCGGCCTTGTACTCGGCCATCCAGGTGTTGGCGAACTCGCCGCTCTGGATCTCCGCGAGGACCTTCTTCATCTCGGCCTTGGTGGCGTCGGTGATGACGCGCGGGCCGGTGATGTAGTCGCCCCACTCGGCGGTCTCGGAGACCGACCAGCGCATCTTCTCCAGGCCGCCCTCGTACATGAGGTCCACGATGAGCTTCAGCTCGTGCAGGCACTCGAAGTACGCGATCTCCGGCTGGTAGCCGGCCTCGGTCAGGGTCTCGAAACCGGCCTTGACCAGGGCGGAGGCGCCACCGCAGAGGACGGCCTGCTCACCGAACAGGTCGGTCTCGGTCTCCTCGGTGAAGGTGGTCTTGATGACGCCGGCGCGGGTGCCGCCGATGCCGGCCGCGTACGAGAGCGCGAGCGCGAAGGCGGCACCGGTGAAGTCCTGCTCGACGGCGGCGATGCACGGAACGCCGCGGCCCTCCTCGTACTGACGGCGGACCAGGTGGCCCGGGCCCTTGGGGGCGACGAGGGCGACGTCCACGTTGGCCGGGGGCTTGATGAAGCCGTAGCGGACGTTGAAGCCGTGGCCGAAGAAGAGCGCGTCGCCCTCCTGGAGGTGCTCCTTGATGGACTCCTCGTAGATCTCGGCCTGCAGCGGGTCCGGGGTGAGGATCATGATGACGTTCGCCCAGGCGGCGGCCTCGGCCACGGGGACGACCTTCAGACCCTGCTCCTCGGCCTTGGCCTTGGACTTCGAGCCCTCCTTCAGACCGACGACGACGTCGACGCCGGAGTCACGGAGCGACAGCGCGTGGGCGTGGCCCTGGCTGCCGTAACCGATGACCGCGACCTTGCGGCCCTGGATGATGGACAGGTCGGCGTCGTTCTCGTAGAACAGCTCGGCCACTGGGATATCTCCTTGGTGCGCTGGTGTTGCTCCCACCGTACGGCGGGGAACGGAATCTGAGTTTCTCGGTCTCGCTATGCGAGCTGAGCGTGTCTGACCCGGCTCACGTGTCCGCTGTGCCGGGCCGGGCGGGTCAGGCGCTGCGGTCGAGCGCGCGCAGACTGCGGTCCGTGATGGACCGGCCGCCACGCCCTATGGCGATCGTGCCGGACTGGACGAGCTCCTTGATGCCGAAGGGCTCCAGCATCTTGAGCATCGCGCCGAGCTTGTCGGAGCCGCCGGTGGCCTCGATGGTGACGGCCTCCGGGGAGACGTCGACCGTCTTGGCGCGGAACAGCTGGACGATCTCGACGATCTGCGAACGGGTCTCGTTGTCGGCGCGGACCTTCACCAGGACGAGCTCGCGCTCGATGGCGTTATGGGACTCCAGCTCGACGATCTTGAGCACGTTGACCAGCTTGTTCAGCTGCTTGGTCACCTGCTCCAGCGGGAGGTCCTCGACGTTGACGACGATGGTGATGCGGGAGATGTCGGGGTGCTCGGTGACACCGACCGCCAGGGAGTCGATGTTGAACCCGCGGCGGGAGAACAGGGCGGCGATCCGGGCGAGGATGCCGGGCGTGTTCTCGACCAGGACGGAGAGCGTGTGCTTGGACATGTGGGGCGTTCTCTCTCTCGGCTCTCTCGGCTCAGTCGTCTTCGTTGTCGCCGAAGTCGGGACGGACGCCCCGGGCTGCCATGACCTCGTCGTTGGAGGTGCCGGCGGCGACCATCGGCCACACCATGGCGTCCTCGTGGACGATGAAGTCGATCACGACGGTACGGTCGTTGATCGCGTTGGCCTCGGCGATGACCTTGTCCAGGTCGGCCGGGTCCTCGCAGCGCAGCGCCACGCAGCCCATGGCCTCCGACAGCTTGACGAAGTCCGGGACGCGCGTGCCCTTGCGGGGCGCGATGGACTCGCCCAGCTGGGAGCCGACCGTGTCGTGACCGGTCTCGTCGGCGTGCAGAACGGTGTTGGAGTACCGCTGGTTGTAGAACAGGGTCTGCCACTGGCGGACCATGCCCAGCGCACCGTTGTTGATGATCGCGACCTTGATCGGGATGTTGTTCAGGGCGCAGGTGACCAGTTCCTGATTGGTCATCTGGAAGCAGCCGTCGCCGTCGATCGCCCAGACCGTGCGCTCGGGCATGCCGACCTTGGCGCCCATCGCGGCCGGGACCGCGTAGCCCATGGTTCCGGCGCCGCCGGAGTTCAGCCAGGTGCGGGGCTCCTCGTACTTGACGAAGTGCGAGGCCCACATCTGGTGCTGGCCGACGCCGGCCGCGAAGATCGTGCTCTTCGGTGCGAGCGCGCCGATCCGCTCGATGACCTGCTGCGGGGAGAGGCTCCCGTCGGCGGGCAGGTCGTAGCCCAGCGGGTAGGTGTCGCGCCAGCGGCTGAGGTCGTTCCACCAGGCGGTGTAGTCGCCCGCGTTGCCCTCGGTGTGCTCGGCCTGGACGGCCTGGATCAGGTCGGCGATGACCTCGCGGGCGTCTCCGACGATCGGGACGTCGACCGCGCGGTTCTTGCCGATCTCGGCGGGGTCGATGTCCGCGTGGATGATCTTGGCGAAGGGGGCGAAGCTGTCCAGCTTGCCGGTGACGCGGTCGTCGAAGCGGGTGCCGAGGGCGATCAGCAGGTCCGACTTCTGCAGCGCGGTGACGCCGGTGACGGAGCCGTGCATGCCCGGCATGCCGACGTGCAGCGGGTGGCTGTCGGGGAAGGAGCCCAGCGCCATCAGGGTGGTGCAGACGGGGACGCCGGTCAGCTCGGCGAGGACCTTCAGCTCGGCGGTCGCGCCGGACTTCATGACGCCGCCGCCGACGTACAGGACCGGGCGCTTGGCCTGGCAGATGAGCTTGGCGGCCTCGCGGATCTGCTTGGCGTGCGGCTTGGTGACCGGCCGGTAACCGGGGAGGTCCTGGGTGGGCGGCCACGAGAAGGTGGTCTTCGCCTGCAGGGCGTCCTTGGCGATGTCGACCAGGACCGGGCCCGGCCGGCCGGTGGCCGCGATGTGGAACGCCTCGGCGATCGTCCGCGGGATGTCCTCGGCCTTGGTGACCAGGAAGTTGTGCTTGGTGATCGGCATCGTGATGCCGACGATGTCCGCCTCCTGGAACGCGTCGGTGCCGATCGCCTTGGAGGAGACCTGACCGGTGATCGCGACCAGCGGGACGGAGTCCATGTGCGCGTCGGCGATCGGGGTGACGAGGTTGGTGGCGCCCGGCCCGGACGTGGCCATACAGACGCCGACCTTGCCGGTGGCCTGCGCGTAGCCGGTGGCGGCGTGGCCGGCCCCCTGCTCGTGGCGGACCAGGATGTGACGGACCTTCTTCGAGTCCATCATCGGGTCGTACGCGGGGAGGATGGCGCCGCCCGGAATACCGAAGACGGTGTCGCACCCCACCTCTTCGAGAGAGCGGATGAGGGACTGCGCACCCGTGACGTGCTCAACTGCGGCGGACTGCTGTCCGCCGGAACGGGGCCGCGGCTGCGGATGGTGGGCCCCGGTGGCCTGCTCGGTCATCGGCATTCTCTTCTCGAAGCTGAGGGTTTTACGCGGATTCGACTCTGTGCCAGTGCAACAAAAAACCCCTCGTGCCAGGAGGCAAGCGAGGGGAGCGCGTCGGGGGTGTTGAGCGGGGACATGCAGGTCCCAGCTTCAGCCGACGCGCTTTCCAAGTACGAGAATTCGGGTGCGCATGGCATTGACCCTCCCTCTGGCGGGAGGGTGATGTCAAGTAGGTGGGACGGGCGTCTCATTATGTGAGCCTTTACGGATGGCCATCGAGCCCCCGGGGGAACCGCCGGCCAGTGCCGGTTGGGCCGCTCCGCCCGGTACTGGGAACGTACCGCGCACCAGCGCACGGCGCAGCCTGTACTCGTCGAGCGGGCCGGAAAAAGCCATTCCCTGGCCGTGCGTGCACCCCATCGCGCGCAGCGCCAGTACCTGCTCGGGCAGGTCCACCCCGTCCGCCACCGACCGCATGCCCAGGTCGTTTGCGATCCGCAAGAGACCGGCGGTGATCTTGTGCAGCCGGGCGGACTCGACCACTCCCTCCACCAGGCCACGGTCCAGCTTGAGCATGTCCACGGGGAGGCGGCGCAGGGCGCTGATGGCCGCGTAGCCGCTGCCGAAGCCGTCCAGGGAGATACCCACCCCGAGCCGGTGCAGGGCGGTCAGGCGGCGTTCCAGGTCGTCGAAGGGCACCCTGGGGTCGGATACGGCAAGCTCCAGCACCAGGGCCCCGGACGGCAGCCCGTGCCGGGTCAGCAAGGCCTCCACGGAACCGAGCGGCATGGACCGGTCCAGGAGCCGCTGGGCGGTCATCCGCACGGCCACGGGTACGTCGTGCCCGGCCCGGTGCCGGTCGGCGGCCTGCTCCACGGCCTCCTCCAGCAGCCATCGGCCCAGCTCGGCGGTGCGCGAGGCGTCGTGGCCGGCGGCGCCGGGGCCGACGGCCCCACCGGCACCGCCCTCGCTGTACTCGGCGACCCGGAGGAACTCCGCCGGGGTGAAGAGGATCCCCTGGGCGGAGCGCCAGCGGGCCTGCGCGGCGACGGCCGACACCTCACCGGTGGCCAGCGAGACCACGGGCTGGTGCAGCAGGGCGAACTCGCCTTCGTGCAGTGCCGTCCGCAGCCGGCCGGCCAGCTCGGCCTTGCGTACGACTTCGGCCTGCATCTGGGGGGCGTACATCTCGACGCGGTCCTTGCCGCCGGCCTTGGCCCGGTACATCGCGAGATCCGCGTTGCGCATCAGGTCCGAAGGGGTGATGCCGGGGTCGGCGAAGGCCGCCCCGATGCTCGCGGCGACCCGGACCTCGCTGCCGCCGATCCGGTACGGCTGGGAGAGGGTGGTGCGCAGCCGGTCGGCGATCTCGCGCACCTGGTACTCGCGGGCGCCGGGGTCGCGGCTGCCGTCGCCCAGGATCAGCGCGGCGAACTCGTCGCCGCCGAGGCGGGCCGCGGTGTCCCCGGCCCGGACCGAGTCCTGGAGCCTGCGCGCGGCTTCGACGAGCAGTTCGTCGCCGGCCTGGTGGCCGATGGTGTCGTTGACCGCCTTGAAGCCGTCGAGGTCGATGAAGAGCACGGCGGTGCTGTGGTCGCCCGCGCGCCGGCCGGTCAGGGCCTGGCGCACGCGCCGGGTGAACAGGGCGCGATTGGGCAGGTCGGTCAGCGGATCGTGTTCGGCGCTGTGCTGGAGCTGGGCCTGGAGGCGGACCCGCTCGGTGACGTCCCGGCTGTTGAGGATGAGCCCGCCCTGGTGGCGGTTGACGGTGGACTCCACGTTGAGCCACTCGCCGCCGCCCGATTTGAAGCGGCACTCGATGCGGGTGGTGGGCTCCTCGGTCGGCGGTGCGGCGAGGAATCGGCGCACCTCGTGGACCACCCGGCCGAGGTCGTCGGGGTGGATCAGGGTGGCGAGCTCGGTGCCGACCAGCTCCTCCGCCTCACGGCCGTAGACCCCGGCGGCCGCGGGGCTGACGTAGCGCAGGGTTCCGGTGGGCGCGGCGATCATGATGACGTCGCTGGAGCCCTGGACCAGGGAGCGGAAGTGGTTCTCCTTCTGGGCCAGTTCCTGGGTCAGCGCGATGTTGTCGAGGAGCATGATGCCCTGCCGGATGACGAGGGCGAGCACGACCGTGCAGCCGGTGAAGACGACCATCCGGTCCACCTTCCGGCCGTCCACGACGTTGTACAGGATGCCGAGGGTGCACACGGCTGCCGCGAGGTACGGGGTGAGGGCGGGGAGCGAGCCTGTGATCGGGCGGCTGTGCACCCGGTCCGCGCGCGGGCGCCCGGCCGGCTCCGGGCCCGGGTGGAGGCGCCGGGCGCCCCAGGGCGCGTACGCGAGGAGCAGCGAGCCCGCGAACCAGCCGGCGTCGAGCAGCTGTCCGGACTGGTACTCGGCGCTCAGCAGGGGCGAGGTGAAGAGGGCGTCGCTGAGCACGGTCAGGGCCAGCGCCGCGATGGCGGTGTTGACGGCGGAGCGGTTGGTCTCGCTGCGCCGGAAGTGCAGGACCAGGACCATCGAGACGAGCGCGATGTCCAGGAGCGGGTAGGCGAGGGAGAGCGCGGCGCGCGGGACGCTGCCGGGGGCGCCGGACTGGGCGGTCCGCGCCGCGTGGGCCAGGGCCAGGCTCCAGGAGAGCGTGAGCAGGGAGCCGCCGATGAGCCAGGAGTCGAGTCCGAGGCACACCCAGCCGGCGCGGGTGACCGGGCGTTTGGCGAGGACGAGCAGGCCCACGATGGCGGGCGGGGCGAAGCAGAGGAAGGCGAAGTCGGCGAGCGAGGGTTTCGGTACTTCCTGGCCCAGGATCACCTCGTACCAGCCCCAGACCGCGTTGCCGGTGGCACCCATGAGGGAGGAGAAGGCGAAGAGCAGCCAGGCGGGGCGTTCGCGGCTGTCGATCGCCCTCGCGTAGGAGTAGCAGGAGACCGCGGCGAGTAAGCCGGCCGCGCTGAGCCCGAAGTCGCCCATGATCTCCGCGACTTCCTCCGAGCCCCAGTTGAGGGCGGCGCCGACGGCGTACCCGCCGCTGACCACCGCGAGGAGCAGCTGCATCGCCAGGCCCTTGCCTCCGCCCGAGACGGACGGCCGGTTCAGGAGCGCCGCCCCCGGGGTACTCACCGGTCCCCCTCGCCGGCTGGTTCCGGTGCAGCCCAGTCTCGGCAGCGTCGCCTCCGGCGGCTGTGCCGCGTCGCATCCTTCGCCCATTGGCCGTGCATCGCCCGTCGCCCCCCAAAGTGTCCGATCACTCCCCAGCGCCAGACGTTCGTGGCGCAGCCCCTTCTTCCGGACGATACACCACTTTCGTCACTCAGGGACATAGCCTCTCTACTCTCCGTTACCGATCGGGAGTTGCGCCCACTCAGCGCATGCGAATGACTGCGGAGCGTACGCATCACGCGTCACTCGGTGATCAACACCGTGTGCTCCACCGGCTCACCGGCGGCGAACCGGGTGAGCTGGCGGGCCAGCAGGCGCTTGGCCCTCGGCTCGAACGCCGAGCTGCTGCCGCCCACATGAGGTGTGATCAGGACATTCGGAGCATGCCAGAGCGGGTGGCCCGCGGGCAGCGGTTCCGGGTCGGTGACGTCGAGTGCCGCGCGCAGCCGGCCCGACTCCACCTCCGCCAGCAGGGACTTGGTGTCGACGACGGGGCCGCGCGCGACGTTCACCAGCAGGGCGCCGTCCTTCATCCGGCCGAGGAAGTCGGCGCCGACCAGCCCCCGGGTGGCTTCGGTCAGCGGTGTCACGAGGATCACCACGTCGGCCCGGGGCAGCAGCCCTGGCAGGTCGGCCAGGGTGTGCACGGGCCCGCGTCCGGTGGTCCGCGCCGTGCGCGCCACCCGTGCGACCGGGCCGCATTCGAAGGCCACGAGCCGGTCCTCGATGGCGGAGCCGATCGATCCGTAGCCGATGATCAGAACCGACTTGTCGGCGAGGGCGTCGTAGAACCCGGAACGCCACTCCTCGCGGTCCTGGCCGCGGACCATGCCGGGGATGCCGCGCAGGGAGGCGAGGGTCAGCGCGAGGGCGAGTTCGGCGGTGCTGGCCGTGTGGACCCCGACGGCGTTGCACAGCCGTACGCCGGGACGCAGGTCGCCGAGGCGGCCCCGCACGTCGTCGATGCCGGCGGTCAGCGTCTGGACGACCTGGACCGCGGGCATCGCCGCCAGCGGGCGCACGGTGACCTCAGGGGACTTCATGTAGGGCGTCACGTAGAAGACGCAGTCGGCCGGATCGGCCGGGAACGCGTCCTCGCCGTCCCAGAGGCGGTACCGGAAGGAGTCGGGGAGGCCCTCGATCTCCTCGGCGGGGAACGGGAGCCAGACATCCGGGGTCATTGCAGTCATGATCACGAGGCTATGCCAAGGCATCCGGATCAAGCCGTTAGTTTGAGGGCCGGAGCCGGAGGGGGACGCAGGGGTGGAGCGCAGGTCGATCGGGGCGGGGGCGCTGACGGTGGGCGCCGTCGGCCTCGGCTGTATGCCGATGAGCTGGGCGTACGCGCCTTCGCGGCGGCGGGGGCAGGAGTCGCTGGCCGCCGTGCACACGGCGCTGGACCTGGGGTCGAACCTGCTGGACACGGCGGACGTGTACGGGCCGTTCACCAATGAGCTGCTGCTCGGACGGGTGCTGCGGGAGCGGCGGTCCGAGGCGTTCGTCTCGGCCAAGGTGGGACTGCGGGCGGGTGACCAGCACGTGGTCGCCGACGGGCGGCCCGGCTATCTGCGGCGGGCCTGCGACGCCTCGCTGCGGCGGCTGCGGACCGATGTCATAGACCTCTACCAGCTGCACCGGGTGGATCCGGACGTGCCCGTGGAGGAGACCTGGGGGGCCATGGCCGAGCTGGTGGGCGCGGGCAAGGTGCGGGCGCTCGGGTTCTGCGCGCTGGGCGCCGGGGCCGGTCCCGGGGCCGGGCGGAGCGGGGACCGGGCGTACCGGACGACCCTGCGGCACCTGGAGCGGCTGCAGCAGGTGTTCCCGGTGAGCGCGGTGCAGGCGGAGCTGTCGGTGTGGTCGCCGCAGGCGGCGTGGCAGCTGCTGCCGTGGTGCGCGGCGCGCGGGGTGGGGCTCCTGGCGGCGATGCCGCTGGGCAGCGGGTTCCTCACGGGGACCCTCACGCCGGGTGAGGGGTTCGAGCCGCAGGACGTGCGGGCCCGGCATCCGCGGTTCACGGCGGAGGCGATGGCGTCGAACCAGGTGCTGCTGGCGGGGCTGCGGCAGGTGGCCCGGCGGCACGGCCCCGAGGTCACGGTCGCGCAGGTGGCCCTGGCGTGGGTGCTGGCGCAGGGTCCGCAGGTGGTGCCGGTGCCGGGGGCCGACCGGGCGCCGTGGGCGGCGGAGAACGCGCGGGCGGTGGAGGTCCGGCTCTCGGCCGGGGACCTGGCCGAGATCGCGGCCCTTCCCGTCGAAGTGGGAGCCTGGGACTGATCCGGCACCGGGGCGGGGCCGCTCCGGGGGCGATCCGGGGAGGCGGCCCGACAACCACTCGATCGAGTGTACGAGTGATGGAACTTCGGGAACTGCCGGAGCTGTTGAGACGGATGAAGGGCAGGATCGGAGGACCGGAAGGGAGCAGGGCGATGCGATACGGAAGTTCTCCCGGGCAGGCGGGATCCGAGGGCGCGGGCGGGCGGCGCCGGGGGGTGACGGCGGCGCTCGCGCTGGCCGGCTGCGGCGCGCTGCTGGCGGCGGGGTGCTCGCCGGAGGGCGCATCGGGCGCGGGGCCCGGCGGCTCCCCACCGAGCACGGCCCCGCCGGGCTCCGGGTCGCCGGGGCCTTCGGGGAGACCGTCCGTGTCACCGGAGGCCACCGGCCCGCCGGCGAAGGGGACCGTGACGGTGACCGGCGAGGTGGCCAAGGGGCTGGAGTCGCCGTGGGGCGTGGCCCCGCTGCCGGGCGGGGATTTGCTGGTGGCCTCGCGGGACAAGGGGACGATCAGCAGGGTCGCGACGGATTCGGGCGCGGTGACCCAGATCGGCAAGGTGCCGGGGGTGGCTCCGGGCGGGGAGGGCGGGCTCATGGGCCTCGCGCTGTCGCCCACCTTCGCGTCGGACCGGCTGGTGTACGTGTACTTCACGACCGAGTCCGACAACCGCATCGCCCGGCTGCGGTACGACGAACAGAGACCTGCCGGACAGCAACTGGGCGCTCCGGACACGGTGTTCCGGGGCATTCCCAAGGGCCTCATCCACAACGGCGGCCGGATCGCCTTCGGCCCGGACAAGATGCTCTACGCGGGGACGGGCGAGACCGGTGACACCGGGCTCGCACAGGACAAGAAGTCGCTGGGCGGCAAGATCCTGCGGATGACCCCGGACGGGGATCCGGTGCACGGCAATCCGGAGGCGGATTCCGTCGTCTACTCCTACGGGCACCGCAATGTGCAGGGCCTCGCCTGGGACAAGGACAAACGGCTGTGGGCGGCCGAGTTCGGCCAGAACACCTGGGACGAGCTGAATCTGATCGAGCCCGGCGCCAACTACGGGTGGCCCGAGGCCGAGGGGAAGGCGGGAAAGCCCGGCTTCCGGGATCCGGTGGCGGTGTGGAAGACCGACGAGGCCTCGCCGAGCGGGATCGCGTGGGCGGAGGGTTCGGTGTGGATGGCCGGGCTGAAGGGCAAGCGGCTGTGGCGGATCCCGCTGGCCGGGACGGAGCTGGTGGCGGAGCCCGAGCCTTTCCTGGAGGGCGAGTACGGGCGGCTGCGGACGGTGGTGCCCCTCGGCGGGGACCGCATGCTGCTGGTCACCAGCGAGACGGACGGACGCGGGTCCCCGGAAGCGGGCGACGACAGGATCCTGACCCTGACGGTGCGGTGACCAGCAAGTCCCCGGCGGGGGACGGAAGGCGCGGTGGGCACGGTGTTCAACATGATCGAGGAGCTGTTCAACCCGGGACGCAAGCACACGGACGAGGAGAAGAAGCGGCTGGAGCTGTCCCGGACCGACGTCAATGACAACGATCCGGGACGGGGTCCGATAGACCTCGACTCCGGCAAGGTGCTCATACGCCTGGACGAGCAGCCTCCGGACGGGGGCTGACCGGGACGGGCGCGGCGAAGAGACGCAGCCGGTGGGCGAGGGCGGCCGCCTCGCCACGGCCGGTGACGCCCAGCTTCGCCAGGATGTTCGAGACGTGCACGCTCGCCGTCTTCGGCGAGATGAAGAGCTCCTCGGCGATCTTCCGGTTGGTGCTGCCGGCCGCCACCAGGCGCAGCACGTCCCGCTCGCGGCTGGTCAGCCCGAGTGCCTCGACGGGGTCGGTCTCCGGGACCGGCGGGGCGGCGCTGTCGGCGCCGGTCAGCGGGAGGCGGGCGCGCCGTGCCAGCAGGGCCAGGTCCTCGCTCAGCGTGCGTGAGCCGATCCGCTCGGCGGTGGCGTAGGCCTCGCGGAGCAGGACGGCCGCGGGCTCCCGGTCACCGGCGGCCAGCAGGGCCTCCGCGAGCCGGTGGCAGGACCTGGCCAGCAGGTACGGGCGCTCCAGCGGGCGGGCGGCCTTCTCGACGGCGGTCCAGTCGGCGAGGGTGTCCCGGGCCTCGGCCCGGAGCAGCTCGGCCCGCACGTACTCGGCGTAGGCGGTCCACACCGGGACCGGGGTGGCGAGGGAGCGGGCGGCGGTGCGCAGCACGTCCAGGGCCGCGTCCCGGCCGGCCTCGGCGGCCGGGAGCCCCCGGGCGTCCGCCTCCGCGGTGGCGGCGGCGAGCAGCAGCGGCCAGGCGTAGCGGTGCTGCCCGAGCGGGAATCCGTAGGCGACGGCAGCGGACGTCTCGGCGCGGACGTCGGCGATCCGGCCCTCCGCCGCGGCCACGCCGATCGCGAGGCGGTAGAGCGGGATCCGGTGCTGGGGCTGGAGCCGGGCTTCGTGGCTGCCGAAGTGGACGTGGGCGGCGGCCAGCTGGTGGGCGGCCTCGGTCAACTCGCCGCGGGCCAGGGCCAGGTAGGCCAGCCGTGCGGAGGCGGAGCCGCGCGGGGCCGCGCTCTGGCCGACGAGCAGGGCACGCCGGGCCGCCTCGGCGGCCTCGTCCCAGCGGCCGAGGCTGTAGAGGCTCTCGGCCTTGTTCCCGCAGACCCAGGCCTCGCTGTCCATGAGCCGGGATCTGCGGACCAGTTCGGCCCCTTGTTCGGCCAGTTCCACGGCTTCGAGGGACCGGCCCAGGCTTTCCAACTGAGAGGTGAGATTGGTATGCGCACGCCCTGCCAGCATGGTGAGCCCGAGTTTCGTGGCCCGTTCCCGGACCGCGTGCATCTCGGCGAGACCGCCCGGAGCGTCGCCGGAGTCGGTGAGCAGAGCTCCGACCGTGATCCGGGCGTTGAGCTCGGTCTCCTCGGCGCCGACCATCCGCGCGTACTCGACGGCGCGTTCGGCGGCGGCGAGGTTGCCGGGGCCCGGCTTGTGGAGCATGCCCCAGCTCGCGGCCCGGACCAGGACCTCGGCGTGCACCTGGGACGGGGGCAGCCCCCGGACGAGGTCCTGCGCCCTGGCGATCTCCTCCCAGCCGTCGCCGCGCCCGAGGCCGGCGATCAGCCGGGAGCGCTCGGTCCAGAACCAGGCGGCCCGCAGCGGGTCGTTGTCGTCCTCCAGCAGGCGCAGCGCCGTCTTCGTGATCTTCAGGGCGCGGTCGCGCTCGCCGCCGTAGCGCGCCGCCACGGTGGCCTCGGCCAGCAGGTCGAGCCGCTGGAGCGCGGTGGTGGCCGGGTCGCAGCCGCACGGAGGGTACACCTCGGTGTAGCCCGCCGGGCGGAGCGCCTCGCGAACGTCCTCCGGGGCGCTGTCCCACAGGTCCATGGCCCGTTCCAGCAGGCGCAGCTGCTCCGAGTAGGCGTGCCGGCGGCGGGCTGTCACGGAGGCGGCCAGTACGGCGGGCAGCGCCTTGGAGGGATCGTTCGCCTGGTACCAGTAGCTGGCCAGCCGGATGACCCGCTCCTCGGCCCGGACCAGCGACCCGTCGGCCTCCATGGCCTCGGCGTAGCGGCGGTTGACGCGGGCCCTCTCCCCGGGCAGCAGGTCGTCGCTGACGGCTTCACGGACCAGGGAGTGCCGGAAGCGGTAGCCGTCGCCGTCGGGGGTGGCGAGCAGGATGTTGGCCCCGACGGCGGCTCTCAGCGCTTCGATCAGCTCGTCCTCGGTGAGCCCGGCGACGGCGCGCAGCAGCGGGTACTCCACGGTGGAGCCGCCCTCGGCGACGACGCGCACCAACCGCTGGGTCTCGTCGGGGAGCACCTCGACACGGACGAGGAGCAGGTCGCGCAGGGATTCGGTGAGCCCGGTGCGGCAGCCGTTCTCCTTGGAGGCGACGAGTTCCTCGACGAAGAAGGCGTTGCCGTCCGACCGGTCGAAGACGGAGTCCACGAAATCCTCGTCGGGCTGCGCGGCGAGGATGCCGGCGAGCTGACGGCGCACCTCGGCCCGGTTGAAGCGGGACAGCTCGATGCGCTGGACGGTGCGGAGCCGGTCGAGTTCGGCGAGGAGCGGGCGCAGCGGGTGACGCCGGTGCACGTCGTCCGCGCGGTAGGTGGCGACGATGACGAGACGGCCGTCGGCGAGGGTGCGGAAGAGGTAGGAGAGCAGGTGCCGGGTGGAGGTGTCCGCCCAGTGCAGGTCCTCCAGGACGAGGACGACGGTGCGGTCGGCGGCGAGGCGCTCCAGCATCCGGGCCGTCAGCTCGAAGAGCCGGGCGGTGCTCTCCTCGTCGTGCGGGCCGCGCGGGGTGTCGCCGAGTTCGGGGAGAATGCGGGCGAGTTCGTCCTCCTGGCCGGCGGCAGCGGCGGCCAGTTCCCCGGGCAGCAGCCGGTGCAGGGTGCGCAGGGCCGTCGAGAACGGGGCGAAGGGAAGGCCCTCCGCCCCGATCTCCACACAGCCTCCGACGGCGACGACCGCGCCGCGGCGGTCCGCCTCGCAGAGGAACTCCTCGGTGAGGCGGGTCTTGCCGACTCCGGCCTCTCCCCCGATGAGCATCGCCTGCGGTTCCCGCCCGGCGGCCCGGGTCAGTGCGTCGGTGAGTACGGCCAGTTCATCGGCTCGGCCGACGAACACCGGGCTGACAGATCTGGTCTCCACGCCGCCGAGCATCGCACAGACGTCCTGCCCGGCGGCACTCGCCGCCGGTGCGCTTCTCATCACGTGTCAGTTCACGCGGTGCGCGGCGCGGAGCACGCTGAGCGGGCCGAGCGGGCTGAGCGGGAGAAGCGGCTCCGGAGCGTTCTCACCCGCCTCCGGTGTTCCTGGTCCGGCGAGGAGGCGCGGTGCGCCTGCCCCGCCGCCCGGGCCGTGCGGTACTCGGCCGCCTCACGGAGGAGGTCGGCGCTGCGGACGGCGGTGGCGATCTCATACTCGTACATCTCTGCTCCCTGGTCGCGTTGCTCGGGCACCTCGTTCGGTGTGATCCAAGATTCGCGCCCCAGGGGGTACCGGCACATCGGTCGCATGCCGCATCTGCCGGGGGCAGGGGGCCTTAGTCCGGGGCCGGGGAGCCCCAGGCCGGTCCGTGAGGACCTAAGGCACTGCCTAGGCGCCGGCTCCGGCCGCCTTGGGAATGGCCAGGAGGAGGTCGAAGTACATGAGGACGAAGAGCAGTACGCCGAGGGCACCGAGTCCGATGCCCGCCCAGGAGACGGACCGTACCCAGGCGGGGAGGGTGCGCTCGGGGCTGCTGAAGGCGGGGAGGGCCAGCACGAAGATGGCGATGATCAGGGCGAGGGCGGAGAAGATGCCGTTCACCATCGCGGTGGTGTGCCACGGGTCGACGAACTGGGCGGCGATCTGCGCGTTGGCGTCGGCGGCCTGGGTCAGCTCCAGCCGGGCGGCGATGCTGGCACGCTCGGACACGATGCCCGCGACCCAGCTGCCGCTGAGGGCGACGGCACCGAGACCCGCGGCGACGATCGCGAAGGCCGCGGATCCGACGTGGCTCGGCTCCCGGTCCTCGGCCAGGTCCTCGGCGAGCTCCTCGTCGTCCAGGTCCGCGTCGGTGACCTCGTCGGTGACCGCGGAGTCGGCTTCGGCCTCGGCCGGCTGGGGGGTCTCGGCCTTTTCGAGGTCGGCCGGGGTGGTGTCCGCCTCGGCGGCGTTCGGGGCGGGGGTCTTCGTGGTGTCCATGCGGGGCACCGTAGGCGCCCTGTCTGAGAGTTTTCTGAGAATCCTCGGGTTCCGGCCAGGGCGGGTTCCGCGGTCGGCGGAGCCCGTGGCCGGGCGCCCCAGGGCAGGGCCCGGAGCGGGCTCAGGCGGACCGGGTCGCGGCCCACTCGTGGGAGAGGATCGACCAGACCTCGGTGTCCTGGCGGACTCCGCGGTGGAGGTAGTTCTCCCGCATGACGCCCTCGCGGGTCATACCGAGGCGCGCGGCCACGGCGAGGCTCTTCTTGTTGCCGGAGGCCGCGTGCCACTCGACGCGGTGCATGCCGCGCTCGCCGAAGGCGTAGTCGATCAGGACCTGGCAGGCCTTGGTGACCAGGCCGCGGCCGGCCGCGCCGGGCTCCAGCCAGCAGCCGATCTCGCAGTTGCCGTGGTGCGCCTCGAACACCGGGAAGAGGACCCCGCCCACCAGGGTGCCGTCGAGCCGGATGCCGAAGAACCGGGCGCCGTCCTCCCCCGCCGTCACCGCGTACTTGGCGAGCAGGGCCCGGGCGGAGTCGAGGTCCGTGGCCCGGTCCGGGAAGCCGACGTACTGGCCGATGAATTCGCGTCCGCGCTCGATGTGCGCGAAGAACTCCTGGGCGTGCCGGGCCTCGAGCGGGAACATCTGGGCGTCTTCGGCGAGGTCTATCGAGAACATGCTCGGTCTTCCTTGGGTCTCAGGCGGCGAGTGGCCGGATCACCGGGAGGCGGGTGGCGGGCTCGGCGGTGTCCTCGCTCGTGGCAAGGTCCGCGGCGGGCCGCTGCTTCGGAAGTCTCGCATGCGGGTGGTGTTCGGGGGGCTCGATGCTGATGCGGGGCAGGCGCCGGTCGAGCCAGGCGGGCAGCCACCAGTTGGCCCCGCCGAGCATGTGCATCAGGGCCGGGACGAGGAGGGTGCGCAGCACGAAGGCGTCGAGGGCCACGGCCGCGGCGAGCGCGATGCCGAACATCGCGATGATGCGGTCGCCGCTGAGTACGAAGGCCAGGAAGACGGAGATCATGATGACGGCCGCCGAGTTGATGACCCGGCTGGTCTCGGCGAGGCCCACGCGCACGGCCCGCTGGTTGTCGCCGGTCTCCAGCCACTCCTCGTACATCCGGCTGACGAGGAAGACCTGATAGTCCATCGACAGTCCGAAGAGGACGGACACCATGATCACGGGCAGGAAGGGTTCGATGGGGCCGGCGCTGCCCAGGCCCAGCAGCTCGCTGCCCCAGCCCCATTGGAAGATCGCGACCACGACGCCGAAGGAAGAGGCGACGGCGGCGACGTTCATGGCGGCAGCCTTGAGCGGGATGCCGATGGACCGGAAGGCCAGCAGCAGGAGCACGCAGCCGAGGGCGATGACCACGCCGACGAAGAGAGGCAGCTTCCCGATGATGACCTCGGCGAAGTCGTCGTAGGCGGCCGTCACACCGCCGACGTGGACCTCCATGGAGTTGCCGTGCCCGGCGGACGGGATGACGTCCTGGCGGAGTCTGTCGACGAGGTCGCTCGTGGCCCGGGACTGCGGGGCGGAGTCCGGTACGACGGTCAGGACGGCGGTGTCGCCGCTGCGGTTGAGGACGGCGGGGCCGGTGGAGGCGACGCCCTCGGTCGTGCGCAGTACCTGCGCCAGCTGGTTCACGGCGAGCCGGTCGCCAGCGCCGTCCAGCCGGGCGACGACGGTGAGCGGACCGTTGGTACCGGGGCCGAAGCCGTCCGCCAGCAGGTCGTAGGCCTGCCGGGTGGTGGAGGTGGCCGGGTTGTTGCCCTGGTCGGACGTGCCCAGATGGAGGGAGAGGGTGGGCAGGGCCAGCACCAGCATGACCGCGGTGGCGACGGCACCCAGCAGCTTGGGGTGCCGCTCGACGAAGACGGACCAGCGGGCGGCGAAGCCGGAGGTCTGCTCGGGACGCGGCCCCTCGGCGGCGAGCTTGCGGCGCTCGCGGCGCGAGAGGGCGCGCATGCCTATGTACGAGAGGAGGCCGGGCAGCAGGGTGACCGAGGCGGCGACCGTCAGGACCACCGTCACGGAGGCCGCTATCGCGACGCCGTTCAGGAAGTTCAGCCGCAGCACCAGCATGCCGAGCAGTGCGATGCAGACGGTGGCACCGGCGAAGACGACGGCCCGGCCGGTGGTGGCGACGGCGGTCGCGGCCGCTTCCTCGACCGTGCTGCCACGCGCCAGGCCCTTGCGGTGCCGGGTGACGATGAACAGCGCGTAGTCGATGCCCACGCCGAGGCCGATGAGGGTGCCGAGCATCGGGGCGAAGTCGGCGACCGGCATCGCGTGGCCGAGCAGGGTGATGCCGAAATAGGCGGTGCCCACGCTGACCAGGGCGGTCGCGATGGGCAGCAGGCTCGCGGCGAGCGAGCCGAAGGCGAGGAAGAGGACCAGGGCCGCGACGGCGACACCGATGACCTCGGCGAGGTGCGCGGTGGGGGCCTCGGTGAGCTGGATGGCGCGGCCGCCCAGTTCGACCTGGAGACCGCCGGCCTCGGTGGTGGGGTTCTTCGCGGCGTCGACGACCGCCCTGGCCTGGGCCTTGGGTACGGCGTCGGCCTGCTGGTCGAAGGTCACCACCGCGTAGGCGGTGCGCCCGTCGGGGCTGATCCGTGCGGCGCTCTCGGGGGCGGGACCGTAGGGGCCGGCGACCGATCCGACGCCGGGGAGCCCGGCGACGGCTTCCAGTGCCCGGGTCATGCGCTGCTCGATGTCCGGGGTGCGCACGCTCTGCCGGTCCGGGGCCCGCCACACGATGGTGTCGCTGTCGCCGCCCTGGCCGTGGAAGGCCTCGCGCAGGAGGGCGTTCGCCCTGCCGGACTCGGTGCCGGGAACCTCGTAGTTGTTGGAGAACGCCGACCCGGCGGTCACTGCGGCCGCCGCGGTACCGCCGAACGCGAGCAGCCAGATCAGGACGGTGAGGAGGCGGTGGCGCATGCACCAGCGTGCGATTACAGCCAACGGACGTGCTCCCTGGTGGTTCGGATCTTTACCGGGAGGCAGCCCGTCGCAAAGAACGCATGAACGCGTGAAGGCCCGGCCGAGGGGCCCGGGGGATCACCCCGGGAAGGCTCGGCCCAGATGGTCTACACCCTCCACGATCTCAGCGTTTCGTGATCGTTGGCCCCATTCGTGTGCATCGTCACAGCGCGGGGCGGCACCAGGGGGTGTCTTGCCGGCGGGCCCGGCCTGTCCGGAAGGGACGGCTTAGCAGGACCGGGCCTCCAGCTGGGTTTCGGGCTCGTCCACCCGGTAGCCCGGGATCGAGGGCCACCGGACGGTGAGGACGACGGCGTCCTCCTCCGCGTACCAGGAGTGGTCGACGCCGCGCCCCCAGAGCACGTAGTCCCCTTGCTCGGCGAGGACGACGGTGCGCCCCGGGAACTCCAGCCGGAAGCGTCCGCTGATCAGCACCAGCAGTGCGGTGCGCTTCTCGGCGGTCGCCCACCGCTCCCGTTCGTCGCCCTTCGGGTGGACACCCCACTTGATCTCCACGTCCTCGCTGTGGCGGGGATCGGAGGGGGCCTTGAAGTGGCCGAGGAGCCAGCCGCGGTCGGAGGCGGCGTCGGGGGTGGCCTTACCGGTGTAGATGGTGGAGTCGTGATTCACGGGGGTGAGGCTAATGCAGTTGTGGTGCCCGCCCGACACTGGTGAGCTGGGACTATGACGATCGATCTTGATGAACTGATGAAGGTCCGCGCCCGCTTCGACGCCGAGGTGCGCGAAGGCGCGCAGGCGGACGCACCGCAGGCGGGCGTGGAGCGGGCGGGCGCTGTCGTACGGCACATCGCGCCCGCGCTCGGGTGGAACGGCGTGCTCTGGTCGGACCTCGACGAGGGGACGGCGGACGCGGAGATCGCGGCGCAGGTGGCGTTCTTCGACGGGCGCGGCTGTCCGGAGTTCGAGTGGAAGCTGTACGACTACGACCGGCCCGCCGACCTCGGGGACCGGCTGCGGGCGGCGGGCTTCGTGCCGGAGCCGCCCGAGACCCTGATGGTGGGCCTGGTGTCCGAGCTCGCGAAGCTGCCGGTGGAGCCGCCGGAGGGGATCACCCTGCGGGTGGTGACGGACGAGGCCGGCGTCGACCTGATGATGCAGGTCCACGAGGGCGCCTTCGGGACGGAGCGGCCGCGGATCCGGGAGCAGCTGCTCGGCAAGCTGCGCGAGGAGCCGGAGACGATCGCCGCGGTGCTCGCGATGGCGGGCGACACCCCGGTGAGCGCGGCCCGGATGGAGATGCGGCCGGGCCTGGCCTTCGCGGGTCTGTGGGGCGGCGGCACGATCCCCGAGTGGCGCGGCCGGGGCATCTACCGCCTGCTGGTCGCCCACCGCGCCCGCCTGGCGGCGGAGCTCGGTATCCCCTACCTGCAGGTGGACGCGTCGGACGACAGCCGCCCGATCCTGGAGCGGCTGGGCTTCGGGGTCCTGGGCGTGACGGTGCCGTACATGTGGACCGACGGCGCCTCGTAGAGCGGGGCGGGACCGGCTCCAGGGACCGGCTCCATGCCGGCCCGGGAGCGGCGGGCAAGATCACTGCCATGGAACGTATCAGCCCGCCCCTGACCGGGGACGAACGCGAGACCCTCCGGACCTTCCTCGACTACCACCGGGCCACCCTGGCCTGGAAGTGCGAGGACCTCACCGACGAGCAGCTGCGGCGCGCCTCGATGCCCCCGTCCACGCTGTCCCTGCTGGGGCTGGTCCGGCACATGGCCGAGGTCGAAAGGCACTGGTTCCGCCGCGTCCTCGACGGCGAGGACCTCCCGCACCTGTGGTCGGACACCCACGACTTCCAGGCCGCCTACGACGCCTCCGGCTCCAGCCGCGCCGAGGCGTTCACCGCCTGGCAGGAGGAGGTCGCGCACGCCCGCCGGATCGAGGCCGCGGCCGAGTCCCTGGACGTGACGGCGTACGTGCCGAGCTGGGAGGAGGAGGCCTCGCTGCGTCTGGTGATGCTCCACCTCATCCATGAGTACGCCCGCCACAACGGCCACGCCGACTTCCTCCGCGAGGGGATCGACGGCACCACCGGCGCCTGACCGGGGGAAAGGCTCCTGCGGGTGCGTGCGGCAGGGGGCTGCTCTAGCGTCGGACGCAGGAGGGGAATCCCAGCCGAGCCGGTCCGGGCCGGGGACCCGGGCCCTGGTGGCCGGACCCCGGCCGCGGACGCTCGGCGCTGTTCCTGCGCGGATCCGGCGCCTGCGGGTACCGGGGCGCGCGACGATCCCGGAGAGCAGGTGCGTCCCATGCGCACGTCGACCCGTATCGCAGGTGTCCTCAGCGGCCTGACCCTCGTACTCGGTGGCGCGGCCTTCGCGGCCCCCGCCGCTCACGCGGACGTCTCGGCCTGCATCAACCAGGTCGAGCGGGAGCTGCAGGGCGGCGAGGCCCCGGAATCCGTCCGCGCGGCGTGTTCCGCCGGGTACTCCGGTGAGCACGAGCAGTGCGTGAGCGGGCTGACCAAGGGCGGTGTGACCAACGGGACCGCGGTGAGCGCCTGCAAGGTGTCCGCCCAGTAGCCGGCCCAGGTAGCCGGCCCGGCCACCTCCGCGACCCGTCCACCCCTGCGACCGTTCACCCCTGCGGTCCGTCCGCACCACCGGGTGCCGGACGGGCCGGAGGGCGGCGGGCCGCAGGCCGTCTCAGGCCCCCGGCCGCCAGTAGCCCAGCGCGTTCACCCGGTGCTTGGGCAGGGCCAGTTCCTTGCGCAGGTACGCCGTCAGGGCGCGCGTCGTCACCGTGTCGCAGGCCAGCCAGACGTACGCCGCCTCCGGGTCCCCGGCCAGCTCGGGAAGCTCGGCGCACACCCGGTCGGCCAGGTCCGTACCGTTCCGCCGCACCCGGCGGATGTCGTGCCGGCCCGGTTCCACCCGCATCGGCAGCCGCTCGTCCGAGTCGTGCTGCGTCTCGAACCAGATGGTCGCCGGGGTCTGCGGGTACGTGTCCAGCAGCGAGTTGATCGCCGGGAGGGACGCGGAGTCGCCGATGACGAGCAGCCGCTCCGGGGCCGGCGCCGGGGCCGTGAATCCGGTGCCCTGGACGGTGGCCTCGACCGTGTCGCCCGGCTTGGCGTCGCGCGCCCAGGCACTGGCGACCCCGTCGTGCAGGGCGAACTCGAAGCTGAACGTACCCGCTTGCGGATCCGGGTCCACCAGCGTGTAGGCCCGCTGGTGCGGCTTGCCCGCGCCCTGGAACCAGACGCGTACCCACATCGTCGGGTGCAGCGATTCACCGGCGGCCGCGAGCAGCCCGCCGTCCGTGAAGCTCACGCGGCGGTAGTTCTCCGTGAGGTCTTCCGCTCCCGTCACCGTGAACGTGAAGTCCTTGCCCCGCATGAGCTTGAGGACCACGCCCTCCCAGCCCTTGCCGACAGCCATGTCCAACCCCTCCCCTGGCACCCCTATAGTTAGGTCAGCCTAACCTAAACGCACGTCGGGGAAGAGTGTGAGCAGCGTGAGCAGTGCCAGCAGCGAGAGCGGCGACGCCCGGCCGTACGGAGCGAACCGGGGCGAGCCCCAGGTGGACACCCCTGTGGAGACTCCGGAATCCTACGGTGTCTTCCGCGACCGGTGGGGCATCCCCCACCTCCGCGCCGCCGGCGAACTCGCCCTCGTCCACACCCAGGGCCGCGTGACCGCCTTCGACCGCGCCTGGCAGCTGGAGGTCGAACGGCACCGGGCCGAGGGCTCCAGCGCCTCCTTCCTCGGTGCGGACGCCGTCACCTGGGACCGCTTCGCCCGCCAGTCCCGGCTGGCCGACACGGCCCGCCGCTGCTACGAGGCCATGGAGGCCGACGACCCCGGCACCGCCGCCTGGGTGCGCGCGTACGTGGACGGCGTCAACGACGGGCTCGCCGCCGGCGCCGCCCGTGACGAGCGCTTCGCGCGCACGGGTCTGACCCCCACCCCCTGGGAACCGTGGGTACCGCTGGCCATCTGGATCGCCACGCACATCCTGTTCGCCGGTTTCGCCACCAAGCTGTGGCGCGAGCGCGTGGCCCGCGCCCTCGGCGACGAGGCGGTCACCCTCTTCGCCACCGACGGCCCCGGCACGGCCGGCAGCAACGGCTGGCTGGTGCCGGGCGACCGCACCACCACCGGCTCGGCGATCATCGCGGGCGACCCGCACCGCTTCATCGAGGACCCGGGCGTCTACCAGCAGATACGCCTCTCCTGCCCCGACTACGACGTGCTGGGCCTCGCCGTCCCCGGCGTCCCCGGCCTCGGCCACTTCGGGCACACCGGCACCGCCGCCTGGGCGATCACCAACGCCATGTCCGACTACCAGGACCTGTACGTCGAGCAGTTGCGCCGCGGTGACGACGGCGCCGTCGAGGCCCTCGGTGCGGACGGCGCCTGGGAGCCCGTCTCCCGTCACACCGAGACCATCGCCGTGGCCGGCGGCGACGACGTCGAGGTGGAGATCCTGGAGACCCTCCGCGGCCCCGTGATCATCCACGCGGACGGCGACCCCGGCGCCGGCCCCGACGCCGGGGCGCACGCCGACGGCAGCGCCCAGACCCTCTCCCTGCGCTACCCGCCGCGGGTCCGCCTGGACCTCGGCTTCGCCGCCCTCCCCGCACTGCTGCGCGCCCGCACCGTCGCCGACATCGACCGCGCCTTCGACGGCTGGGCCGAGCCGGTCAACGTCGTCCACGCCGCCGACTCCGCGGGCGGCCTGCTGCACCGCGTCGCGGGCGCCGTGCCGCTGCGCCACCACACCAACCGGCTGCGCCCCGTGCCCGCCTGGGACACGCAGCACGCCTGGCAGGGCTGGGCCCCGACCCCCGCGGAGCCGGTGCAGGGCTTCGCCGTGATGGCGAACGCGCGCGGGATCGCCTCCCCGCTCGGCGTGGAGTTCGCGCCCCCGCACCGCGCGAACCGCATCCGCGAGCTGCTCAGCGGCTCAGCGGACTGGTCCCCGAAGGCGATGGCCGACGTACACCGGGACACGCACCTGGCCTCGGCCGCGCCCCTGCTCGCGCTGCTGCCCGGCTTCGAGGACCTGACGCCGGCGGCGCAGGCCCTGCGTACCCGGCTGCTGGCCTGGGACCGGCACATGGCGGCCGACAGCACCGACGCCACCGTCTTCTCCGCCTTTCGCAGCGCGACCGTACGCCGCTTCGCCGCCGACCCCGTCTTCGAGGGCCTCTGGGGGGCGCCCACCGGCCCGGCGGTCTTCCACCCGTGGCTGTACCTGGTCCCGCGGATCGGCTACGCCCTCGAAGGGCTGCTCACCACCTCCCTCGTCCCCGGCCTCGACCGTGCGGCGCACGTCCGGGCCGCCCTGGAGGAGACGGCCGCGGCCGGCACCCCCGACATCCCCTGGTCGGAGGTCCACCGCCTGACCCCCTGGCAGGCCGTGCCCGACCAGGAGGCCACGGACTGGCCCGGCCTCGGCGGCGACCACGACTGCGTGAACGCCACCTCCACCGTCCCCGGTTTCACCGACCTCACCGCCCGTGCGTCGGCGGCCCGTTACGTCTGGGACCTCGCCCGCCGCGAGGACAGCCTGTGGGCGGTCCCGCTGGGCGCGGACGGTGTCACCGGCTCACCCCACCACCGCGACCAGCTGCCCCTGTGGGCACAGTGCGAACTCGTCCCCGTCGTCACCGACTGGGCCCGGCTCACCAAGGAATCGATATGACCTCCGCCATCTCCGTCAGACAGCCCGTGCACACCCAGGCCGTCGAGGGCTTCGGCACCGTCACCATCACCCCCGTCGACCCGGCGGCCGACTCCGCGCTGATCCACAGCTGGGTCACGCAGGAGCGGGCCCGCTTCTGGGGCATGGGCGAGGCCAGCCGCGAACTGGTCCAGGAGATCTACGAGGACGTCGACCGCCGCACCACCCACCACGCCTTCATGGTCAGCCGCGACGGCGAGCAGGTCGCGCTGTTCCAGACGTACGAGTGCGCCGAGGACCGGGTCAGCGAGTGCTACGAGGTCCAGCCCGGGGACGTCGGCGTGCACCTGCTGATCGGCCCGACCACGGGCGCGGCCGAGCACGGCTTCACCGGCTCCCTGATGACCGCCTTCATCGCGTTCGTGTTCTCCGACGACACCGCGCGGCGCGTGGTCGTCGAACCGGACGCCCGCAACGCCAAGGCCATCTCCCTCATGGAGCGCACCGGCTTCGTCCTCGGACCGGAGGTGGTGCTCCCGGAGATCGACCTGCCCGAGGTCTACCTCCCGGCCAAGCCGGCCCGGCTGGCCTTCCTCACCGCTCCGGAGGCCGCGCCGGCGGCAGGCTGACCGGAACCGCCCCTTCCACCGGGCGCCCGGCGAACGGCAGCCGCCCATCGGGCGGTTCCGGGAGCCGGGCGCCCGGTGGCATGTCCGGGCACCGGCGTTCGCCGACGGACGGACGGCCGGCCGGCCGACCGGTGGAAGGGTGGAAGGGTGAACCCCGATGGGGATTCCCGATTCCCATTGACCTCGCGCGCCCCGCCGCTGGAAGCTGATGGTCTCTCAAAGCACCTTGAGGTGGGGGACATTGACCAGTCAGAACCTGCACATCGGTCCGGACGCGGCGGCCGACCGGTACCGCCTGCTCCGCTCGATCGGGCGCGGCGGGGAGGCCGTGCTCTATCTCGCCGAGATCGAACTCGCCGGCGGATCCGAACCCGTGGTCGTCAAAGTGCTCGACTCCAAGACGACCATCACGCCGGACATCTTCGACCGGATCAGCCAGAAGTGGAACGAGCAGGCCGAGCTGCTGCGGTTCGTCCACCGGCCCGGTGTCGTGGGTGTGCGCGAGCACTTCGAGGGGCCGCCGATCCACCGGCCCGGGGAGTCCTCGACCCTGACCGGGCGGGCGCTCGTGCTCGTCATGAACCACGTCGACGGGCTCGACCTGCGGGACTGGCGGGCCGAGCGGACACTGGCCACCGCCGCCGAGCGGCGCGAGGTGATGCGCACGCTGGAGCAGCTGGCCGACGTACTGGACTGGCTGCACTCGGGGAAGGCCACCCCGTCCGGGCGCCAGGTCGTCCACGGCGACCTCTCCCCCGGCAATGTGATGGTCGACGCGCACGGGCAGGCCACCCTGGTGGACTTCGGCCTCAGCAAGCTGACCGCCGACCACCAGACGGCCGAGGTCTGGTTCACGCCGGGCTACGCGGCGCCCGAGGTCTTCGACGGCAAGCGGACCCCGGGCACGGACCGGTACGCCTTCGGGGCGATCGCGTACTTCCTGCTGAGCGGGGAGTCCCCGCCCGCCACGCCGGAGCAGCTGGCGCAGGCCCTGACCGCGCTGCCGCAGATCGCCGTGCTGGACGCCGAGCAGCGGGCGCGGATCACCGCGATCTACTCGGCCGACCCGGGGAAGCGGCCGGTGAACCTGGCCGGCTGGATGAAGGACATCCGCCACGCGGTGGTGTCCACGACCACCGCCACCTCGCAGCGGGCGGCCCAGGAGGCTCCGCCCAGGCCGGCCGCCCCGCCACCGCCGGTGGTCCCGCCGCAGCCCGTCACCCCGCCGCCGGTGGCGGCGCCGCCCGGGTACGCCCCGACGGCGCAGCCGGTGCAGCCCGTACAGTCCGTGCAGCCGGAGCCGGCCACGGCCCCGGTCCCTGAATCCGCGCCCGCGCCCGTCGCCGCCTCCGCCCCACAACCGCAACCGGAGCCGATGCCGGTGCAGGCGCAGGTGCCCGCCGGGTACGGGCCCACGTACAACCTGACCCCGGCCCCCGCCCCCGCCCCCGAGCCGCCGCGTCCCGCCAGGAAGCGGCGGACCGGGCTGTTCCTCGGCTCGGTGGCCGCGGTGCTGGTGCTGGCCTCCCTCGCCGTGGTCGGCGTACAGCTCCTGGGCGACAAGGACAAGGAGAAGACGGCTGGGGGCGAGAAGCCCGGCGGGACGAGCGCGCCCCAGGCGCCGGCATCGCCCTCCTCGCCGTCGGCGCGGGCGACGGAGTCCGCCGACCCCACCGCCTCCGAAGCCTCTCCCGGGGGATCCGCCGGTCCGGAGGGTTCGTCGAGCCCCGGGGGGCCGGGTTCGGTGAAGGACAGCAACGTGGCCGATCTGACCGTGCTGTCGTCGGTCGGAGCGGTCCGGCACTTCGAAGTGGGCTCCGCCAAGCTGAACACGAAGGAGTACGGAGCCGCCCTCCTCGGGAGCTGCTACTACGGTGCGACGATCGAGTACGACGTGAACCGCGCCTGGTCCACACTGGAGTTCACCGTGGGCGTCGACGACGGCTCGACCATGGAACAGGCCCGCGTGACCATCTCCGTGGACGACAAGCCCGCCCTCTTCTCCGAGGCGGTCCACCTGGGCAAGCCGGTCACCAAGTCCCTGGACATCAAGGGGGCTCTGCGCCTGCGCCTGAAGGTGGAGGAGGGCTGCCGGAACACCGGCAACGCCGTCATCGCCGCCCCGGTCCTCAAGCGCTGACGGCAGCGGTCTCCGACAGGAACCCGCCGACCAGTGCGGCCCATTCGGCCGGGCGCTCGGCGAACGGAAGGTGCCCGGTGGGCAGTTCCGCGACCCGTGCGCCCGGCAGGGCGTCCGCCAGTTCCCGCTGGAGTGCGGGCGGCACGAGCCGGTCCCCGGTCGTCACGACGACGAGGGCGGGCACGTCGATCCGGGCGATCTCGGCCCGCAGGTCGGCCCCCTCCAGCAGGGCGACATGGTCCCCGCTTCCCGGCGGGACCGAGGCCGCGGTGTCCCGTACGACGGCCTCCACCTGCTCGGGGCTCAGCGACTCCAGCGCCGCCTCGCTGAGCGCGAGGGGCACGAGCAGCCGGGCGAGGAGCTCGTTCTCCCGCCGCCCGGCCAGCTCCGACCACACGTCGCCGACCAGCTTCAGACGGTTCCCGGCCCGCGCGAAGGTGGCGGTGAGGACGAGTGCGGTGACCCGCTCCGGATAGCGCGTGGCGACGCGGACGGCGACGTTCCCGCCGACCGAGTACCCGAGCACGGCGAAGCGTTCCAGCCCTTCCGCGTCGGCGGCGGCCACGAGCTGATCGGCCAGTTCGTCCAGGGTCAGCGGGCCGGTGGCCTGCGGGGTGTCTCCCGTACCGGGGTAGTCGACGCCGACGACGCTGTACGAGGCGGCCAGTTCGCCGAGGACCGGTCCGAAGTTGGCCTCCACCGAGCCTCCGCCGCCGTGGGCCAGCAGCAGTCCGGGGCCGCCGCTCTCCTTGCGGACGGTGCGGGCGTACGGGGCGGTCGTCGTCGTGATGGGCATGGCAGGTCCTCAGCAATTCCCTAGTGATCGTTACTGATATGACCGTACACGGATTCCATATCGATCGCTATATAAATAGTCAGGGCGCCGGTCCGGCCTCAGCCCACGCCGAGGTCGGCGCGCATGGCCGCCCGCATCTCCCGGAGCGGGTCCCAGATCCCCTGCTGTGCCTCCACCGCCGACTCCATCGACTCCCCCGCCTCCGGCGTGCCCCGCTCCAGGCGCTTCACCTGCCCGTAGACGGCGGTCAGGGCGTGGTGGACCACGGTCGCGGGCGCGAGGACCGGGTCGGGGGCGATCATCTGCGCCTCGGAGTAGCGGTCGCGGAAGGCGTCCTTCGCGGCGTCGAGCGCGCCCCGGTCGGCGTCCTCGACCCCGCGTTCCCGCATGGTGTGCAGATGCCGGTTGAGGGCGGTGGTGAACTGCCGGGCGTCCCGGTTGAGGTCCGCGTAGCAGCTGCGCCGCAGCGCACGGTTCTCGCGTTTCTCGTCATGGGCGCGCACGAGCTCGATCTCACGGCGCTTCGTGCGCTCCGCACCCCGCTGGGTGAGCAGCGCGCCGCCCAGCGTGCCCGCGACACCCGCCACCGCGATGACCATCGCACCGATCTCCACCGGCACACCCCCCGACTCCACCGACCGCGTGCCTGTCGTACGCGATCACCCCGCACCCAGTCTGAACGACGGCGGCCCCGCACCGGGAGATCCGGTGCGGGGCCGCCGTACGTGACGGGGACTACTCGGAGACGCCCAGGCGCTCCAGGATGAGCTCCTTGACGCGCGCCGCGTCGGCCTGGCCGCGGGTGGTCTTCATGACCGCTCCGACCAGGGCGCCCACAGCGGCGATCTTGCCGCCGCGGATCTTGTCCGCGATGGCCGCGTTGCCCGCGATGGCCTCGTCCACGGCCGCGCCGAGCGCGCCCTCGTCCGAGACGACCTTCAGGCCGCGCTTCTCGACGACCTCGTCCGGGGTGCCCTCACCGGCGAGGACGCCTTCGAGGACCTTGCGGGCCAGCTTGTCGTTGAGCGAACCGTCGGCCACCAGGGCCGCGACCCGGGCCACCTGGACCGGGGTGATCGGCAGCTCGTCGACGACGACGCCCTGCTCGTTGGCGTTGCGGGCCAGCTCGCCCATCCACCACTTGCGCGCGGCGGCCGAGTCGGCACCGGCCTCGATCGTGGCGACGATGGAGTCCACCGCGCCCGCGTTGAGGATCGACTGCATGTCGTGCTCGGTGACGTCCCACTCCTCGCGGAGCCGGTTGCGGCGCACGCGCGGCATCTCGGGCAGACCGGCGCGCAGCTCCTCGACCCAGTCGCGGGCCGGGGCGACGGGGACCAGGTCGGGCTCCGGGAAGTACCGGTAGTCCTCGGCGTTGTCCTTGATGCGGCCGGCCGTGGTGGAGCCGTCCTCCTCGTGGAAGTGCCGGGTCTCCTGCACGATCGAGCCGCCCGACGAGAGCACCGCCGCGTGGCGCTGGATCTCGAAGCGGGCCGCGCGCTCCACGGAACGCAGGGAGTTGACGTTCTTGGTCTCCGAGCGGGTGCCGAACTCGGACTCGGGGGTCGGGCGCAGCGACAGGTTCACGTCGCAGCGCATCTGGCCCTTGTCCATGCGGGCCTCGGAGACGCCGAGCGCCTTGATGACCTCGCGCAGCTCGGCGACGTACGCCTTGGCGACCTCGGGGGCCCGCTCGCCCGCGCCCTCGATGGGCTTGGTGACGATCTCGATGAGCGGGATGCCGGCGCGGTTGTAGTCCAGCAGGGAGTGGGACGCGCCGTGGATACGGCCGGTGGCGCCGCCGACGTGCAGCGACTTACCGGTGTCCTCCTCCATGTGGGCGCGCTCGATCTCCACGCGGAAGATCTCGCCGTCCTCCAGCTGGACGTCCAGGAAGCCGTTGAAGGCGATGGGCTCGTCGTACTGGGAGGTCTGGAAGTTCTTCGGCATGTCCGGATAGAAGTAGTTCTTCCGGGCGAAGCGGCACCACTCGGCGATCTCGCAGTTCAGCGCGAGGCCGATCTTGATGGCCGACTCGATGCCGATCGCGTTGACGACCGGCAGGGAGCCGGGCAGGCCGAGGCAGGTCGGGCAGGTCTGCGAGTTGGGCTCGGCGCCCAGCTCGGTGGAGCAGCCGCAGAACATCTTGGTCTTGGTGCCGAGCTCGACATGGACCTCAAGGCCCATGACGGGGTCGAACGAGGCGAGAGCGTCCTCGTACGAGAGCAGTTCGGTGAAGGTGGTCACGGTGAAACTTTCCCTCTCAGCCCAGCAGGACGTCGTCGTCGCCCAGGCGCTTCAGCTCGCGGTACAGGATCGCGAGGCCGGTGACGATGGCGGCGGCGGACACGGCGGCGTCGACCAGCTTCAGCACGTCGTGCTCGCTGCGGGCCTTCTTGACCTGCTTGATCACGCTGATCGCGCCGAAGGCGGTGGTGCCGATCGACAGGTAGGTGCCGGTCTTGGACTTCTTGAAGCCCTTGGCCTTGGTCAGTGCACTGGTGCTCACAGGGACGGTGCCTCCTCAAGCAGCGGGTGACCCCAGCGTGCGACGAAGGCCGCCTCCACGGCGGCACCGACCTTGTAGAGCCGGTCGTCCTTCATCGCCGGGGCGATGATCTGGAGCCCGACCGGGAGACCGTCCTCCGGTGCCAGGCCGCAGGGGAGCGACATGGCGGAGTTGCCGGCCAGGTTGGTCGGGATGGTGCACAGGTCCGCGAGGTACATCGCCAGCGGGTCGTCGGTGCGCTCGCCGATGGGGAAGGCGGTGGTCGGGGTCGTCGGGGAGACGATCACGTCGACCTTCTCGAAGGACTTCTCGAAGTCCTGGGTGATGAGCGTGCGGACCTTCTGGGCGGAGCCGTAGTACGCGTCGTAGTAGCCGGAGCTGAGCGCGTACGTGCCGAGGATGATGCGGCGCTTGACCTCGTCGCCGAAGCCGGCTTCGCGAGTCAGGGCGGTGACGTCCTCGGCGGACTTCGTGCCGTCGTCGCCGACGCGCAGGCCGTAGCGCATGGCGTCGAAGCGGGCCAGGTTGGAGGAGCACTCGGACGGCGCGATCAGGTAGTACGCGGCCATCGCGAGGTCGAAGGAGGGGCAGTCCAGCTCGACGATCTCGGCGCCGAGCTCCTTGAGGAGCTCCACCGACTCGTTGAAGCGCTGGACGACACCGGCCTGGTATCCCTCACCGGCGAACTGCTTGACCACACCGACGCGCATGCCGGCGACGGAGCCGTTGCGGGCGGCCTCGACGACCGGCGGGACCGGGGCGTCGATGGAGGTGGAGTCGAGCGGGTCGTGCCCGGCGATCACCTCGTGCAGGAGCGCCGCGTCCAGGACCGTACGGGCGCAGGGCCCGCCCTGGTCGAGGGAGGAGGAGAAGGCGACCATGCCGTAGCGGGAGACACCGCCGTACGTGGGCTTCACGCCGACCGTGCCCGTGACGGCGGCGGGCTGGCGGATGGAGCCGCCGGTGTCCGTGCCGATCGCGAGCGGGGCCTGGAAGGCGGCGAGGGCCGCCGCGGAGCCGCCGCCGGAGCCGCCGGGGATCCGGGTGAGGTCCCAGGGGTTGCCGGTGGGGCCGTAGGCGCTGTTCTCGGTGGAGGACCCCATGGCGAACTCGTCCATGTTGGTCTTGCCGAGGATGACGACGTCGGCTTCCTTCAGCTTGCGCGTCAGGGTGGCGTCGTAGGGCGGGATCCAGCCTTCGAGGATCTTCGAACCGACGGTCGTCGGGACCCCGACGGTGGTGAAGATGTCCTTGAGGGCGAGGGGTACGCCGGCCAGCGGGCCGAGCTTCTCGCCGGCCTCGCGCTTGGCGTCGACGGCGCGGGCCTGGGCGAGCGCGCCCTCGCGGTCCACGTGCAGGAAGGCGTTGACCTTCTCGTCGGTGGCGTCGATGCGGGCCAGGTGGGCCTCGGTCACCTCGACGGCCGTGAGCTCGCCGGAGGCGATCTTCTCGGCGGTCTGGGCGGCCGTGAGCTTGATGATGTCGACCATGGTTGTTAGTCCTCCCCCAGGATCTGCGGCACCTTGAAACGCTGCTGCTCCTGGGCGGGAGCACCGGAGAGCGCCTGCTCGGGGGTGAGCGACGGACGGACCTCGTCCGCGCGCATGACGTTCGTCAGCGGCAGCGGGTGGGAGGTCGGCGGGACGTCTTGGTCGGCGACCTCGGAAACGCGGGCGACCGCGCCGATGATGTCGCCGAGCTGTCCGGCGAAGTGATCCAGCTCGTTGCTGGACAGCTCAAGGCGCGCCAGCCGAGCGAGGTGGACGACCTCCTCGCGCGTAATGCCAGGCATGCAGCGATCCTCTGGGGGTGGGTGGATGTGAAGTTTCGGTCCCAATCCTATGGGGCCGGGCCCCCGGCCAGCGAAACGGTTTGGCCCGGGCCGCTGCGCGAGGCCTCCCGGGTGCCATCCGGACCCGGCCCCCGCGCCTCAATCGCCCAGATCCAGCCTCGCCGGCGTCTGAGGCGCGGGGGTCCGGGGGCAGAGCCCCCGGCAGCGGTGCCGCGCCCGGCCGGGCCGACGGCGGTCAGACCGCGTCGGCCTCGGCGGCGGCGAGCTCCGCCGTGATGTCCGCCGGGCGGCGCCAGCCGCGCTCGCCGCGGGCCAGCAGCCAGGCGGTGGCCTCCTGCGGCGGCATGGCGGCGGCGACCAGCCAGCCCTGGACGGCGTCGCAGCCCAGGTCCCGCAGCCGCTCCCACGTCTCGTCGTCCTCCACGCCCTCCGCCACGACCAGCAGGCCCAGCGAGTGCGCGAGGTCCACCGTGCAGCGGACGATCTCCGCGTCCTGCGTGTCGACCGCCAGCCGGCCGACGAACGACCGGTCGATCTTCAGCTCGCTGACCGGCAGGCGGCGCAGGTGGACGAGCGAGGAGTAGCCGGTGCCGAAGTCGTCCAGGGACATCTTCACGCCGTGGCCGGTGAGCCCGGCCATGGTGTCGGCCGCCCGCTGGGGGTCCTCCAGCAGGACGTGTTCCGTTATCTCCAGCTGCAGCCCGCTCGCCGGGACCCCGTGGCGGGCCAGCCGCGCGGCGACCGCGCCCGCGAAGCCCGGGGTGTGGACGTCGCGGGGCGACACGTTGACCGCCACCGGGACCTTGAGGCCCTGGGCCCGCCACCGCGCCACCTGGGCGAGGGCCGTCTCCAGCACGTACTCCGTCAGGTGCGGCATCAGCCCGGAGGTCTCGGCGATCGCGATGAACTCGTCCGGGGATACCCGGCCGCGTTCCGGGTGCACCCAGCGCACCAGGGCTTCGAGCCCGGCGACCTGGCCGTCGAAGCGGACCTTCGGCTGGTAGTGGAGTTCCACTTCCCCGGCGTCGAGGGCCCTGCGGAGGTCGCCGAGCAGGCCCAGACGGTCGGGCGTGTTGCTGTCCCGCTTGGACTCGTACACCTCGACGCCCGTACGGTCGCGCTTCGCCTGGTACATCGCCACGTCCGCGCGCCGCAGCAGCCCCTCCGCGTCGAGCGCGTGGTCGGGGAAGACGGCGAGGCCCGCGCTGGCCTCCAGGACGAGCGTGAGGCCGTCCAGGTCGAGGGGGGAGCTGAGCTCCGCGACCAGGTGGCGGGCGATGCGCTGGGCGCTGGTGGTGGAGTCGGCGAAGGGGAGCAGGACGGCGAACTCGTCGCCGCCGAGCCGGGCCGCCTCGGCGTCCTCGGGCAGCGCCTGGCGCAGCCGCTCGGCGATCTGGAGCAGCAGCCGGTCGCCCGCCAGGTGCCCCAGGGTGTCGTTGACCGCCCGGAAACGGTCCAGGTCGATGAGCACGAGGGCGGCCCGGGTGCCGGAACGTTCGGCCTCGTCCAGGGCGGACCAGGCCCGCTCCAGCAGCCACTGCCGGTTGGGCAGCCCGGTCAGCGGGTCCCGCAGCTGTTCCTCGGCGCGGGCCCGGGCGATCCACAGGGTGGAGTCCAGTGCGATCAGGGGTACGGCGAACAGCGGCAGCAGCACCGGCTGGCTGACGGCGACGACGCAGATCAGGGGGGCGATGCCGAGCAGCGCCACGGCTACTAAGGCCTGCCGGAGCAGAGCGGTGCGGGCGACGGTGGGCAGTCCGTCGCCGCGCGGCGCGAGCGCGATCCAGAGCAGGAACCGGGTGGCGAGCAGGTAGGCGACGGCGACGAAGACGATCTCGGGGATCGCCTCCAGCCCCCAGGAGGTTGGGAGCCAGGGGGTCTCGACGGAGGGCGCCTCGCCGAAGGCGGCGAGTACGAGGGACCCCGCACCGATGCCGAGGATGTCCACGGAGCCGTGCAGCAGCCCCTGCCGCCAGCGGTGCCGGCGCGCGGCCCCCACCAGGGAGACCACCGCGAGCGAGACCAGTCCGGCGGGGACCCATCCGTAGAGGATGAGCACGCCGAGGGTGAGCGCGGCGCCCGATCCGGTGCCGCCCCACCAGCGGTCGCGGCCGAGGGCGACGAGGTGGCCGACGATGATGCCGGTGAGGAGGGCCAGGGCCCAGCCGACCGGACCGCCGGGAAACAGCGCATGACGACCGCTCAGCGCGGAGACGATGCCGATGGTGAGCGCCGTGACGGCGAGCCCCACGACGAGGAAGGGCAGCGCACCGCGCCGCTCCTGCCCGCCCGCACCGGTGTGGACCGGTCGGGTCTCCGGTGTCCTGGCACCCAGGATCCCGGGCCTGCCCGCCCTGCCCGCCCGCATGGACGGGAGTTCCCCGCCGAATTCAGGTGACGGGTCGGCGCTTTCGGTGGGTTTCATGCCCGTACCTCTCACAGCCGGCGATGCCGATGTCACGCGATGGCCCCGATGTCATGCCACCACGGCCGAAATCGCATCCTGCAGCCGTGCACGACAGGCGCACCCCTCAACAGTAGGACGCGCGAGGCTCCCAGGGGCAGCGGTCGGCAGTGGTTGCCCGAATGCGACCCAGCCATCCTCATCAGTACGGTATCCGCCGAACGGGTGAGTTTGGACCGGGACCCCCCTGTCACCCGTCCGATGATCCGACAGCTCACCGCCCTGCGACCAGCCTTGTACCAGCCGTTTACCACCGTTCGCCGCGCCTGGCGTGCGCCCGCCCGTACGACCGCACGCCACGCATCCGTTCGCCTTCGCTACTCCCCCTCGGCGATTGCCCTGTCGGTACTACTGCGCTTCGCCCTCGCCGTCCACCGGGAGCGCGGCCTCGCGTGCCGCGTCCGGTCCCTGCTCCAGCAGCACGGCGAATCCGGCGTCGTCGAGGACGGCGAGCTTCAACTGCATGGCCTTGTCGTACTTCGAGCCGGGGTTGTCCCCGACCACGACGAAGGAGGTCTTCTTCGACACGGATCCGGTGACCTTGGCGCCGAGGCTCTGCAGGGCCTCCTTCGCGCCGTCCCGCGTGTGGCTCTGCAGAGTGCCGGTGACGACGACGGTCAGCCCCTCCAGGGGCCGCGGCCCCGCCTCCTCGGCGGAACCTTCCTCCTCCATCCGGACCCCGGCCTCCCGCCACTTGCGCAGGATCTCCTGGTGCCAGCCGACGGCGAACCACTCCTTGAGCGAGGCGGCGATGATCGCGCCGACCCCGTCGGTGGCGGTCAGCTCCTCCTCGGTGGCCTGCTCGATGCGCTCGATCGACCGGAACTCGCGGGCCAGCGCCTCGGCCGCGACCGGTCCGACGTGACGGATCGACAGGCCGTTGATGATGCGGGCGAGCGGGCGGTCCTTGGCGGCGGCGATGTGCTCCAGCATGGACAGGGCGTTCTTCTTCGGTTCGCCCTTCTGGTTGGCGAAGACCGTGACGATCTTCTCCTCACCCGTCTTCGGGTCCCGCTTGGGCAGCCCGCTGTCCGGGTCCAGGACGTACGCCTTGATGGGCAGCAGCTGCTCGATGGTCAGGCCGAAGAGGTCGCCCTCGTCCAGCAGCGGCGGCTGGGCCGGCTCCAGCGGGCCGGTCAGCGCGGCCGCCGCCACCATGCCGAAGTTCTCGATGTCCAGGGACTGCCGGCCGCCCAGGTAGAAGAGCCGCTCGCGCAACTGGGCCGGGCAGGTCTGGGCGTTGGGGCACCGGACGTCGATGTCCCCCTCCTTCATGGGCCGCAGCTCCGTCCCGCACGCGGGACAGACGGCCGGCATCACGAACTCCCGCTCGGTGCCGTCGCGCAGGTCCACCACCGGGCCGAGGATCTCGGGGATGACGTCGCCCGCCTTGCGCAGGACGACGGTGTCCCCGATGAGGACGCCCTTGGCCTTGACGACCTCCTGGTTGTGCAGGGTCGCGAACTCGACCTCGGAGCCCGCCACCGTCACCGGCTCCACCTGCGCGTACGGGGTCACGCGGCCGGTGCGGCCGACACCGACCTTGATGTCGATCAGCTTGGTGTTGACCTCTTCGGGCGCGTACTTCCAGGCAATCGCCCAGCGAGGGGCGCGCGCGGTGGAGCCGAGCCGGCCCTGGAGGGAGATCTCGTCGAGCTTGACGACCACGCCGTCGATCTCGTGCTCCACCGAGTGCCGGTTCACGCCGAATTCCGTGATGAACTCGCGGACCTCGGCGAGCGTGGCGACCACCTTGTTGTGCTGCGCGGTCGGCAGACCCCACTCGTGCAGCAGCTCGTACGCCTGCGACTGGCGCTCGATCTCGAAGCCCTCGCGGGCGCCGATGCCGTGCACGACCATGTGCAGCGGGCGGCTCGCCGTGACCTTGGGGTCCTTCTGCCGCAGCGAACCGGCCGCCGCGTTGCGCGGGTTGGCGAAGGGCTTGCCCTCCGCCTCCACCAGCCGCGCGTTGAGCTCCTCGAACTTCTCCATCGGGAAGTAGACCTCGCCGCGGATCTCGACCAGAGCCGGGATCCGGTCGCCCTTGAGCCGGTCCGGGATCTCGGCGATGGTACGGACGTTGGGCGTGATGTCCTCACCGGTGCGGCCGTCGCCGCGGGTGGCCGCCCGGGTGAGACGGCCGTTCTCGTAGGTGAGGTTGACGGCGAGGCCGTCCACCTTCAGCTCGCACAGGTAGTGGTAGTCCGAGGTGTTCACGTCCCGGGCCACCCGCTCGGCCCAGGCCGCCAGTTCCTCGTCGTCGAAGGCGTTGTCGAGGGAGAGCATGCGCTCCCGGTGCTCGACGGAGGCGAAGTCCGTCTCGTACGCCCCGGCCACCTTCTGGGTGGGCGAGTCGGGCGTACGGAGCTCCGGGTACTGCTCCTCCAGTGCCTCCAGCGAGCGCAGCAGCTGGTCGAACTCGGCGTCGCTGACGACCGGCTGGTCGTTCACGTAGTACCGGAAGCGGTGCTCCTCCACCTGCTCCGCCAGCAGCGCGTGCTGCTCGCGCGCCGCCGTCGGTACTGCCGTGTCCTGCTGTTCGGCTGCCATGCCGTGTCCTCCCGTGGCCCGTCTTCGACCGTCACTCAGGGTTGTCGGCGAGCGACCTCGCCGCCCTGACGCAATGCGCCTGCACCGCGCGGGCGTAGGCGGGCGAAGCGCCCGCCAGACCGCACGACGGGGTGACCACGACGGACTCCGCCAGAGTCCCCGGGGCCAGCCCCAGCCTGCGCCAAAGCTTCCTGACACCCATGACGCTACCGCCCGGGTCCGACAACGGGGCGTCCGTGCCGGGCACCACTCCGGCGAAGAGTTTCGTGCCGCCTTCGACCGCCTCCCCGATGGCGTCGTCCTCGCGCTCGGTGAGCAGCGAGAAATCGAACGACACCCCCGTGGCACCGGCCCTGCGGAGCAGGCCGAAGGGGACCTCGGGCGCGCAGGAGTGCACCACGACCTCCCCGTCGTGGACGGCGAACAGGTCGCGCAGCGCGCCCTCGACCACCTGCCGGTCGACGGCGCGGTAGGTGCGGTAGCCGCTCGCCGAGCGGACCCGGCCGAGCAGTACGGCGGTCAGCGAGGGCTCGTCGAGCTGCAGCACGACCTGGGCCCCCGGAATGCGCTTGCGCACATCGGCCAGGTGCTCGCGCAGGCCCTCGGCCAGCGATCCGGCCAGGTCCCGGCAGGCCCCCGGGTCCTGGAGCATGGCCTCGCCGCCGTGCAGTTCCAGGGCGCCGGCCAGCGTCCACGGTCCGACGGCCTGGACCTTGAGCTTCCCCGTGTAGCCCTGGGTGAACTCCTCCAGCGCGTCGAGGTCCTCCCCCAGCCAGGACCGGGCCCGCTTCGAGTCCCGTCCCGGGCGGTCGCTGATCCGCCAGCCGCTGGGCTCGACGTGGGCGTACATGTCCACGAGCAGTCCGAGGGACCGGCCGATCATGTCCGCGCCGGGCCCGCGGGCGGGCAGCTCGGCGAGGTAGGGGAACTCCTCGAAGGACCCGGTGACGGTCTTCGCTGCCTCGCGGGCGTCGCCGCCGGGCAGCGATCCGACGCCGGTGGCGCCGGCGCTCATCGGCCCGGCCGGACGCTCAGGTCGTTGACCTCGGCGTCGCGGGGCAGGTCGATGGCCATGACGATCGTGGTCGCCACGGACTCGGGGTCGATCCAGGCGGCCGGGTCGTACTCCTTGCCCTCCTGCGAGTGCACCTTGGCCTGCATGGGGCTGGCGGTGCGGCCCGGGTAGACGGAGGTGACGCGGATGCCGTTGGCCCGCTCCTCGCCGCGCAGCGAGTCGGCGAGCGCCTTGAGCCCGTGCTTGGAGGCGGCGTACGCGCTCCAGTCGGCGTGGGCGGTCAGACCGGCGCCCGAGTTCACGAAGACGACGGTGGCCTTGGAGGCGCGCAGGGTGGGCAGCAGCAGCCGAGTGACCTCGGCGGGGGCGATCAGGTTCACGTTGAGCTGCTGGTGCCAGGTCTTGGGCCGGAGCTCACCGACCGGTCCGAGGTCCACGATCCCGGCGATGTGCAGCAGGGAGTCGATCCGCTCCGGGACGGCCTGCTTGGAGAACGCCCACGACAGCCGGTCGGGGTCGGCGAGGTCGCCGACGAGGGACGTGGCGCCGGGGTAACGGCCGACGAGCTCGCGGGCGCGGCCGGCGTCCCGGGCGAGGAGGACGAGGTCGTCGCCGCGGGCGTGCAGCCGGGCCGCGACGGCGGCGCCGATGCCGGAGCCGGCGCCGGTGATCAAGTGAGTAGCCATACCGCCCATGCTCGCAGGTCCCGCGGGCCGGGGAGGGCGAAGCCCCGGTGCCCGGCTCGGCCCGGGACTCCCCGTCCCGGCGGTCCGTTCCCGCGCGGACGGGCCGTCCGCGCGCCGGGCGCTCAGCCGGCTGCGGCGGCCCGCCGGGAGCGTTCGACGACCGCCCGTGCCAGGGCCGCCCGCTGCGCGGTGACGGCGGGCGGGAAGCCGGTGCCGATGACCATCCGCGGGTACGCGGCGACGAGCTGTGCCCGCCGGTCGGCACGCGGTTCGGCCCAGCGCTCCAGCGCCTCGTCGCGTACGGCGTCCAGCGCGGCCGCCGGGTCGCCGGCGGGCGGGGTGAACAGGCCGGGAACCGACCGGGCGTGCTCGCTCCAGCGGTCGGCCCAGAATTCCACGGTCCAGCCGGGCCAGCACGCGGCCATCCGTCCGGCGTGGGGCACGATTCCGGTCAGCCACCAGCCGACCCTGCGGGCCCCGGGGTCGACGTGGATGCCGGCCTCGGCGCGACCTGCGTACCCGGCGTGGCCGGGGGCGCCCGAGAGCCGGTCGAGGAGCGCCGGGCCCTCGGCCACGGGATGGTCCTCGATGTGGGCGAGGACGTGGCAGCGGCCGGATCCGACCGTGACGACGGCGGCCATCGGGTCGGGATCGGCCAGTTCCTCGTCGTCGGCCTCCAGCGGCGGGCCGGGATACAGGGTGTCGCGTTCGCGCCCCGGGTCCAGGCCGAGGTGGGCGCGCAGGCCGCTCTGGCCGTCGTACACCCAGCGGAGCTCCCATCCGGGCCAGGCGAGCCCGAGCAGCCGCCACCAGGCCGCGCGGGTGCGCATGGCCACCGACGGGCCTTCCCGGGCGAAGACCAGGAGCAGTCTGCGGGAGTGGTCGATCAGGGCGCCCGCTTCGCACATGTCGTCGTCGTACCAGGGGCCGTCCTCGCGCCGGTGGCCGAGGACGAAGGGCAGGACCGCGTCCGGGCCGCCGAGCAGGTCGAGATCGAGGCCGACGGCGCCGAAGGAGGAGCCCCGGTGCTCGTACCCCTCGGCGCCCACGGTCACGAAGGTGGCCCGGTTGCCCATCAGAGGCCGGCTTCGGCGCGCAGGGCGGCGGCCGTCTTCGAGGCGTCGTAGCCGGCCGGGACGCCCTCGACCAGGAAGGTCTCGCCGGCGATGTGGTTCGTGCGCAGCGGGAGGATGGCCTGGTAGGCGTCGGAGGCGTACCAGGCGCGTGCCCGCTCGATGTCGGGGAAGCCGATGATGACGACCGTGCCGGGGAAGGGGCCCTCCAGGACCTCGACCTCCTTGCCGTGGACGAGGAAGCGGCCGCCGAAGGGGTCCATCGTCGACTGGACGGTCTCGATGTACGTGAGGATGTCCTCGTTCATCGTCTCGGGGCGGATGTGGGCGATGGCGTACGCGGTCATGGTCTTCTCCCTCGTCAACCGGCCTGCCGGTGCGGGCCGGTTGATCCGATCCTGACAGCCCGCGTTCACGGCCGCGATTACCTCCGAGGTCACGCCGAGGCGGGCTGGAAGGTGCGCCGGTAGGCGATCGGGGAGACGCCGAGGGCGGAACGCATGTGCTGGCGCAGGGAGTTGGCCGAGCCGAAGCCGGCCCGGTGGGCCACCAGGTCGACCGGCAGGTCGCTGGACTCCAGCAAGTGGCGGGCCAGTTCGAGGCGTTGCGCGGTGAGCCACTGCACCGGGGTCATGCCGACCTCGTCGCGGAACCGGCGGGTGAAGGTGCGCAGGCTCATCCTGGCGTGCGCGGCGAGCTCGCCGAGGGTGACCGGTTCGGCGAGGCGTTCCAGGGCCCACGCGCGGGTGGCGGTGGTGGTGGCGACGGTCGGCTCGGGGACGGGGCGGTCGATGTACTGGACCTGCCCGCCGTCGCGCCAGGGCGGGACCACGCAGAGCCGCGCGGCCCGGTTGGCCACGCCCGTGCCGTGGTCCTGGCGGATCAGGTAGAGGCAGAGGTCGATGCCGGCGGCCACGCCGGCCGAGGTGAGGATGTCGCCGTCGTCGACGAAGAGGACCTCCTCGTCGAGGCGGACGCGCGGGAAGCCGCGCTGGAACTCGGGCGCGTGCAGCCAGTGCGTGGTGGCGGGCCGGCCGTCGAGCAGTCCGGCGGCGGCCAGGACGTACGAGCCGGTGCACAGGGAGACCAGCCGGGTGCCGGGCCGGATCGCCGCGAGGGCGTCGGCCAGCGGCTGGGGCAGGGGCGCGCCGTGCGCGAGCTCGTCCATCGCGTGGGTGGGCGTGACGATCACGGTGTCGGCGGCGGCGAGGGCCTCGGGGCCCGCCGAGACGCCGACGGTGAAGCCCGCGTCGCTGGTCACGGGCAGGCCGTCGGCGGTGCAGACGGTCACCTCGTACAGCGGCGCCCCGGCCTCGTCCTGGGCGTTGCCGAAGACGCGGGAGGGGATGCCGAGCTCGAACGGAGGGACCCCTTCGAGGGCGAGTACGGCGATTCGGTGCATGGCCAGATCCTGTCACATGGTGGCCGTACGGCCAACACTGCGAGGTTCGGCGAGCGGAGACAGTGAGGTCATCGGCCGGGACACCGGCCGGTGAGAAACCAGCAAGGAGACATGTCATGCGCGCCGTCGTCATCAGCAAGTGGGGCGGACCCGAGGTCCTCGTCGAGACCGAGGCCGAGCGTCCGGAGCCCGCTATGGGCGAGGTCCTGGTACGGGTCCACGCCGCCGGGGTCAACCCGGTGGACTGGAAGACGCGCGAGAGCGGCGCCCTGATCCCCTGGGGCCCCGTGCCGGCGGTCGGCTGGGACGTGTCCGGCACCGTCGAGGCCGTGGGACCGGGCGTGACCCTGTACCGGGTGGGCGACGAGGTGTACGGGATGCCCCGCTTCCCGCAGCAGGCCGGCGCGTACGCCGAGTACGTGACGGCCCCCGCCCGGCACTTCGCACCCAAGCCGGCCACGCTGGACCACGTGCAGGCCGCGGCGCTGCCGCTGGCCGCGCTGACCGCCTGGCAGGCCCTGGTGGACACGGCCGGGGTGAGCGCCGGACAGCGGGTGCTGGTGCACGCGGCGGCCGGCGGGGTGGGCCACCTGGCGGTGCAGATCGCCAAGGCCCGCGGCGCGTACGTGATCGGCACCGCGAGCGCCGGCAAGCACGCGCTGCTGCGCGAGCTCGGCGCGGACGAGGTGATCGACTACCGCACCACGGACTTCGAGGACGCCGTCGCCGACGTGGACGTCGTGATCGACGCCATCGGCGGGGACTACACGCGGCGCTCCCTGAAGGTCCTCAAGGCCGGCGGCCATCTGGTGACCCTGCCCGGCCCGGACTCCCTCCCGGCCGACCCGCAGGGGGTGCACGCCTCCTGGGTCCTGGTGGAGCCGGACCTGGGCGGCCTGCGGGAGATCGCGGCGCTCGTCGAGCAGGGCCTGCTGAAGCCGCTGGTCGACACGGTGCTGCCGCTGGAGCAGGCCGCGAAGGCCCACGAGATCGGCGAGCAGGGCCGCACCACCGGCAAGATCGTCCTGACCGTCGCCTGAGGCGCACACCGGCCGCGCCCCGTCCGCGCGATCAGGTTCGCCGCAGTCCGCCCGCTGCCCCGGCGTGACCGGGGACAGCGGGCGGCCGGGTCCGTCGGGCCACCCCACCCCCTGTTCACGCCGACGGCGCGGTGCAGACTCGGGCCATGGAGTAAGCAGCGACACATGTACGAGATGGTCGACGCGCTGGTCCGGGCCGGCAGCAGCTTCCGCCCGCGTTCGTCCAGCCTCGGCGACGATGCGTTCTGGCCGGCCAAGAGCGACCAGCAGTGCTCCATGGAGACGCCGATCGACTTCGCGGTGGCCAGGTCCGTACCGGGTCAGCCGGCGGATCTCAGCTTCGACGAGGACAACGACATGATCTCCTGCGGGCTCTGCTGGGCGACGATCACCGGGTCGAACCACCGCCCGGAGACGGTGTGGAGATCACCGGGCGGGTGACCCTCCGCCCGGCAGGTCCTGGCCGGTGGGCCGGCCGCGCAGGTGCCGCTGGAGGCGGGCGTGGCGGAACTGGTAGACGGCGCCGACCTGGCGCAGGACGCCGCGCCGGTAGGCGTCCTCCAGGAAGGCGACCGTCGCCCAGGGGAGGCGGCCGGTCAGCGGCAGCCAGATCCGGGTCAGGAGCACCCACTGGCCCCAGGCGGTGAACGCCAGGACGTAGGAGAGCGCGCCGGCCACCCCGCCCACGGCGCCGAGCGCGAGCCCGTCGGCCATCGGCCAGGTCAGGGGGCCGACGACGCCCTGGAACAGCTCGGTCATGAGCCGGCCGCCGAAGGCGATCACCAGGGTGAGCATCGGCGCGAGGAAGAGTGCCTGGCGCACCACGATGCTGCGGTTGACGGCCAGCAGGTCCGTCGGGGTGGCGGCACGGCCGAGGTCGATGGGGGTCTCCAGCGTGGCCACGAGCCCGAGTACGAGGCCTCCCGCCAGGGCGAACGTGAGTCCGTACATGAGGCAGTTGACGGCCGTCGCCTCGATCACCGCCGCGTTGACCAGCACCCCGCCGTACGTCAGCTGCGCGCCCACGGTGAAGGCGATTCCGCACCCGAGGCCCATCACGAAGCCGCCCAGCAGTCCGGCTGGGACCAGGGTGGCGAACCGGCGGGAGGACGGTCCGACGCCCCGCCGGCGGCGGCCGGGCAGCCGCATCCGCACCCGGGACGGCTCGAACGCCCGGATCCCGAGCACGGCCATGAGCCCGTAGACCAGCCCGAAGGCGAGGCCGACGGCTGGGCCGAACAGCAGTGCGTCCAGCAGGCCCGCACCCAGGGCGAACGCGGCGCCGCGGCCCGCGGCCAGGTTCTTCGCCGGGAAGACCAGCCAGTCGGCGACGGCGGTGACCAGGGAGCAGGCGAGGACGACGGCCAGGATCCGCGAGGACAGCCGCAGTGAGTCGCGCAGCTGCCACCACGCCAGGTCCTGGCCCGCGCGGCGCCCGGGCCGGTCCAGGTGGCCGGCGAGGTGGCCCAGGTAGCGCCGCGCGCGGTGCGGGTCCCAGCTACGGGGCCTGCGGCCGCGGCGGGCGCCCGGGACGGCCGTGGGCAGGGACTGGTAGACGCTCGGCACGAACCCGGCCAGCAGATGCTCCTCGATGGCCTCCGGGGTCGGGAAGCGGGCCTCGTCCAGCAGCCCGGCCGGGTCCTGGGCCGGGGTGTCGCTGTAGGCGGTCCGGACCAGCAGGACCATCAGCGGGGTGCTCAGTACGGCCCTGAGGCGGGCGCCCGGCCCGCCGTCCGGGTCCGTGCGCAGCCGCTCCAGGACGGGGTCCCATCCGGTGGCGGCCCGTCCGTCCCGGCCGTCCGGTCCCTCCGGGCCGTCCGGTCCCTCCCGGCCGGCCGGCGCGCTCGGGCGTGCGGTGCGGGGCAGGTAGTGGACCAGGTCGTCGGCGTCCAGGTCCAGCAGCTCGATGCCCGCGGTCCGGCGGAGCACCTCGACCCCGACGGCCTCGGCGAACTGCTCGGTGCGGCTGGTCAGGAGCAGGGGCAGCGAGCTCGCATTGAGTTCGCGCAGGGCGACGCCGAGCAGCCCGGTGGCCATCTCGTCGAACCCGTCCAGGACCGGCAGGATCCATCCGGCGTCCACCAGGGCGGCGGCGAGGGTCGAGCCGCCGGGGGCGCGGGCGTCGAGGTTCGGGTGGTCGCGCAGCAGGCGGGCGATCAGCCAGTCGCGCAGGGTGGTGCCGGTCGGGTCCCACGATCCCATGCTGAAGACCACGGGCACGGGCTCGGTGTCGGAGCGCGCGCCCAGGTGGTCGAGGACGAACCGCAGGACGAGGACGGTCTTGCCGGAGCCGGCCCGGCCGAGCACCACCAGCCGCCCGGACCGGACGCGCCGGTAGACGTCGGCGATGTCCGTGAGGCCGCCGTCGAGGGACAGCGGGCCGCGGGCGGCTCCGGGCGCGGTGCCGCGGATGTTGTCCCAGTGGTCCAGCAGGTCGGCGGGGGCCGACCGCCACCGCACGGGCAGCGGGAAGGGGTCGTGGATGCGGCGCTGCTCCTCCTCGCGGATGCAGCGGCCGTAGACGTCGTGGGCGAGCGCCCCGGCGGCCTCGGCCAGGGTGCCCCGGGACGTCGGCAGGGTGCGGTGCGGCACGGGCCGGACCGGACGGTCCGGTGCGGACGCCTGCTCCCGCGCCTGCTCCTTCGCCCGCTCCGGCTCCGGCTCCGGCTCCTGCTCCTGCTCCGGTACGGGAGCACGTGCGGCACGCAGGTCCTCCCCGGCAGCGGATCCGTTGCCGCGATGTGCGGCCAGCAGGTCCGTCCAGAGCGCGTCCCGGTCGCGCTTCAGCTCGTCGGCCAGCGCGTGCGCGACCTGCTTCACCGTTCCCATCCGGGCGTCGGTGGGTTTGCCGGTCTCCAGCCGGTGGATGGTGCGGACCCCGAGCCGGGACCGCTCGGCCAACTGCTCCTGCGTCATCCCCGCCTCGTGCCGCAACCCGCGGAGCAACGCACCGAACCGGCTGCTCACTTGTCCACCCTTCCGCCCGACGACGACCCTGCCACTTGAGTCCGATGTCCTCCCGGCTCCCGGTCAAACCACGGGGCACCGCCGACCGGCCACATATGGCCGGTTGCGGGCATGGTCCCCCGACCAGCACGAACACCACGATGAGTGCCGGTCGCCGCACCCGACGCGGTGCCCGCCTTGACCCAGGGGAGTTGACCCGTATGTCCACCAAGAAGCCGCACAGGCTCGCCCGCCGCCTCAAGTCCGTCGTCGCGTCGACGGTCCTCTTACTCGCAGGCGCCGTGGCCGCGCCGGCCACCGCGCACGCCGCCCCGGCGAACCACTACTACATCGAGATCGGCGGTACCGGCGCGGCCGCGGACGCACCCGGGTGCACCACGAGCTTCGACGCCGCGAACCGGCATCTGAACGGGGGCATCGCGATTCCGGTCTGCTACGTGGCCAGCGGCGGCCCCTTCGTCGGCAGCCACAACGAACAACCGGCCCCCTTCGCACCGAGCTTCGGCGACAGCGTGAACCAGGGCTACTGGAACGCCAGGGCCGCCCTGGAGGACGCCTACCGGTCCGACCCGACCGCGACCTTCACGATCGCCGGCTACTCCCAGGGCGCCTGGGTCGCCGACCTGCTGCTCCAGACGATCGCCGCGGGCGGCACCGAGGTGCCGCGCGAGCGGGTCGACGGCATGCTCTACTCCGACCCGATGCAGCCCGGAACCGGTTTCTGGCGCCTGGTCCCCGAGGGGGTCCTCATCCCGTTCGTGGCGTACTCCCCCGGCACCGGGCCGGAGGTGTTCCCCGGCGTCCCGGTCCAGCGCCACTGCATCAAGACCGACGGGGTCTGTGACGCGACGTACCTGGACTCCTTCCCCGGCTTCCTGCAGCAGCACCCGCGCTACTTCCGGGAGGGCGAGATCATCGCGAGCACCCTCGCCCAGCACGGCGGCAACGGGACCGTCTGGTACCCGGCGGCCTGATCGGGGCAGCATGACACCGCGGCCCGCCCGGGGGGACGGGCCGCGGTGTCATGCCGTGAAGGGCGCCGTTCAGACGGCGGCGGCGGTCGCCCGCTTCGTGGTCGCGATGGTGGCCGAGCCGACCACGCGGGTGCCGTCGTAGAGCACGATCGCCTGGCCGGGGGCCACGCCCCGGACCGGCTCGGTGAAGGAGACGCGCAGCTCGCCGTCCACGACCTCGGCGAAGACCTCGGTCTCGCCGCCGTGGGCGCGCAGCTGGGCGGTGTAGGTGCCCGGGGCGGCGGCCACGGCTCCGCACCAGCGGGGGCGGATCGCGGTGAGGGCGGTGACGTCGAGGGCCTCGACGGGGCCGACGGTGACGGTGTTGTTCACCGGGGAGATGTCGAGGACGTAGCGCGGCTTGCCGTCGGGGGCGGGGTGGCCGATGCGCAGGCCCTTGCGCTGGCCGATGGTGAAGCCGAAGGCGCCCTCGTGGGTGCCGACCTTCTCGCCGGTCGCCTCGTCGACGATGTCGCCCTCGGCCTTGCCGAGGCGGTTCGCGAGGAAGCCCTGGGTGTCGCCGTCGGCGATGAAGCAGATGTCGTGGCTGTCGGGCTTCTTCGCGACGGCCAGCCCCCGCTCCTCGGCCTCGGCGCGGATCTCTTCCTTGGTGGTGAGGGTGTCACCGAGCGGGAAGAGGGCGTGGGCGAGCTGCTTCTCGTCGAGGACCCCGAGGACGTAGGACTGGTCCTTGGCCATGTCGGAGGCGCGGTGCAGCTCGCGGGAGCCGTCCTCGTTCAGCACGACGGTCGCGTAGTGGCCGGTGCAGACGGCGTCGAAGCCGAGCGCGAGGGCCTTGTCGAGCAGCGCCGCGAACTTGATCTTCTCGTTGCAGCGCAGGCAGGGGTTCGGGGTGCGCCCGGCCTCGTACTCGGAGATGAAGTCCTCGACGACGTCCTCGCGGAAGCGCTCGGCGAGGTCCCAGACGTAGAACGGGATGCCGATGACATCGGCGGCCCGGCGGGCGTCGCGGGAGTCCTCGATGGTGCAGCAGCCGCGGGCGCCGGTCCGGAAGGACTGCGGGTTCGCGGAGAGCGCGAGGTGGACGCCGGTCACGTCGTGCCCGGCTTCGACCGCGCGGGCGGCGGCGACGGCGGAGTCCACGCCCCCGGACATGGCGGCCAGGACGCGAAGGGGGCGGGCGGTGCGCGGCAGGTTCTCAGTCATAGCACCGTCCAGAGTACGGGGGAACCGGGCGGGGTCACAGCGCGTTATCGGGGTACGGGGGGTGGATCACATCGTCGAGCAGGGGAACAAGGGGAAGAAGTCGCCGGGGCGGACCCGCAGGGCCGTGCTCTTCGGCGGGCTCGGGGTCTTCGCGGTGGCGGCGGTGGCCGGCCGGGAGGAGATCGGCCGTGCCTGGTGGCTGATACCGGGTGTGGACAAGCCGCGCAAGGAGGGCGAGCTCGACCACGCGGGCGCGAGCTGGACGTCGGCCTCGCCGGCGAACTGGCGCAAGGCGGACCGCCCGGCCGACTACCGGGTGGACCGGATTGTCGTGCATGTCACACAGGGCGGCTTCGAGTCCTCGGTGGACGCCTTCAAGAACCCGTGGCACAAGGCGTCGGCGCACTACATAGTGCGCGGGGACGGGCACGTGGAGCAGATGGTGCGCGAGCTGGACGTGGCCTTCCACTCGGGGAACCGCTCGATGAACGAGCGCAGTGTCGGCATCGAGCACGTGGGCTTCGTGGACCGCCCGCAGGACTTCACGGACACGATGTACGCGGCTTCGGCCCGGCTGGCGGCCGACGTCTGCCGCCGGTACGGCATACCGGCGGACCGCACGCACATAGTCGGCCACTCCGAGGTCCCGGGCGCCGACCACACCGATCCCGGCCGCCACTGGGACTGGAACCGCTACATCGGCCTGGTCCGGGCGGCCCTGGACGCTCCGGCTCCTAGCTGAGGCCCGCCGTGCGGGCGCGCTCCACCGCCGGGCCGATGGCCGCGGCCAGGGCCGCGACGTCCTCCTTGGTGGAGGTGTGGCCGAGGGAGAAGCGCAGGGTGCCGCGGGCCAGCTGCGGGTCGGTGCCGGCGGCCAGCAGGACGTGGCTGGGCTGGGCCACGCCCGCCGTGCACGCGGAGCCGGTGGAGCACTCGATGCCCTGGGCGTCGAGCAGGAGCAGCAGCGAGTCGCCCTCGCAGCCGGGGAAGCTGAAGTGGGCGTTGGCGGGAAGCCGCTCGTCGGGGTCTCCGCCGAGGACGGCGTCGGGCACGGCCGCGCGGACGGCGGCGACCAGCTCGTCGCGCAGGGCGCCGATCTCGGTGGCGAACCGCTCGCGCCGTTCGACGGCGAGGACGGCGGCCACGGCGAAGGCGGCGACGGCCGGCACGTCGAGGGTGCCGGAGCGGACGTGCCGCTCCTGGCCGCCGCCGTGCAGGACGGGTACGGGGCTCTGGTCGCGGCCGAGCAGCAGTGCGCCGATGCCGTAGGGGCCGCCGATCTTGTGGCCGCTGACGGTCATGGCGGCGAGGCCGCTGTCGCCGAAGTGGACGTCGAGCTGACCGAAGGCCTGGACGGCGTCGGAGTGCAGCGGGATCCCGTACTCGCGGGCGATGGCGGCCAGTTCGCGGACCGGCATGACGGTCCCGATCTCGTTGTTGGCCCACATGACGGTGGCCAGGGCCACGTCGTCGGGGTTGCGCTCGACGGCCTCGCGGAAGGCGTCGGCGTGGACGCGCCCGTAGCGGTCCACGGGCAGGTACTCGACCTGCGCGTCCTCGTGCTCGGCGAGCCAGTGGACGGCGTCGAGCACGGCGTGGTGCTCGACGGGGCTGGCGATGACCCGGGTCCGGGCGGGGTCGGCGTCGCGCCGGGCCCAGTAGAGGCCCTTGACGGCGAGGTTGTCGGCCTCCGTGCCGCCGGCGGTGAAGACCACCTCGCTGGGGCGGGCGCCGACCGCCTCGGCGAAGGCCTCTCGGGCCTCCTCCACGGTACGGCGGGCCCGGCGGCCGGCGGCGTGCAGGGAGGAGGCGTTCCCCGTGGCGGCGAACTGCGCGGTCATCGCCGCGGCGGCCTCCGGCAGCATCGGGGTGGTGGCGGCGTGGTCGAGGTAGGCCATGATCCCCCGATTCTACGAGCCCGCCGGTGGCCGCTTGCGCCGCGGGACCCCGCGATGGCCGGCAAGGCACCCCCGGGCGCCGCCGGATCCGTCCGGCCCGGGCCGGAGCGGCGTCAGGCCCGGGCCGGAGCGGCGTCAGGCCCGGGCCGGAGCGGCGTCAGGCCGGGCGCAGGGCGCGGGCCAGCTGGCGGGACTGCGCGACCAGGTGGTCCGACGAGTCCCAGACCTCGGCGTCCTCCTCCAGGAAGCCGCCGGCCAGGTTGCGGGTGGTGATGGAGACCCGGAGCGGGCCGGGGGCCGGGCGGCGGCGGACGTGGGTGGTGAGTTCCACCGTCGGGGTCCAGGCCACCAGGCCCATGTCGAAGGCGGTCGGCGGCAGCGCGTCGACGGCCAGGAGCATGGAGAGCGGGTCGGCGTCGCGGCCGTCGGCCAGCTCGAACCAGGCCCGCATCTCGCCCTTGCCGGAGGGCGCGCCGACGGCCCATCCGGCGGTCGCCGGGTCCAGCCGGAGCCGGAGCCGGTCCACGATGGCGGAGCTGCCGGGGATCGGGGCCGGGCCGGCCTCGGGGCCGATGCAGTCCTCGTAGGCGGGGATGGCGGGCGGCACGGCGACGGTGCGTACGTCGTCCGGCAGGGCCGCGAGGTCGCCGTAGGAGGCGAGGACGCGGATGCGCTCGATCTCGGCGCCGCTCTCGTCGTACTGGAACAGCGAGGCCTGGCCGGTGGAGAGGGTGCGGCCGACGCGGACGACCTGGGTGCGGATCACGGCGGGGCCGGGCACGGAGGAGGTCAGGTAGTGCGCGGAGACGGTGAACGGGTCCGGGTGCGGGAGGGCCGCCGACAGGGCCCGGCCGACCAGGGCCAGCAGGTAGCCGCCGTTCACGGCGGCGATGATCGTCCAGCCGGCGGAGAGTTCCGCGTCGTACACCCCGGGCTCGCCCGCGCGTGCGGTGATGGCGGTGTCGCGGTCGAACTCACTGTCGCCGATGGATGCCTTGGCAGCTGCGTGTGACATGTAAACGACGGTACACCGGCTTGCTACTAAGCGGTAGCTTTCTTTTGTTACGGCTCTTCGGCCACCGACGACCGCCTGTTCCAGGCCAGCGGCGCACGCCAGTGGTAGCGCATGGCGAGGAGGCGGAGAACGAAGGTGGTGACGATCGCGAGGCCGGTGGTGACGCCGTTGAGGGCGTGGAGGCTGATGAAGACGGCCACCATCGAGGCGCCGACCAGCGCGGGGACGGCGTACATCTCGCGGTCGCGCAGCAGCGAGGGCACCTCGTTGACGAGCACGTCGCGCACGACGCCGCCGCCGACGGCCGTCATCACGCCGAGCGCCGCGGAGGCGGTGAGGCCGAGGCCGTACTCGTAGGCCTTGGTCGTGCCCGTCACGCAGAACAGCCCGAGGCCGGCCGCGTCGAAGACGTTGATGGCGCGGTTGATCCGCTGGACCTCGGGGTGCAGGAAGTAGACGATCGCGGCGGCGATCAGCGGAGTCACGAAGAAGCTGAGCTCGCCGAAGGCGGCGGGCGGCACGGCGCCGATGACGAGGTCCCGGAAGAGACCGCCGCCCAGGGCCGTGACGAGCGCGAGCACGGCGATGCCGAAGACGTCGAAGTTCTTGCGGACGGCGAGCAGGGCGCCTGCGGTGGCGAAGACGAAGATGCCGGCGAGGTCCAGGGCATGCTGGATCCCGGGCGGGAAGAGATCGTGGAGCACCGGGCCATTGTCACCCCTTGGCCGCTCGGCTCCCGCCGGGGGACGGGCCGCTCGGCTCCCGCCGGGGGGAGGGCTCGGGCCGGGGGCCGGTGCAGCCTCAGGACCCGGGGCTCCGCCCCGGACCCCGCGCCTCAAACGCCGGCGGGGCTGACAGACTGCCCGGCCCCGCCGGCGTTCGCGCTAGTCCGTGACCTTGGCCACCGCGTCCGCCGCGCCCGGCAGGGGCTGGTCGCCCGGTGCCTGGTCGGGGGCGTTCTCCGGGTGGTGGCAGGCCACCTGGTGGCCCGGCTTCAGCGCCAGCAGCGGCGGCTCCTGCGTCGCGCAGATCTGCGTGGCCTTCCAGCACCGGGTGTGGAAGCGGCAGCCGCTCGGCGGCGAGATCGGCGACGGGACGTCGCCCTTGAGCAGGATGCGGCCGCTCTTGGCGCCGCGCCGCCTCGGGTCGGGCACCGGCACGGCCGACATCAGGGCCGTCGTGTAGGGGTGCATGGGCGCCCCGTACAGCCCCTTGTTGTCGGCCAGCTCGACGATCTTGCCGAGGTACATCACGGCGATGCGGTCCGAGACGTGCCGGATGACCGACAGGTCGTGCGCGATGATCACGTAAGTGAGACCGAGCTCGTCCTGGAGGTCGTCCAGCAGGTTCACCACCTGGGCCTGGATCGACACGTCCAGCGCCGAGACGGGCTCGTCCGCGACCACCAGCTTCGGCTTCAGCGCCAGGGCCCGCGCGATGCCGATGCGCTGGCGCTGGCCGCCGGAGAACTCGTGCGGGTAGCGGTTGTAGTGCTCGGGGTTGAGGCCCACGAGCGAGAGCAGCCGCTGGACCTCCGTCTTGAGCCCGCCCTCCGGGGTGACCTTCTGGAGCTTGAACGGCGCGCTGACGATGGTGCCCACCGTGTGGCGGGGGTTCAGCGAACCGTACGGGTCCTGGAAGATCATCTGCACGTCCCGGCGCAGCGGGCGCATGCCCGACACCCCGAGGTGCGTGATGTCCTTGCCCTCGAACTCGATGGAGCCGCCGGTCGGCTCCAGCAGCCGCGTGATCAGCCGGCCCATGGTCGACTTCCCGCAGCCGGACTCGCCGACGATGCCGAGGGTCTCCCCGCGCCGGACGTCGAAGTCGAGGCCGTCGACGGCCTTGACCGCGCCCACCTGGCGCCGGATCAGCCCCTTGGTGATCGGGAAGTGCTTCGTCAGGCCGGTGACCTTGAGCAGGACCTCGGGAGAGTCCTTGGCCTGCGCGGGAATGACCACCGTGTCCGGCTTCTTCGTGTCAGGCGTCTCGGTCACAGCTTCGGCGCAATCTCTTCGGTCCAGATCCGGGTCCGCTCGTCCTGCGGCATGTGGCAGGCGGACCAGTGGCGGCTGTCGTCCTGGGTGAGCTCGGGCCGGACCGTACGCGTCACGTTGCCCTTGGGCACGTCGGCGTACGGGCAGCGCGGGTTGAAGGCGCAGCCGTCGGGGATATTGATGAGGCTGGGCGGGGAGCCCTTGACCGGGATGAGGCGCTCGCTCTGCTCGCGGTCGATGCGCGGCATCGAGCCCAGCAGGCCCCAGGTGTAGGGGTGGCGGGGCTCGTAGAAGACCTTCTCGGCGGTGCCCCGCTCGACGCACCGGCCGCCGTACATCACGAGGATCTCGTCGGCCATCTCCGCGACGACGCCGAGGTCGTGCGTGATCATGATGACGGCGGAGCCGAACTCCTTCTGCAGATCGCGGATCAGGTCCAGGATCTGCGCCTGCACGGTGACGTCCAGCGCCGTGGTCGGCTCGTCCGCGATCAGCAGGTCGGGGTTGTTGACCAGCGACATCGCGATCATCGCGCGCTGGCGCATGCCGCCGGAGAACTGGTGCGGGTAGTCGTTCACGCGCTTGCCCGGCTCGGGGATGCCCACCCGGTCGAGCATCTCGACGGCCCGCTTGCGCGCCGTCTTCTTGTCCACGTCGTTGTGGACGCGGTACGCCTCCACGATCTGGGCGCCGATCGTGTAGTACGGGTGCAGCGCGCTCAGCGGGTCCTGGAAGATCATCGCCATGTCGCGGCCCCGCAGCCGGCGCACCTCCTCGGGATCGGCGGAGAGCAGTTCCCTGCCCCCGAGCCAGATCTCGCCCGACATCTCGACGTTGGAGCGGTCGGCGTTGCCCACCCGGTGCAGGCCCATGACGGCCAGCGAGGTGACCGACTTGCCGGAGCCGGACTCGCCCACGATGCCGAGGGTCTGGCCCTTCTCCAGCTGGAAGGAGAGCCCGTCGACGGACTTGACGACACCGTCGTCGGTGGGGAAGTGGACCTTGAGGTCGCGTACGTCGAGGAAGGCCTCGGAGGGAGGACCGTCGCCCGGTCCCGCCACGAGGGCCGTGGCGGTGGCGGTGTGCGCGGCACGGTCGGCGGCGGCGGACGCGCCGGCCTCGTTCCCCTTCGGAGTCGGATCGGTCACGACAGCCTCACCCTCGGGTCGATGATGGCGTAGACGAGGTCGACCACCAGGTTGCACAGCACGATGAAGGCTCCGGCGAAGAGGGTCACCCCGAGGATCTTCGGCAGGTCGTTCACCGCGATGGCGTGGTACGCGTACTCACCGATGCCGTGGTACGAGAAGACCGTCTCGGTGACGATGGCGCCGCCGAGGAGCAGCCCGAAGTCCATGCCGAAGATGGTCACGATCGGGGTCAGCGCGGAGCGCAGCCCGTGGCGGGTGACGACCACCCGTTCGCGCAGGCCCTTGGCGCGCGCGGTGCGGATGTAGTCCTCACTCATGGTCTCCAGCATTCCGGCCCGGGTGAGCCGGGCGTAGAGCGCGGAGTAGAGGAAGGCGAGCGTGCTCCAGGGCAGGACCAGCCCCTGGAACCAGGCGGCCGGATCCTCGGAGAAGTCCACGTACACATTGGTGAACACGGGCCAGTTGAAAACGAAGACGGCCAGCGAGAGCGTGCCGGTGAAGAACATCGGCAGCGACACGCCGGCGAGGGCCACGCCCATCGCGAGCCGGTCGAAGAGCGAGCCCGGGCGCAGGGCCGAGACCACGCCCGTGGTCACACCGGTGATCAGCCAGATGACGGCTGCTCCCAGAGTGAGGGAGGCGGTGATGGGGAGCCGGTTGAGGATGTCGGGCCAGACCTCGACGTGGTCCTTGAAGGAGTAGCCGAGGCAGGGGGCGCTGCACTGCGAGGGGTCGGGGCCGTAGTTGAACTCGCGGCCCGCGAAGATGCCCCGCAGGAAGTCCCAGTACTGCGCGTACAGGGGCTGGTCGAAACCGAGGTTCTTCTTGACCGCGGCGATGGACTCGGGCGAGGGGTTCTTGCCCACGTACTGGGTGGCCAGCGAGTCGGCCGTGCCGCCGGCCAGCCGGGGCAGCAGGAAGAAGATCGCGAAGGTGATCGCGCTGACAACGAGCAGCAGGAACACCGCGGCGAACAGCCGCCGGACGATGTACACAAACACGGGGGTCGGCTTCGGCGTCCGCCGGTCCGCCCCGCACCCCGGTCGGGGGCGCGGGACGGACCGGCGCGCGCACTGCTGCCTTCACCTGCCTTCCACGGTTCTGGCAGATCTGGCTGAGAGGGTCGAACTGCCTGAGGACTTGACGTCCGGGGTTACTTCAGGCCGATGTTGAGGTAGTCGTACTGACCGCTCCACGCCGGGTTGGAGACCACGTTGGCGAGCTTGGGCGAGCGGTAGTGCAGCACCTTGAAGTAGGTCAGGGGGACGATGACCGCCTGGTCCATGACCTTCTTGTCGATCTCGCCGTAGACCTTCTCGCGGGCGGCGGAGTCGGTGTTGGCGATGTTGTCGTTCAGCATCTTGTTGATCTCGGGGTCGTTCAGCTGCGACAGGTTGGTGTTGCCCGTCTTGCTGATCGAGTCACCGTGGACGACCTGCTGGAGGAAGCCGAAGCCGCTCGGCCAGTCGGCGCCCCACTGCATCATCATGAGGCCGATCTTGTTGTCCTCGGTGAACTTCGGGACGCCCGCGTAGTCGCTGAAGTACTTGCCGGCCGGGAACTGCTGGATCTTGACCGTGATCCCGATCTTCTTCAGGGACGCCTGGATGGCCGTGGCCATGTCGACCTCGCCGGCGCGGTCGTTGCGCGCGGTGATGGTGGTCTCGAAGCCGTTCGGCTGGCCGCAGGCGGTCAGCGCGGCCTTGGCCTTGGCCTCGTCACCCTTGTCGTCCGGGGTCTTGTAGGTGTTGAAGTCCACGTGACCCGGGATGTCGGTCGGCAGGACGGTGCTGGCGATGGCGCCGCGGATGGGGCCGCCGAAGGCGGTCTGCACCGACACCTTGTCGATCGCGTACTGGACCGCCTTGCGGCACTCGACGTTGTCGAAGGGCGCCACCTTGGTGTTCATCGCCATGTAGACCAGGCGACCACCCTCGGCGTTGTCGGTGTTGGGGTCCTTCGAGGTCAGCAGCTCGGTCTGGGTCTGCTGGGCCACACCGTTACCGACGATGTCGATGTGGGTGTTGCCGGCCTTCAGGTTGGAGTCGATCGTCTCCTGGTTGACCTTCAGCTTGACGACGATCTTCTCCGGGAGCTGCTTGCGCAGCGGGTCCGTGGAGGCGTCCCAGTTGGGGTTGCGGACCAGGACGGCCTGCTTGTCGTGCTCGTAGCTCTCGAACATGTACGAGCCCGAGGAGACGATGTTCTTCACATAGTCCGCGCCGTTGTCCTTGGCCTTCGGCACGGGGGCCGACTGCGGGTTGGCCAGCAGGTAGTCGAACTCGGCGAAGGGCTGCTTCAGCTTGAAGATGATCGTCTGGTCGTCGGGGGTCTCGATGGACTGCAGTCCGGTGTCGGACTTGTCCTTGTACGGGCCCTCGTACGGGGTCTCGTTGTTCTTGAGGTACTGCGCGAGGTAGTTCGGGCCGTTGGAGTGCACGTCACGCGCGAAGTTGCTGCGCTCGACCGCGTACTTGACGTCCTTGGAGGTGATCGCCGAGCCGTCGCTGTACTTGACGCCCTTGCGCAGCTTGTACGTCCAGGTCGCGCCGCCGTCGCTCGGCGTGCCGAGGCTCTCGGCGAGGTCCGGGACCACCTTGTTGCCCTCGGCGCCCGGGGCGGGCGCGAAGGTGGTCAGCGGACGGGCGTACAGGCGGCTGAAGTTGAAGATGAAGCCGTAGTACGTGTTGCCGGGGTCGAAGGAGTCGGGGGTGTCGGACGCCTCGTAGACGACCGTCCCACCCTTCTTGTCCGAGGCGTTGACCACGGCCTTGACGGCGGCGTTGGCGCCGGCCGACTTGTCGTCACCGCCGGTCTTGTCACCACCATTGCAGGCGGAGGCGGTGAGGGCGACGGTGATGGCGGCAGCAAGCACCGCGGCTGTTCTCGACCTGCTTCTCATGGCGGAGTGATGCCCCCTGATTCGGAGTGATGGTGGGTACTGGCGGAGCCTCGGCCGGGTGCCCGAGGAACGGGAGGGTCAGCGCGAGCTCTTGGGGTCCAGGGCGTCGCGCAAGCCGTCGCCGAGGAGGTTGAAGGCGAGCACGGTGACGAAGATCGCCATGCCCGGGACGACCATGAACATCGGGTCGACCTTGTAGTAGGCCACGGCGGAGCTGAGCATTCCGCCCCATGAGGCCTGCGGCGGCTGGATACCCACGCCGAGGAAGCTCAGGGAGGCCTCGAAGAGGATGTTGGTCGGGATGAGCAGCGTGGAGTAGACGAGGATCGGCGCCATCAGGTTCGGCAGCAGCTCACGGAAGACGATGAAGGGGCCGCGGGCGCCGAGGCTGCGGGCCGCGTCGACGAACTCCCGCTCGCGCAGCGAGAGGGTCTGGCCGCGCACGATGCGTCCGATGTAGGGCCAGCTGAAGAAGCCGATCACGAAGATCAGCACGCTGATGTGCAGCGGCAGTCCTTCGAGGCCGAAGGCCCCGCCCTGGAGGGCGGCCGAGATGGAGATCGCGAAGAGCAGCAGCGGGAAGGCGAGGAAGGTGTCCATCATGCGGCTGATCACCGTGTCGGCCCAGCCTCCGTAGTACCCGGCGATGACGCCCAGCACGGAGCCGATGAACACCGAGACCACGGTCGATCCGAAGGCGACCAGCAGGGAGACCCAGGAGCCTTCCAGGATGCGGGTGGCGATGTCGCGGCCGAACTTCGGCTCCACGCCCAGCGGGTGCTCCCAGCTGATGCCGCCGAAGGAGCCCACGGGGGTGGCCAGGGAGGGGTCGATGAGGTCCTGGTGCAGGGCGTCCGGGTCCAGCCCGAAGATCCACTGGATCGGCTGCGAGAGCATGGCCAGGACCACCAGCAGCAGCACGACCATGCCGCCGGCCATCGCCACCTTGTCGCGCTTGAGCCTGGTCCACGCGATACGCCCGAGCGAACGTCCCTCGATCGCCTTGCGCGGAACCTCGGAGGTGGCCACGGCTGCGGGCTCGGCCGCGCTGGTGTCCTGCAGTGGTGCCGTCATCGTGGTGGGACCCCTCTCGGCCGACATCGGTCGGCCCATGCCCGCCGCTGTGGCGGCTTGGTTCAATCGGCGTCGCTGGTGGTGCGATTGGCACGAAATGTGCCGGAAGTGCACGTGAAGGGCTGGTGTTTGCGAGATGGACCGGCCTTCGGTGGGGTGGAGTCTTCAACGCCCTCTCGAGCGGCCGCCAGACCCCCCGGGGATGTGATGCGCAACCGTGATCTACGCCTACACCTTCCGTTATCCGAACCCCGGGATCTGTTGAGCGGTGAAACACCGCCCGTTCTGCACGGAACGGACATCCGGCTCAACTGCCCTTTCAGGCATGGATCCTGGGCGGATTCACTGGATATGCCGAAGGCCGCACCGATGGGTTCGGTGCGGCCTTCAAGAAGGATGTCTCGGTATACGGATATCGCGTCAGTACGCCGGCGCCTGGCCCTCACGGTCGTAGAAGGGCCGGGTCTGCGCGCGCAGCCACATGGCGACGGGGTCGTGCTCGTCCCCGAGTGCGACCGTGCACACCGGGACGCCCTCGGGGACCACCCCGACCGACTGCCGCATCATCTCCCGTACGGATTCCAGCGCGGGCGCGGAGGCGTCGTACAGGTCGAGGCCGACCGCGAGGTACGGGGAGCCGAGCGCGGGCTGCACCCACGCGCGGCGCAGCGACCGCACGGCCGGGGTGCGGTGCGCGTGCTGGGTCAGCAGCCCGTAGAACTGCGGGAGCTCGATCGCGGGCTCGGAGAGGCGCAGCGGGCCGGCCGGCATCCGGTCCAGGCCGGTGGCGATCCGGCGCAGGTCGGCCCAGGGCACGCCGAGGCCACCGCCCTGGGCGTGCGGGTTGAGCCACAGGCCCCAGCGGTCCGGGTACAGCGCGCGGGCGATGTCCCGCCCGGTGACCACCTCGTAGCCCCGGTTCCAGCCGCTGGCGGCCAGCTCCTGGGGGGAGGTGACGCAGGGCGCGTAACCGAGGCTCTCGACCTCCATACCGCCGTACTGGGCGTCCGGGGAACCCGGCTGCCCCTGCCAGAGCAACATCCACAGCCGGCCCTCGGAGAGGGCGTGCAGGAGTGACTCGTAACTCTCGTAGCGCCCGGGAGTCACCTGGCGCATCATGTGCTCGACCTGCCCGGCCGCGGCCGTGCCTGACGCACTCACCCGGAACCCCTCTTCGTCCGCCCGTCGCTCCACGCATGTCCTCCGAACCGGCAGTCGCGCGTGCGGCCAGGAGATGTAACCAGCTTAAGCGGCCCTACGGCAGGTAGAAGGGGCGTACGCGCTCACGAATCCAGTCCGTGACCGGGTCCTGGACGGCGTCCAGCAGGATCAACTGCACCGGCCACGGCGGCGGGACACGGGTCAGGGCCCGTCCGAGGGCCTCCATGGGCGCGCCCTGCATCTCGGGTTCCCATCCCACCAGGCGGACACCGATGAACAGCTGGGGCTCCCCGCCCTCGACGCTGGCGAGGCAGCGGTGCGCGGCGGCGACCACCCCGGTGGCCCGGAACTCCTCGGTGGCGGCGGCCAGGAAATCCACCGGATCCTCCTGCCAGTCGGGCTCGAAGAGCCGGACCCGGCCGCCGGTGGCCGGGCCGTCGAGCGGGCTCCGGCCGCTGCGGCAGAGCTCCGCGACGGCGGGCGGCGGGAGCGGTACGCCGACGGCGCCCTCGGGATTGAGGGCGATGCCGAGCTGCGGGGGCAGGCCGCGGGCGAACTCGACGGCGGGAGCCACCGCGAAGTCCATGCCGGGGCCGGCGCAGGCCAGGAACTGGGCCTCGGAGCTGTAGACGGGGACGTACGCCGCCCCGCCGATGTCCATGGTGGGCAGGTCGAGGCCGGCCGCCGTATGGGTGCCCCCGCCCGGCAGGGGCACCCATACCTGGCTGCGCCCGAGGACCTCCAGGATCCGCCCCCCGGCGTCCGGCTGCCCGAGCGCCGCCCCGAGCACCTGCTCCAGCTCATTCCCCGGCCAGCCGCTGCCCTGCATCTACCCCTGCCTCTGTCTTATTGCCGCGCGTGTCGCCCCGCAGGGTACCGGCCCCGTGTGCCGCACCGTTGCCGGGGGCCGATCCCCGGACGGGTCCGGACGGGTCCCGTCGGGTCCGGGCGGAGCCCGGCCGTGGCACGGCAGCCGGCTTCAGGCGGTGAAGGCTATGCGGGTCACCGTCGCGGCGGAGGCCCGGTCCAGCAGGGTCGCCGAGGCGCAGCCCGCGGGCGGCCGGCCCGCTTCGGCCTCGCGGAGCAGCCGGGTCACCGCGCCGCGGTGGCGGGCGAAGGCGTAGGCGGAGACCCGGCGGCCGCGCGAGGCCTGACCGGAGAGTGCCTCCTCGGGGCTGCTGTCCAGCAGGAGCAGGTGCAGCGCCCGGCCCCGGCGGCGCGCGGCGGCCGCGAGCAGGCCGCGTACCCAGGCCTGCGTACCGCAGTCGTGGACGACCACGGAGGCGCCGGAGCGCAGGATCCGCCACAGCCCCCAGTAGTGCGCGGCGCGCACCAGCGGCCGGTAGACGGCGTACGGCAGCGCCGCGGGCATGCGGCGCTCCCAGCGCTCACGGGTGTCCTGGGAGTCCACGGCCCCGCCCTCGGCGGCCGCCTGCTTGATCAGCGTGCTCTTGCCGCCGCCGGGCAGACCGGACACCACGACGATGTCCCCGTCCGCGAAGCCGAGCCGGAGCGGGGCGCGCACGGCCGGTCCGCGCAGGTCGCGTACGAGGGCGAGGCCGGTGTCGGCCGCCCTCCCGCGCCCGCGCGCGCCGCGCTGCGCGGGCACCGCCTCCACGGTTCCCGTCGTCGTCACCACTCCGAATCTCCGCACAGTGTTCGCCTCCCCCGAATCGGGTCACCAGGACCCTTGCCCACTGAGTGTAAAGAGACGGTAATCCGGCGGCCCCGGTTCCGGTCAGGCCCTTCGGAGGGCCGTACGAACTTTCGGACCCCGCCGCCCGATCTCGGGCATGGCGTGCAATGATGTGCGCCATCTGGACCAACTGCATACCGGCCGCTTGAATCCGCGCGGGAGAGTCCCGGCACGCCGCAAGGCCGTGCGCGGGCGCCGAAGGAGCAAGAACCTCCCTTGAATCTCTCAGGCCCCGTACCGCGTGGATGAGGCAGATCTGAAAAGCGAGCTGCTGCGCAGCTCCACCCAAGGTGCAAGTCGATGAGAAGAACCGGCGATCGGACGATCGGCGGAACTCTCGGCGAACCTCTCAGGTTCCGATGACAGATGGGGAGGAACGTCCTCGTCATGTCATGTCGATGCCCTGGGACCCGGGAGCCACACCCATGAGCACTGCCCCCCGCCTGACCGCCCTCGATGCGCTGCACCGCTCGCTCGGTGCGACCATGACCGATTTCGCGGGCTGGGACATGCCGCTGCGGTACGCCAGCGAGCGCGACGAGCACAACGCCGTACGCACCAAGGCCGGTCTCTTCGACCTGTCCCACATGGGCGAGATCACGCTGACCGGCCCGGAGGCCGTCAAGGCCCTCGACCACGCGCTGGTCGGCAACATCTCCACCGTCGGTGTCGGCCGCGCCCGCTACACGCACATCTGTCAGGAGGACGGCGGGATCGTCGACGACCTGATCGTCTACCGCCTCGGCGAGACCGAGTACATGGTCGTCGCCAACGCCTCCAACGCCCAGGTCGTCCTGGACGCCCTGACCGAGCGCGCCGCCGGCTTCGACACCGAGGTCCGCGACGACCGCGACGCGTACGCGCTGCTCGCCGTCCAGGGCCCGGAGTCCCCCGGCATCCTGGCGTCCCTGACCGACGCCGACCTGGACGGCCTGAAGTACTACGCCGGCCTGCCGGGCACCGTCGCGGGCGTGCCCGCGCTGATCGCGCGCACCGGCTACACGGGCGAGGACGGCTTCGAGCTGTTCGTCGCCCCCGAGCACGCCGTGGAGCTGTGGCAGGCGCTGACCAAGGCGGGCGAGGGCGTCGGCCTGGTCCCGGCCGGCCTGTCCTGCCGCGACACCCTGCGCCTGGAAGCGGGCATGCCGCTGTACGGGCACGAGCTGACCACCTCCCTCACCCCGTTCGACGCGGGCCTGGGCCGGGTCGTGAAGTTCGAGAAGGAGGGCGACTTCGTCGGCCGCGCCGCGCTGGAGGCCGCCGCCGAGCGCGCCGCCACGAACCCGCCGCGCAAGCTGGTCGGTCTGATCGCCGAGGGCCGCCGCGTCCCGCGCGCCGGGTTCCCGGTCGTCGCCGGCGGTCAGGTCATCGGAGAGGTCACCTCCGGCGCCCCGTCCCCGACGCTGGGCAAGCCGATCGCGATGGCGTACGTGGACGCGGCGCACGCCGCGCCCGGCACGTCCGGCGTCGGCGTCGACATTCGCGGTACGCATGAGCCGTACGAGGTCGTGGCGCTGCCGTTCTACAAGCGGCAGAAGTAGCCCCACGCACCACGTCCGCCGTCCGGGAATCCGTACGGCGCCGTCTCAGTACCCAAGACCGCAGTTCGTATCCACTCCCCCGCATCCAGGAGAATCAGGTCATGAGCAACCCCCAGCAGCTGCGTTACAGCAAGGAGCACGAGTGGCTGTCGACCGCCGAGGACGGCGTCGCGACGGTCGGCATCACGGAGTTCGCGGCCAACGCGCTCGGTGACGTGGTCTACGCCCAGCTCCCCGCGGTCGGCGACACGGTGACCGCGGGCGAGACCTGTGGCGAGCTTGAGTCGACCAAGTCGGTCAGCGACCTGTACTCCCCCGTCACCGGCGAGGTCGTCGAGTTCAACCAGGACGTCGTGGACGACCCGGCGCTCGTCAACACCGCCCCGTTCGAGGGTGGCTGGCTGTTCAAGGTGCGCACCGCGGAGGAGCCGGCCGACCTGCTCTCCGCCGAGGAGTACGCCGCGCTCACCCACTCCGACAACTGACACCCCAGGGGATCCTGATGTCTGTTCTCAACACCCCTCTGCACGAGCTCGACCCGGACGTCGCCGCCGCCGTCGACGCCGAGCTCGCGCGCCAGCAGTCCACCCTGGAAATGATCGCGTCGGAGAACTTCGCTCCGGTCGCCGTCATGGAGGCCCAGGGCTCGGTCCTGACCAACAAGTACGCCGAGGGCTACCCGGGCCGCCGCTACTACGGTGGCTGCGAGCACGTCGACGTCGTCGAGCAGATCGCGATCGACCGCGTCAAGGCGCTGTTCGGCGCCGAGGCCGCGAACGTCCAGCCGCACTCCGGTGCGCAGGCCAACGCCGCCGCGATGTTCGCGCTGCTGAAGCCGGGCGACACGATCATGGGCCTCAGCCTGGCCCACGGTGGTCACCTGACCCACGGCATGAAGATCAACTTCTCCGGCAAGCTCTACAACGTGGTCCCGTACCACGTCGACGAGACCGGCGAGGTGGACATGGCCGAGGTCGAGCGCCTCGCCAAGGAGTCCAAGCCGCAGCTGATCGTCGCCGGCTGGTCCGCCTACCCGCGCCAGCTGGACTTCGCCGCCTTCCGCCGCATCGCGGACGAGGTCGGCGCGTACCTGATGGTCGACATGGCGCACTTCGCCGGCCTGGTCGCCGCCGGTCTGCACCCGAACCCGGTGCCGCACGCCCACGTCGTCACCACCACCACGCACAAGACCCTCGGCGGTCCGCGCGGCGGTGTCATCCTGTCGACGCAGGAGCTGGCCAAGAAGATCAACTCCGCGGTCTTCCCGGGTCAGCAGGGCGGCCCGCTGGAGCACGTGATCGCGGCCAAGGCGGTCTCCTTCAAGGTCGCGGCCTCGCCCGAGTTCAAGGAGCGCCAGGAGCGCACCCTGGAGGGTGCGAAGATCCTCGCCGCCCGCCTGGTCCAGGACGACGTCAAGGCCGTGGGCGTGGACGTCCTCACCGGTGGCACCGACGTGCACCTGGTCCTGGTCGACCTGCGCAACTCCGAGCTGGACGGTCAGCAGGCCGAGGACCGCCTCCACGAGGTCGGCATCACGGTCAACCGCAACGCCATCCCGAACGACCCGCGGCCGCCGATGGTCACCTCGGGTCTGCGGATCGGCACGCCGGCCCTGGCCACCCGCGGTTTCGACGCCGAGGCCTTCACCGAGGTCGCCGAGATCATCGCGCAGGCGCTGAAGCCCGCGTACGACAGCGAGGCCCTGAAGGCCCGCGTCTCCGCGCTCGCCGCGAAGTTCCCGCTGTACCCGACGCTCTAATCGGCGTCCGGCCAACGGCCACGGAGGGCCCGGCCTTGTTCCCGCACAGGCCGGGCCCTTCTCATGACCGGGGCCCGACACCACTCCCCCCGGTCGGGGCGGGCACCCGCCCCCGCCCCCGCCCCTCCCTCTCCCGGTGGCCGCGGCGCCTCGCGGCCCGCACGCCGCAGCGGCCCGGCGCCGCCCCGCACCGGCGCGCCTCGCCCCGCGGGCCGGACACCCGGCCGACCTGTCCACGTAATCCTTCCCACCTCGTCCGGCAGCCGAGACGTTCACCTCGCCGCGTTAAGCTCGTCTACCGGACAAAATCTGAATAATCCACTTCTCCTCTCCTGCCCCCTCCCACCCCACGAGCAGACAAGGGAGTCCGCCACCGTGGCCATCTCCGTCTTCGATCTCTTCTCCATCGGTATCGGTCCCTCCTCCTCCCACACGGTCGGTCCGATGCGGGCCGCGCGCATGTTCGTGATGCGGCTGAAGAAGGACGGCGTGCTGGCCCAGACCGCCTCCGTCCGGGCCGAGCTCTTCGGATCCCTCGGCGCGACCGGCCACGGTCACGGCACCCCCAAGGCGGTGCTGCTCGGTCTGGAGGGCCACTCCCCCCGCACCGTGAACGTCGAGACCGCCGACGACGAGGTCGAGCGCATCCGCAAGAGCGGCCGGCTGCGGCTGCTGGGCGCGGAGATAGGCGATGTCCACGAGATCGCCTTCGACGAGCCGAACCAGCTGATCCTGCACCGCCGGCGCTCCCTGCCGTACCACGCGAACGGCATGACGCTCTTCGCGTACGACAGCGCCGGCACCCCGCTGCTGGAGAAGACCTACTACTCGGTCGGCGGCGGCTTCGTCGTGGACGAGGACGCGGTCGGCGAGGACCGGATCAAGCTCGACGACACGGTGCTGAAGTACCCCTTCCGCTCCGGCGACGAGATGCTGCGCCTCGCGAACGAGACCGGCCTGTCGATCTCCTCGCTGATGCTGGAGAACGAGAAGGCCTGGCGCACGGAGGAGGAGATCCGCGAGGGCCTCCTGGAGATCTGGCGCGTCATGCAGTCCTGCGTCTCGCGCGGCATGTCCCGTGAGGGCATCCTCCCGGGCGGCCTGCGGGTCAAGCGCCGGGCCGCCTCCACGGCGCGCCAGCTGCGCACCGAGGGCGACCCGATGCTGCACCGCAGCGAGTGGGCGACGATCTACGCGATGGCGGTCAACGAGGAGAACGCGGCCGGCGGCCGGGTGGTGACCGCGCCGACCAACGGCGCCGCGGGCGTCCTGCCCGCCGTGCTCCACTACTACATGAACTTCGTGCCGGGCGCGGACGAGGACGGCGTGGTCCGCTTCCTCCTCGCCGCGGGCGCGATCGGCATGCTGTTCAAGGAGAACGCCTCGATCTCCGGCGCCGAGGTCGGCTGCCAGGGCGAGGTGGGTTCCGCCTGCTCGATGGCGGCCGGCGCCCTCGCCGAGGTCCTCGGCGGCACCCCGGAGCAGGTCGAGAACGCGGCCGAGATCGGCATGGAGCACAACCTCGGCCTGACCTGCGACCCGGTCGGCGGCCTGGTGCAGATCCCCTGCATCGAGCGCAACGGCATGGCGGCGGTCAAGGCCGTCACCGCGGCCCGGATGGCGATGCGCGGCGACGGCAGCCACAAGGTGTCCCTCGACAAGGTCATCAAGACCATGAAGGAGACCGGCGCCGACATGAAGGTCAAGTACAAGGAGACCGCCCGCGGCGGCCTCGCGGTCAACGTCATCGAGTGCTGACGCGCACCGCGTGACACGAGAGGGGCCCGGCGCGTGCGCCGGGCCCCTCTTTCCGTCCGCGGATCCCGGGAACAGGACGCGAGCGGAACCGGAACCGGGCGATCCCCGGGCGCGTCCTCAGGAGTGCCACCAGTCCCCGTCTCTCGAGAATCGAGGGGACGTCATGATCCACGCCCGTCTCCGGCAGTTCACGGCCCTGGCAACCGGCGCCCTGCTCGCCGCCTGCCTCTCCTTCGCCGCACCTGCCTCGGCCTCCACCACCGTCGCCACCCGAACCCAGGCCCCGACCCCGCTCGTCGTCAACGCCCGCTGGGCCGGGCACCCCACGTACGACCGCATCGTCATCGACCTCCAGGGCTACGTCCCCGCGGTCACCGTCACTCCCGTCCCGCACCTGGTCTACGACGGGTCCGGCAAGCCCGTGCCGCTGCCCGGGAAGTACTTCCTGGAGATCCGCCTCAACCCCGCCGCCGCGCACAACGACGCGGGGCAGAGCGTCTACCACGGGCCCAAGCTGCAGAAGATCAACCTCAGCAAGCTCAAGGGCATCGCCCTGACCGGCGACTACGAGGGGTACGTGACCTTCGGCGCCGCCTTCGACACCCTGCCGTACTACCGCGCGTTCCCCCTGCACTCGCCGGAGCGGTTCGTCGTGGACATCGCGCACTAAACCGGTGCCGGAAGCCGGGGCCCGGGGTGCACGCGCCCCGGGCCTCGCCGTAGGGGCCGGAGCCGTGGCTGCCGGCGTGGGCCCGGTCCGGGCCGCCGTCACCTGCGCCAGAACAGGTGGTGCGTCACACCGCTCGCACTGGGCACGACGTCGAGGTGGAACCGGTCGAGCAGCTCGTCGGGGGACTCCCAGAGCCTGACCCCCGCTCCGATCTCCACCGGTGCGACCGCCACGTGCAGGGTGTCGACGAGGTCGGCGTCGAGGAACTCGCGGATGGTGGTGGCTCCGCCGCCGAGCCGGACGTCCTTGCCCCGCGCGGCTTCCCGCGCCCGGTCGAGGACCGTGGCCGGGTCGGCGTCGACGAAGTGGAAGGTGGTGTCGGAAAGCGTGAACGAGGGACGCGTGTGGTGGGTCATGACGAACACGGGGGTGTGGAACGGGGGCTCCTCTCCCCACCAGCCGCGCCAGTCGTGGTCGGCCCAGGGCCCGCGCTGGGGACCGAACTTGTTGCGGCCCATGATCTCGGCGCCGATGTTGTGCGTGAAGTCCCGGGTGAAGTAGTCGTCGAGGCCCCGGCTCCCTCCGGGGTCGGTGCGGTTGGGCCAGCTCGCGGTGGCTCCGGCCCAGAAGAACAGCTCGCCGGGGTCGGCGTGGCCGAACGGCCGCGCGAGGCTCTGGTGCTCACCGGCACCGAATCCGTCGCGCGAAACGGTGAAGTTCTGGACTCTCAGCAGTTGCTCCACGGGCTTCCTCCAGTCTGATCGACCACGATGAGACCGTCCGGGGCGGGGAAACGCATCGCTGCGCGGCCACCGGTCCCGCGCACCCTTCCGGGCGCCGGCTCAGCGGTGTTCGGGGTTGGGGAAGTCGGAGCGGCAGCCCGCGTCCCACTGCGCGCGCTGGTTGCCGTGCGGCGGGATGCCGCCCGAGCGCTTGAGCAGGGCGGCCAGGTGCATGAGGTTCCAGGACATGAAGTGGGTGTTGCGGTTGGTGAAGTCGTTCTCGGGGCCGCCCGATCCGGGGTCCAGGTAGGAGGGTCCGGGCCCCGCCTCGCCGATCCAGCCCGCGTCGGCCTGCGGCGGAATCACGTAGCCGAGGTGCTGGAGGCTGTAGAGGATGTTCATGGCGCAGTGCTTGACGCCGTCCTCGTTGCCGGTGACCAGTGCGCCGCCGACCCGCCCGTAGTAGGCGTACTGGCCCCGCTCGTTCAGCAGCGAGGAGCAGGCGTAGAGCCGCTCGATGACCTGCTTCATCACGGAGCTGTTGTCGCCGAGCCAGATGGGGCCGCACAGGACGAGGATGTCGGCGTCCATGATCTGGCTGTAGAGGACCGGCCACTGGTCGCTCTCCCAGCCGTGCTCGGTCATGTCGGGCCAGACCCCGGTCGCGATGTCGTGGTCGACGGCGCGGATGAGGGAGGTCCGGGTGCCGGCCGATTCCATGACCCTGCGGCTCCGGTCGATCAGGCCTTCGGTGTTGCTGGTCTCGGGTGAGCGTTTGAGCGTGCAGTTCACGTAGAGGGCGGTCAGGTCCGAGTAGTCGTATGCGGCAGCCACACCCCCAGCCTCGCCACGGCGGGCGGGCGCCGCCAGCGGGCCGCGCCCGTCCGGGGACGGCCCGCTGGAGGCGGCGTCGGGGCCTGCGCCGCCGCAAACCTAGGATGGCGCCATGTCGCTGCCGCACGCCATCCTCACCGCCCTGCTGGAGAAGCCCTCGTCCGGGCTGGAGCTGACCCGGCGGTTCGACAAGTCGATCGGGTACTTCTGGTCGGCGACGCACCAGCAGATCTACCGCGAGCTGGGGCGGCTGGAGGAGTCCGGGCTGATCCGGGAGCTGCCGAGCGAGGTGCCCGTGCGCGGGCAGAAGAAGGAGTACGAGGTGCTGCCCGCCGGCGGCGCGGAGCTGGCCCGGTGGGTCGGCGAGAGCCAGGACCCCAAGCCGATGCGCGACCCGCTGCTGCTGCGGATCCGCGCGGCGGGTGTCGTGGGGCCGCAGGGGCTCGGTCCCGAGCTGCGGCGCCATCTGGAGCTGCACCGGCGCCAGCTCGCGCAGTACGAGGCCATCGAGGAGAAGGACTTCCCGCCGGGGCGGGACGCCGTGGAGGACCGGCTGCGGCGGCTCGTGCTGCACGGCGGGATCGCCCTGGAGACGTTCTGGCTGCACTGGCTGGAGGAGGCCCTGGGCGAGGTCGAGGACATGTCCGGACCGCAGGCCTGACGCGCCGGGCCTGTGGCCGGCGCCCGGCGCCGAACGCACGCTGCCGCCCCGCTCCGGCGGTCCGGGGCGGGGCGGCAGCGGAGGGACTACTTGTTCAGGGAGGCCCAGAACTCGTCGAAGCTCAGCAGGCCGTCGCCGTTCGCGTCCTTGGCGGCGATCACGGCGTCCGCGACGGGGCCGGTGACGAACGGGTCGCCCATGGCCGCCATGGCCGCCTTGAACTCGTCGGCCGTGACGAAGCCGTCACCGTTCACGTCGAACTTGCCGAACGTCGTCCGTGCGCTCTCGATGTCCGCCACTGGGTCCACTCCTTCTTGATGCCTTGTTGACCGGCTCAGGGTAGCGGCCGCCCCGGTCCGCCCCCGCCCCGGGTCCCGTTCGAGCGGCAGAAACCATTTCAATTACCGCCCCGTAATACGGAATCGATAATTCCGGCCGAACAGATCGAGATTCCACTTGTCACACTCCGGGGCCACGGCATAACGTACTGACATTGCCGCCACACCAGGAGCGCAGGGCTCCCAGGGACAAGTGGCAACAAGGGCGATCAATCAGATGACGATCACAGCTGACGCATCATTCGAAGTTCTGCCCTTCACCCGCACCTGCCGACATATCTGGGAAGACGGCGACCATGTGCTCATCGGCGTGAGTCCCGGAAACAGCTATTTCAGCGCCGACCGCATCGCCGGCCTGGCCCGATGGGCCACGAGCCGGTTCGCACAGGTCGACTTCGTCTACGCGGACCTCCACGTGGACCGGATGTTCGCCGCCTTCGGCCACACCCGGGAGCACGCGGAGAAGCGCGCGGCGAAAGAGATCAAGGCGGTCCGGCGGCGGATCCTCAAGGGCGTGGCGGAATCAGGACCTCCACAGGTCGAAATCCGCGTTCGGGCACTTTCCGAATTCCAGTCGAACCCCGTCTACCAACTACTGCACCGACGTGTCCTGCATTTCCTGGAGACCGACGGCGAATTCCGCAAGGGCTGCGAGGAAATGGCCCTGCATTTCGTCGGCTCCAAGTTGTCGGAAGGTGAATCGATCACGGCCGGGCAGTTGCGCGTCTGTTTCGATTACATGGCGGCCGAGCTGCCGTTCTTCGTGGACACCCCGAGCATTCTCGACGTGCCGTCCTCGGTGGCGGCCTACCACGTCAGGATGCCGCTGACCGATGTCCTGTTCGGACGCGGCGGGGGCCTGCGCGCGACCCGCAACCAGGCGTACGCGGTCGTACGGCCCGAGGCCACCGCACCCGGGAGCACCGCGGACCACGCACCGACCGAAAGGACCGCCGATGAGCGTCGAGCAGCTTGAGGACCCGGGGACCGGGGAGCGGCCGCTCCTGGACTTCCCGCTCTCCCGTCGCGGTGACGTGCTCCCGCAGGAGTGCGCCTGGCTGCGCGAGAAGGCGCCGGTCGCCCGGGTCCGCACCCTCACCGGGGACCCGGCCTGGCTGGTGGGCAGCTACGCGCTGGCCAAGCAGGTACTGGAGGACGAGCGCTTCAGCCTCAAGGACACGGCGAACGCCGGGGTCCCGCGCCAGTACGCGCTGACGATCCCGCCCGAGGTCGTCAACAACATGGGCAATATCAACAGCGCCGGACTGCGCAACGCCGTGATGAAGGCGCTGAACCCCCGCCAGAAGGGGCTCCGGGACCTGCTGCGCGCCCGGGCCGGAGAGCTCGTCGACGCGCTCGTGGCGGAGGGCGGCCCGGCCGACCTCCGGGCGGGCTTCGCCGACCCCTTCTCGGCGGCGCTGCACTGCCAGGTGCTGGGGGTGCCGTTCGAGGACCGGCGCCGGCTGATGTCGGGCCTGGACGTCGCGTTCATGACCGCGCGCGAGCCGTTCGCCGACTCCGCCCTCAACTGGTACAAGGACGTGGGCTACTTCGCCGACCGGCTGAACGACCAGCTCGCCCTGGCCCCCGAGGAGCGTACGGGGCTCCTCGGCAGGTTCGCCGGGCTGAAGGAGGCGGATCCGGAGTCGGCGCACCTGACCGACGACATGTTCGCGACGGTCGCCGTCTCCCTGTTCGGTGCGGGCGCGGTCTCCACGTCCGCGTTCCTCACGCTCGCGGTGCTCGCACTGCTCCAGCGGCCCGAGCTGATCGGGTACCTGCGCCGGCACCCGGAGCGCATGGCCGGGGCGGTGGAGGAGCTGCTGCGCTGGAACCTGTCCGTCGGCGACGGCCTGCCGCGCATCGCCCTGGCGGACATCCAGGTCGGCGACGTGCTGGTGAAGGAGGGCGAGCTCGTCCTCGTCCTCCTGGAGGGGGCCAACTTCGATCCGGAGGCCTTCGAGCGTCCGGACGAGCTGGACCTGGAGCGCGAGAGCGCCAACCCCCACCTCGCCTTCGGTGCCGGCCGGCACTTCTGCCCGGCGTCCGCGCTGGGCCGGGCCCATGCCGAGATCGCACTGGAGGTGCTGGTCGAGCGGCTGCCCGGGCTGCGGCTCGCGGTGCCCTCCGAGAACCTCGTCTGGCGTACGGGCTTCATCAAGCGACTTCCGGAGCGTCTTCCGGTCGCCTGGTAGCCCGTGGTCCGGCGCATGGACCGCGGTGTCCCGGGAGCTGTGCGAGCTTCCGGGGCACCGCTGTGTCCGGCCCGACCGGGCCCAGCGGGCCTAGCGGAAGATGCCGGTGTGGCCGAGGGAGTAGCGGCCGGGCTGCGGGTACACGGCGAGTCCGTGCGGTCCGCCGCCCACGGGGATCCGGGCGATCTGCCTGCCGGTCTGCGTGTCGAGCGCGTAGACCTCGGAGTTGTAACGGCCCGACAGCCACAGCACCTTGCCGTCGGCGGAGACCCCGCCCATGTCGGGGCTGCCGCCGTCCGGCAGCGTCCACTTCTTGGTGAGCTTGCTCTCGGGGAAGTTGAAGACCGATACGGTGCCCTCGCCCCGGTTGGAGACGTACATCTCCTTGGAGTCGCGGCTCACGTAGAGGCCGTGGCAGCCCTTCCCGGTGGGCAGCAGTTTGGGGGTCTCGAACGTGTCCCCGCTGAGCACCCACATGCCGTGCGCCATCATGTCCGCGACGTAGAAGGTCTTCCCGTCCGGGGAGACCTTGACGTCCTGCGGCATCGCGCCCTCGAACGGCAGCTTCTGCTGGCCGACGACCTCCATGCGCTCGGTGTCGACCTTGAGCAGTTCGCCGGAGAACTCGCAGCTCACGATGAAGTAGCGGCCGTCGGCGGAGAAGTCCGCGTGGTTGACCCCGTAGCAGGTGACGGGCACCGTCTTCACCCGGTCCATCGTGTGCGGGTCGCGGAAGACCAGCTCCTTGTCCATCGAGGCCATGACGATGGCGTACTTGCCGTTCGGCGTGAAGTACAGGTTGTACGGGTCGTGCACCTCGACGGGCTTTCCGGCCTCGCCGGTGGCCGGGTTGATCGGGGTGAGGGTGTGACCGCGGTTGTTGTTGACCCACAGGGTCTTCAGGTCCCAGGAGGGGACCACGTGCTGGGGCTGGACCCCGACCGGGATGGTGTCGATGACCCGATAGGTCGTCGGGTCGATGACGGACACCGTGTTGGAGTTGGTGTTCGGCACGTAGACGCGGGACGGGAAGTCCTTGACCACGGGGGAGAGCTTGTTCGGCCGGTCCGCCGCGTAGACGTCGTTCGGATCGAGCACGGGCGGCATGCCGGGCAGACCGGGCGGGACAGCCGGCGCGGCCTTGACGGGCTTGGCCGGGCCCTTGGTGCCGAGCGCCTCGGCGGGTTCCTTGCCGGCTGATCCGCAGCCGGCCAGGGCGGCGAGGACCAGACCTGCCAGCAGCACGCCGGCAGTCCGGGGAAGGCGGGTGGTCGTCATGGGGTCAGCAGCTCCGTGGTGGTCACCGCGCGCAGTTCGCGGCGCGCGAGTTCTTCGAGGAGGGGAGGCATCGCGTCGACCGTGTCCGCGTAGCCGAAGTGCAGGCTCACCACCGATCCGGGCCGGATCGTCCCGGTGACGGTGCGGATGACGGCCGCGGCACCGGGCGAGGTGAAGTCGAGGGAGTCCACGTCGTACGAGAGGACGTGCGGGTAGCCCGCCCGCTGGGCCAGTTTCCGGACGAGAGGGGTCGCGTACTGGGTCTGGGAGGGCCGGAACCAGGTGCCGATGGAGCCGGTGAGCCGCTTGAGCCGCTGGGCGCAGCCGGTGATCTCGGCGTAGGCCTCCGCCTCGGGCATGCCGTTGATCGCGAGGTGGCGCTGGGTGTGGTTGCCGAGCTCGTGACCGCCGTCGAGGATGCGCCGGGCCAGCTCCGGGTGTGCGTCGAGCCAGGATCCGATGGCCAGTACGGTGACCCGCGCGCCCCCCTTCTCGGCCGCGGCCAGCACCGCCCGGGCGACGGCGGGGTCCCCGTTGCCGTGGAAGGTGAGGGCGACCCGGGGGCGGTCGCGCGGACCGTGGCCGATCTCGACGGGCTGCCCGGCGAACCGGCGCGGGGCGGCGGCCGGAGCCGCCTGTGCCGGGCGGGCCGGCCGGGCCGGACCCGGCGGCGGCCCGGAGGGCGCGGTGGCGGCCCGGCCCGGTCCGCAGGCGGCCGTGAGGCCGGCCGCGGCGGCGCCGGCCGTCCCGAGAGCGGCCCCCCGCAGGGCCGCACGCAGGGCCGCGCGGCGGCCTGGTTGTGAGAGCACCTGCCCCATTTAAGGGGTGGATGACCCGGAAGGTAATGATTGACCCATTTCAGGACGGTCGCCAGAAGGGGCCAACTGGGCGGTCGGGCCGCTAAGTGATCAACGATTCACACAGAGCAGTCGATATTTATTCATAGATTACGAGGTGAGTGGCTCATCTCACCTAGGATTTAGCTAGAAAGTCTTACGATTTGCCCACTTATGCCCAAGTAGGGACTTTTGATGTTCGGGCCCTCGTCTGCCATAGTCGGAGCCACGACTTCCCATTGACCCGAGCGAAGTCGCCACGCCGAGGATCACACCCCCTTAGATCCTCGGCGCACCCATGAAGCCCCCACACCGCCCCACTCGGCGCACGGGGGCTTCAGGCGTTCCGGGCGGCAGGCATTCGGGGGTCAGGCGTTCTGGCGGTCGGCGACCCGCATCTCGAACCAGGTGATCTTCCCGCGCGGCAGCAGGTCCGCGCCCCAGCGGTCGGACAGCTTGTCGACGAGGAAGAGACCCCGGCCGGTGGTGTCCATCTCATGGACCGGCATCAGGCAGGGCAGTCCGCGCGAGGGATCGCGCACCTCCACCCGGATCCAGCCGCGGCGCCGCAGCATGCGTAAGCCGAAGGAGCGGGCCCCCGTGTGCCGGACCGCGTTGCCCACGAGCTCCGAGACCAGCAGGACGGCATGCTCGGCGATCTGCGGCGAGAGGCCCCAGAGGCGGACCACCACGCACTGGGTGAGCCGGCGCGCGGTGCTCGCCGACTCCGGCATGGACGGCAGCGTCACTTCGGCCTCGGCCGGATTTCCGTACAACTCCAGCGCTTTGAGGCCCTGTTCGTCCTCAACAGCCGCCGTGAGCCGTACCGCCGAAGCGCTGCCGCGTTGCCGCGGCTGTTCCACACCCTCCAGGCCCGCCATGCACCCATCATGGACGGCCGACCAGCCCTCCCGGGCCGTTCCACAGGAAAACACCCCCCGGATTCAACGACTCCAAGGGGGTGTTCTGTCATATGCGGGAGGCAATCGGAGGACCTCGGCGCATACCTTGACCTGCAGTGACACGCCGCACGGAAGTGATCACAGCAAGTGGATCACTCATTCCCCTTAAGGCTGTCTTAAGGCCTGGCTAATCCACCCACAGGGAGGACCGGGGTCCTCGGCCGAGGTTCCGGCTCAGACGAACTTCGCCTTGCCCGGGCCCTCTTCGACGAAACTGCGCATCCCGCGCTCGCGGTCCTCGGTGGCGAACAGGCCCGCGAACCAGTTGCGTTCGATGGTGAGACCGGTGTCGATGTCGGCCTCCAGACCCGCGTCCACGCACTCCTTGGCGGCGCGCAGCGCGATCGCCGGACCCTGCGCCAGCTTGGCGGCCCAGGCGTGCGCCTGCTCGTACACCTCGGCGGCGGGCACCACCCGGTCGACCAGGCCGAGGGTCAGCGCCTCGTCGGCCTTGACCATGCGCCCGGTGAAGATCAGGTCCTTGGCCTTGGACGGTCCGACCAGCCGGGACAGCCGCTGGGTGCCGCCCGCACCCGGGATCAGGCCGAGCAGGATCTCGGGCTGGCCGAGCTTGGCGTTGTCGGCGGCGATCCGGTAGTCGGCGCACAGCGCGAGTTCGCACCCGCCGCCCAGCGCGTAGCCGGTGATGGCCGCGACGACGGGCTTGGGGATACGGGCGACGGCGGTGAATGCGTCCTGGAGCGCGCGGGACCGGGCGACCATCGCCGCGTGGTCCATCGTCTGCATCTCCTTGATGTCCGCGCCCGCCGCGAACACCTTCTCGCCGCCGTAGATGATGACCGCGCGGACGTCCGCCCGGTCGGTCGCCTCCACCGCGAGCTCGCGCAGCCGGTCCTGGGTGGCGATGTCCAGGGCGTTCATGGGCGGCCGGTCCAGACGGATGGTGCCGACGCCTTCGGAGACTTCGAGAGAGAGGGTCATACGGGCCAGGTTAGCGCCGGTTAACGTGAAGTGGCCCGGTGCTGTGGGTCACAGCACCGGGCCCTCACCGCGTGGGCGGCGTACTACTTGATCCACTCCGCCCACGGCATGTTCCAGCCGTTGAGGCCGTTGTCCGGGGCGATCTGCTTGTCCTTCGAGTTCTTCACGACCACCACGTCGCCGATCAGCGACTCGTTGAAGAACCAGGCCGCCGGGGCGTCGGAGTCGCCGCCGCCGCGCTCGTCACGCAGGCCCACGCAGCCGTGGCTGACGTTCGCCGAGCCGAAGGTGCCGGAGGAGGCCCAGTAGTTGCCGTGGACGAAGGTGCCGGAGTTCGACAGGCGCATGGCGTGCGGGACGTCGGCGATGTCGTACTCGCCGCCGAAGCCGACGGTCGCGCCGTTCATCCGGGTCACCTTGTACTTCTCGCTGATGACCATCTGACCGTTGTACGTGGTCGTCGACGGGGCGCCCGCGGTGATCGGGACGTTCTTGAGCACCTGGCCGTCACGGACGACCTCCATCTGCTTGGTGCTCGCGTCGACCGTGGAGACCTGCGAACGGCCGACGGTGAAGGTGACCGTACGGGTCTGCTTGCCGTAGACGCCGGGGCGGCCTTCGACCCCGTCGAGGGCGAGCTTCACGGTGACCTTGGTGCCCGCGGCCCAGTAGTTCTCGGGGCGGAAGTCGAGGCGGTCGTTGCCGAACCAGTGGCCCTCGACCTGGACGGCCGGCTCGGCGGTGACCGTGATGGCCTTCTCGACGGCCTCGGGGTTGGTGATCCCCCGGGTGAAGTTGATCGAGACCGGCATGCCCACGCCGACGGTGGCGCCGTCCTCGGGCGTGTAGTGGCCCACGAAGGTGTTCGTCGGGGTCAGGGTGGTGAAGGAGGTGTCCTTGGCGGACTCCCGGCCGGCCTCGTCCTTGGCGACCGCGTGCACCTTGTACTCGGTGGCGGAGGCCAGGTGACGGACCGGCTCCCAGGTCGCGCCGTCGGCGGCGAGCTTGCCCTCGACCGCGTTGCCCTTGGTGTCCGCCACGGTCACCGTGCTGAGCTTGCCGCCCGTGCTCGATATCTTCAGGACGCCGCTGGTCGCGACCTCCTTGGCCCCGTCGTCGGGCTTGACGCTGACGACCGCCTTGGAGGCCTCGGTACCGGTCTTACCGCCACCCCCGGCGTTGTCGCCACCGCTGCCGCCGCCGTTGCCACCGCCACTGCACGCGGTGGTGAACAGCAGGGCCGCCCCCAACAGAAGGGCCGGCAGGCCGGTGCGGGCGCGGCCGCGTATCGGCTGCAGGTTCACTCGTGTTCTCCCCATGTCCCCCGCGCGCGGACTGTCGCGCGCTTGTCGACAGGTAATCACACGGGGGGATCACGATGAGCCACGGTCTTGTCACCGTTCCGTCCCAACTGCCCGGAGAAGTGCCGCGGCGGCCACCCCCGTGACCAGGGGCACGGAGGTGATCAGGCCAATCCCGAGGGGGCGGCCGCCGAGGGGTCAGGCCCGGGGGCCCTTGGAGTGCTTGGAGTGCTTCGGGTGCTTGGAGTGCTGGGGGTGCTTCGGGTGCTTGCCCTTGCCGTGGTCGCCCTTCGGGTGCTTCGCGTGCTGGGGGTGCTTGCCCTTCCCGTGGTCGCCCTTCGGGTGCTTGGGGTCCTTGCCCTTGCCGTGGTCGTCCTTGCCGTGGTCGGCCGGCTTGTTCCGCAGCGTGACCACGATGCGCCGGTCGGGGGTGCCGATGTCGAGGCGCAGCGGGCCGGTGACCCGGTCGGCGGGCAGTACGTAGCCCGCGGGGACCGCCGTCTCGACCAGGTAGTACCAGCCCTCGGGGAGCGGGCGGAAGTCGCAGACGCCGGTCCGGTCGGTGGTGCAGCCCGGGGCGACCCGGCGGTCGGCGTTGCCGCCGCGCGTCTGCAGGCCCGGGATGCTGTTGGTCTCCTGCCACAGCTCGAAGACCGCGCCGCGCAGCGGCCGCTTGGTCCTGGCGTCCTGCTTCACGACCCGGATCGAGCCCTCGTACTCCTCGCTCACCGGGGCGTTCGCGACGTCGACGACGATGCCGTCCGCCACATCACCCCGGTCCAGGTCGAACCGGGTGGCCGGGTCGGCCGGGGTCTCGTACCCGACGGGGGCGGCGGTCTCCCGCCAGTAGTACGTGTGCCCGATCGGCAGCTCCACCGTGCAGGTGCCCCGGGTGTCCGTCACACAGGCCCCGTCGAGACGGGTGTCGCCGCCCGACGGGTCCGTCTGGAGGCCGGTGGAGCCGTTGCTCTCCCGCCAGAGCTCGAACTGCGCGCCCGCCAGCGGGAGGCCGGTGGCCCGGTCGGTCTTGCGCAGCACCACCCGGGCGGCGTCCGGCGGCTCGGTGGTGCGCCGGTTGCCGGCCTCGTACCGGACCCCGGCCGAGGCGTTCGCGGCGGTGAGGGTCAGCTCGTGGACGGTGTCGTCCAGGTCGTAGCCGGACGGCGCCCCGCTCTCGCGCCAGTGGTACGTACCGGGCTCGGTGGTCCGCTCACAGATGCCGGAGGCCGGCGTCGTGCACTCGGCGACGAGGGTGTCGGCGCCCGGAGCGGTGTCCTGCAGGCCGTCCCTGCCGTTCGTCTCGCGCCACAGTTCGAACCGCGCCCCCTGCAGCGCCACGCCCGTCCCCGCGTCCCGCTTGAACACCGAGACCGTGCCGGTCACCGGGGCCGGGCCGCCGCACTCGGGCAGGTCGCCGTTGAACGGGTAGGCGTGGAACTCCTGACCGCCGCCCCCGGTCGTGCTGCTGCCGTGGGTGACGGAGCCGGTGGTGAAGAAGCGGCCGTTGATGCCGGGCAGGGTGACGGTGGTCTCCGAGGACTGCTGCCCCATGAGGAAGCTGCCCTGGAACTGGCCGCCGCCGGTCAGGTTCACGGTGGTGGCGTCCGGGAAGTTCCACAGCAGCCGGTCGCGGTAGGCGTTGAGTGGGGCGGTGTCCTGGATGCCGCCGCTGTACGTGCTGATCGTGCGGGTGGCGCCCAGGACGTTCACCAGCACGGTGGCCGTGTCCGGGACCCGCGCGAACCGGATGCCCTGCTGGCCGCCCCCGTTGCCGACCAGGTTCGCGTCGACGTTGAAGACCTGGAGCGAGGAGGTGCCGTCGCCGGTGAAGAGCGTCTCGTAGCCGTTGTTGACGGCCGTGCCGGTGGCCCGGCGCGGCTGCCCGTCGACCCGTGCGTAGCACTGGCTGGCGGCGCTGAGCCGGTCGCGCAGCCCCGCGTACGGGGTGACGGCGGCCGGGTCCCGGACCGGGCGGCCGGTCACCGTGCCCGAGACGGAGCCGGCGTACCGGACCACACCGCCGTCGGCGAGCAGGCGTTCGCCCGACGCGACGGTGACCGAGCCGCCGGTGGTGAGGAAGTCGGCGCCGACGGGCGGGGGCACCCTCGATCCGGCGCCGACGATGCCCACGTTGTAGCGGCTGTCCCCACCCGCCTGCTTGTCCTGGTCGAAGTCGCCGAGGACGACGAGCCGGCCCTCGGCCTCGGAGGCCCGGCCCCGGACCCGGAAGTCGCCCCCCGCGAAGATGTTGATGCCGTTGTCCCGGCCCTGCGGGATGCCGTCGGTGCCGATGGCCGGGTACGGGTCGGGGCAGTCTCCCGGGACGCAGGGCCCCAGTCCCCCGGGAAGCGGAGCTCTGGCGACCGCCGCCGGGCGGTCGCCACCGGGACCCTCCGCGAAGGCCGCGGGCGCGGCGGAGGCCAGTACGGCTCCGATCGCGAGCCCGAGGGGCCAGTTCCTTGCTGACATGACGCTCCGTCCGTTGCCTGCTGCCCTGATGTGCCCTGACAGGCTGGGGGCGGGCTTCGGCGGGGCGCGGCGGGGACACTCTGCGCTACGGCATTTCGATCACGGTGATCACTCTCCCGGGCGGGGCCGCGCCCGTGCTCAGGCGATGGCGGAGCCGGCGACCCAGTCCGCCCAGGACATGTTCCAGCCGCCCAGCCCGTTGTCCGGGGCGACCGTCTTGTCCTGCGAGTTCACGACCTGCACCACGTCCCCGACGAGGGTCCGGTCGAAGAACCAGCCGGCCGGGGTGTCGGAGCCGCCGCCCTTGTCGTCGCGCAGGCCCACGCAGCCGTGGCTCACGTTCGTGGTGCCGAAGGTGTCGGGGCTGGACCAGTAGTTCCCGTGCAGGAAGGTTCCGGAGGAGGTGAGCCGCATGGCGTGCGGGACGTCGGGGATGTCGTACTCGCCGCCGAAGCCGACGGTCTGGCCGTTCATGCGGGTGACGTCGAACATCTCCATCACCACCATCTTGCCGTTGTACGTGGTGGTCTTGGGCGCCCCGGCGCTGATCGGCACGGTCGACACCAGCTGCCCGTCCCGGCGGACCTCCATGGTGTGCTCGGCCGCGTCCACGGTGGAGATCTGGGAGCGGCCGACGGTGAAGCCGACGGACTTGTCCTGGATGCCGTACACGCCGGGCGCGCCCTCGATGTCGCGCAGGTCCATCTTCACGGTGACCTTGGTACCGGACTTCCAGTACTCCTTGGGCCGGAAGTCGAGCCGCTCCCGCCCGAACCAGTGGCCGACGACCTGTACGCCCGGGTCGGAGGTGACGGAAATGGCCCGCTCCACTTCGGCGCGGCGCTCGATCGCCTGGCTGAACCGGAAGGAGACGATCATGCCGGTGCCGACGGTCGAGCGGTTCTCGGGCTTGAAGTAGCCGATGAACCGCTCCTCGGGAACGAAGGTGGTGAAGGTGGTGTGGCGGGCCTGGCGGCGGTCGTGCCCGTCGAGGGCGACGGCGTCCACGGTGTACTTGGCCGCGAGCGCGAGCCGTCCGGACGCGGGGTCGGGGCTCCAGCTGAGCCCGTCGTCGGCGATGGCGCCGGGGACCTGTTCCTGCTGCGCGTCCTCCACCTTGGTGACGACGACCCGCTCCAGGCGGCCTTCGGGCACGGTGACCGACAGCCGTCCGTCCGCGGGGACCCCCTTCGCGTTGTCGTCGGGGGTGATGCGGATGGCCTCGTCCGGCGAGCGGGGTTTGCCGGGCAGCTGGATCTCGACCGGGGCCCTGCCGTCCTGGGTGCATCCGGCCAGGCCGCCCAGCAGGCCCGCCCATGCCGCCACGGCGGCCAAGCCCGCCCCTGCCCGCCTCGTCAGAAGTGTCACGATCCCTCCAACGACCGGGCGCTGCGGGGGAAACGTGAGCGCGGGCCACGTTCCGGGCAGAACTGTCCGGGCAGAACAGTGTGAAGGACCAGACGGGGGCGGGCCCAGGCCGGGACGCCGGGGCCGCACTCTCCCCTACCCCCGCCGGTACCGAGGAGCCGTGGAGGCGGGCAGTGTCGAGCGCAGCCGAGCAGGAGGCGGTGGAAGCCGTCAGCAATGCCGCGGAAGCGGTGCGGAGCGGCCGGGCCGCGCCCGTACCGCAGACCGACGGCCGACCGAAGGAGCGGCCGAACGGCCAGGCCAGGGGCCAGGCGTTACGGGTGCACGCGCGCCCGGGGGCGCCGGTGTGGCCGGGGTCCTCACATCCGCTGGGGGCCCGGTTCCACCACGGTCCGGACGGGACCGCGGGCACCAATTTCGCCCTGTGGGCGCAGGGCGCGGAGGCGGTGGAGGTGTGTCTCTTCGACGAGGCCGGCGCCGAGACCCGCTGCACCCTGACGGAGCACACGCACGAGATCTGGCACGGGTTCGTGCCGGGCGTACGCCCGGGGCAGCGGTACGGATTCCGGGTGCACGGCCGCTGGGATCCCTGGACGGGCGCCCGCTACAACCCGGCGAAGCTGCTCCTGGATCCGTACGCGCGGGCCGTGGACGGGGACTTCACCCTGCCCCCGGAGGTGTACGCACACGTCCGGGACTGGCCGCAGCAGTACATCGCGGACACCGTGCGCGACGACCGGGACTCCGCGCCGTTCGTCCCGAAGGGCGTGGTCGTCCACGATGACGACGACTGGGCGGACGATGTCCGGCCGAAGACCCCGTGGGCCGATTCGGTGATCTACGAACTGCACGTGCGCGGCTTCACGATGCGCCATCCGGGCATTCCCGGGGAACTGCGCGGCACCTACGCGGGCCTGGCCCACCCGGCGGCGATCGAGCACCTGACGAGGCTGGGCGTGACGGCGGTCGAGCTGCTGCCGGTGCACCAGTTCGCGCACGAGGACCATCTGCTGCGCCGGGGGCTTCGCAACTACTGGGGCTACAACTCGATCGGCTACTTCGCCCCGCACGCGGCGTACTCGGCGAGCGGTACGGCCGGGCAGCAGGTCGGGGAGTTCAAGCGGATGGTCCGGGCCCTGCACGCGGCCGGGATCGAGGTCATCCTCGACGTGGTCTACAACCACACGGCGGAGGCGGGCGAGCTGGGCCCGACGCTGTCGCTGCGCGGGATCGACAACCGGGGCTACTACCGGCTCCAGTCCGACCAGCGGCGGTACTCCGACTACACGGGCTGCGGGAACACCCTGCACGCGGGGCGCCCGCACGTGCTGCGGCTGATCACCGACTCGCTGCGCTACTGGGTCACCGAGATGGGAGTGGACGGCTTCCGCTTCGACCTGGCGGCGGCGCTGGCCCGGTCCATGCACGACGTGGACATGCTGTCGCCGTTCCTCGCGGTGATCGCCCAGGACCCGGTGCTGCGGCGGGTGAAACTGATCGCCGAGCCGTGGGACGTGGGCTCGGGCGGCTACCAGGTGGGGGCGTTCCCGCCGCTGTGGACGGAGTGGAACGACCGTTACCGGGACGCCGTACGGGACTTCTGGCGGGGCGCGCTGCCCGACGTACGGGATCTCGGCTACCGGCTGTCGGGCTCCAGCGACCTGTACGCGTGGGGCGGGCGGCGGCCGTACGCCTCGGTGAACTTCGTGACCGCGCACGACGGTTTCACCCTGCGCGACCTGGTGTCGTACGAGCGCAAGCACAACGAGGCGAACGGGGAGGCGAACCGGGACGGGACGAATGACAACCGGTCGTGGAACTGCGGGGCGGAGGGCGAGAGCGACGATCCCCGGATCGGCGTGCTGCGCCGCCGCCAGCTGCGCAACCTGCTCACCACGCTGCTGCTGTCCACGGGCGTGCCGATGCTGGTGGCCGGGGACGAGTTCGGGCGGACGCAGGACGGCAACAACAACGCGTACTGCCAGGACAACGAGACGGGCTGGGTGGACTGGTCGCTGCTGGAGGATCCGGCCTGGCAGTCGCTCTTCGCCCTGGCCTCCCGGCTGATCGCGCTGCGCCACGCCCATCCGGTGCTGCGGCGGCGGGCGTTCTTCTCCGGGCGTTCGCAGGGCGCGGACGGGCTGCGGGACCTGGCCTGGTTCACCCCGGCGGGCGCGGAGATGACGGAGCGGGACTGGTACGCGCCGGCCTCCTCACTGGGGATGTACCTGTCGGGGCGGGACATCCCGGGCCGTGACGAGCGGGGCCGGCAGGTGACGGACGACAGCTTCCTCGCGCTGCTGCACACCGGGGACCGGCCGGTGGCGTGGTCCTTGCCGGAGGCGCCCTGGGCGGAGGTGTACGAGGTGGTCCTGGACACCTCCCTGGAGGCCCAGTCCGATCCTCCCCGGACCCGGCACCGCGGCGGGCAGACCCTGACGGTCCCGGCGCGGTCGGTGCTGCTGCTGAGGGTGGTGAGCTGAGCGGCGGACCTGCCGGTCCGTGCTGCTGGTTCCGGACGTACCCGACATCCGGAACCAGCTCACTCGTTCGTACTGCGATGATGTGTTCGACATCGTCTCGGAGGGGGTCCCTGCATGGGCAGAGTCACGACCGCGCTGCAGGAACTGCGCGGGGCGCAGAAGTCGGCGAAGGGGGTGTCGCTGTACTCCCGGTTCGTCAACCGGCCCACCGGGCGGTACCTGGCCGCCGGTTCGTACGCGCTGGAGCTCACCCCGAACCAGGTGACGCTGATCAGTGCCGCCTTCAGCTTCGCCGCCGTGGCCGCGGTCGCGCTGACCGCCCCCTCGTGGGGGCTGGGGATCGCGGTGTGGGCCGCCCTGGCCGTCGGTTTCGCCTTCGACTCCGCCGACGGGCAGCTGGCCCGGCTGCGCGGCGGCGGCAGCGCGGCCGGCGAATGGCTCGACCACGTCGTGGACGCCGCCAAGCTCACCGCCCTGCACTCCTGCGTGCTGATCGCCTTCTACCGCTTCCCCGACGCGTACGGGACGGGCGCGGACGGCTGGCTGCTGGTGCCGCTGGGCTTCCAGTTCGCCGCGGTGGTGACCTTCTTCGGCGGGCTGCTGACCGAGAAGCTCAAGCCGAAGCCGGCCCCCGGCAGCCCGGCGGCCGCGCCGTCGACCGCGCGCGCGGTGGCCCTGCTGCCCGTGGACTACGGGGTGTTCTGCCTGGTGTTCCTGCTGCTCGGCGGCGGAAAGCTGTTCGTCTGGGCGTACGCGGGACTGGGCGTGGTCGCCGCGCTGTTCCTGCTGGCGTTCCTCGCGAAGTGGTTCCGGGAGCTCAGCGCCGTTCGCCGGTGACCTGGCCCGGCGCCTGGGCCGGTGCCGCGAGCGCGTCCAGTGCCCGGCGCAGCTGGGTGCTGGACGTGTGCACGGTGTAGGGGAAGTACACGACGTCGACGCCGTGGGCGGCGAAGTCCCTCTCCAGCCGGTCGCCCTTGGGCGTGCCGCGCCAGTCGTCGCCCTTGAAGATGACGTCGAAGCGGACCTGCTTCCAGGTCTCCACCTTGTCGGGGACCGTCTCGACGAAGGCGGCGTCGACGTACTTCACGCTGCGCACGATCTCCAGCCGCTCGACGAGCGGGATCATCGGGCGGCGCCCCTTGGCGAGTTCGGCCATCTCGTCCGAGACCACTCCGGCGACCAGGTAGTCGCACTGACTCCGGGCGTGCCGGAGGATGTTGAGATGCCCGATGTGGAACAGATCGTAGGCGCCGGGCGCATAGCCGACTCGATACGGCCTGCGCGCAGGCGCGGCAAGGTCGGACATGTCGTGCTCCGTCATCTTTACCCCCAGCAGCCACACCCCCCGGTGTAGCGGATTAGCAGACAATAGCGTGCACGTTCCGCACCATGCGGGTGAACGAATAGGGTGACGTGCGCATCATCCAGGGGAAGAGGGGACGCACGGTGTCCAGATCCGGTCAGCGGCGCATGCTGCTGGTTTCCACCAATTACGCTCCGGAGCACGCGGGGATCGGCCCGTACGCCACCCAGATCGCGGAGCACTGGGCGGATCTCGGTCACGAGACGCACGTCCTGGCGGGCATGCCGCACTACCCGGCATGGTCGCTCGAGCCCGAGTACAAGGGGGCGTTCCGGCGCACGGAACAGCGCGCGGGTGTCACCGTGCACCGGCGTGCGCACACCGTGCCGCCGCGTCAGACCGCCGTGAAGCGGGCCCTTTTCGAAGGATCGATTCTGCTGCACGGGGCCGTGGCCCCGCCCCGGATGCCCAAGCCCGACGCGGTCCTCGCCCAGATGCCCAGCCTGGCCGGCGGAGTGCTCGCCGCCCGGCTCGCGGCCCGGTGGAAGGTCCCGTACATCCCGGTCGTCCAGGACCTGATGGGCGCCGCCGCCGCGCAGAGCGGGATCAGCGGCGGCGACAAGGCCGCCGCGATCGCCGGCCGCGCCGAGGCCTACGCCCTCAAGCGCGCCACCCTCGTCGGCGTCATCCACGAGACCTTCGTGGACCGGGTCGTCGGCATGGGCGTCGACCCGGGCAAGATCCGCCTCGTCCCGAACTGGTCGCACGTGCCGGTGCCCACCAAGCCGCGCGGCGAGACCCGCCACCACCTCGGCTGGGCCCCGGGCGAGACCGTCGTCCTGCACTCCGGGAACATGGGCCTCAAGCAGGGCCTGGAAGTCCTCGTCGGCGCCGCCCGGCTGGATCCGAGCGTCCGGTTCGTCCTGATGGGCGACGGCAGTCAGCGGGCGGCTCTGTCCGATCTCGCGGCGGATGTGCCGAATCTGGACATCATCCCCCCTGCCGCTGACGGTGAGTTCCCGGATATCCTCGCGGCGGCGGACGTTCTCGCGGTCACGCAGCACGCCGCCGTGCTGGACATGAGCGTCCCGTCGAAGCTGACCTCGTACTTCCAGACCGGTAGGCCCGTCGTCGCCTCCGTGGCCGCGGAGGGCGGGACCGCCCAGGAAGTGGAACGCTCGGGCGCAGGGGTACTCGTACCGCCGGAGGACCCCGAAGCCCTGCTGAAGGCCGTACGGGCCCTGGCCGAGGACCCTGAAGGCGCGGACGCACTGGGAGCGGCCGGACCCCGCCACGTGGCGGCCCATCTGAGCCGCGAAGCGGGCCTGGCCCGCATCGACGCACTGATAGACGAAGCACTTGGGGGACCCCGGCCGTGATCGAGACGAACCGCCCTGCAGCGGCACCGGCCGACGACGAACCCGATCTCCTCAGGGATCAGTTCCGGCAGCTCCTGCGCTACCGCAGGCTCATCGGCGCGGGCATCGGGATCGGTCTGCTGGGCGGCGTCTACCTCGGCATCTCCACGGCCGACACCTATGTCGCGACCGCCGACGTCGTCCTGCGCGCCCCCACCGACGACCCGTTCAACCCGAGCCTCGCCCCGGACAAGGCGATCAACATCGGCTCGGAGCGCCAGGTCGCGCTCAGCTCCTCCATAGCCAACGAGGCGGCGAAGAAGCTCGGCGTGGGCGCGTCCGGCTTCGCGGCCCTGCGCAGCGGTCTGCAGGTGACCAACCCGCCGCAGACCATGGTCCTGCGCTTCACGTACACGGCGGACTCCCCCAAGGAGGCCGCCAAGCGCGCCAACGCGATGACCGAGGCGTACCTGCTGAAGCGGCAGGAGTCCCTCGACGCCACCCGCGACAAGATGGTCAAGGGCTACAAGGAGCAGCGCGATCCGATCGCCAAGCAGCTCGACGAGCTGGCGAAGGAGATCGCCCGGATGCCGGCCGGCGCCGGACGCGACGCCGCCAGCTCCTCCAAGACCGACCTGCAGAGCGAGGTCGGCGGGTACAACACCAAGATCACCAAGCTTGAGGCCCTGGACATGACCCCGGGCCGCGTCACCAGCGCCGCGACCGCGCCCCCCGGAGCCGATGGTCCCGGCATCCTGATGTCCCTCGCGCTCGGCGCCGCCGTGGGCCTCGCCCTCGGCCTGCTGGCTGCCTGGGTCCGCCTCGTCTTCGATCCGGCCCCGCGCTCCGAGGGCGACGTCGCCCGGGCGCTGCGCGCCCCCGTCCTGGGCTACCTGCCCCGGGACCGGACGGGCGGCGGACCGCTGCTCGCCGCCGGTGAGGCCGATCCCCGGCTCGCCGAGGAGTACCGCTCGGTGGCCTTCCGCCTTGCCTACGACGCCCGCTTCGCCGACCGGCGCCGCCTGCTCGTCGTCGCCCCGCGCGGCAGCAGCGAGACCGCCGCCGCGGTGGCCGTGAACCTCGCCGCCTCCTTCGCGGAGACCGGCAAGGACGTCCTCCTCATCGAGGCCGACCTGCGCACCCCGGTCCTGGCCAGCCAGCTGCCGACGGACGCCGGCGGCAGGCCGCGCTGGAGCCAGACCCCGGGCAGCCCGAACCAGGGCGGCCGCCACTCGGACACCGAATGGCCCGACGGGCGCCAGCTCGTCGTGGACGCCGGGGAGTCCGGATCCTTCGACCTCATCCCGGGCGAGCGGGCGCGCAACGTCCCGCGCTCGCTGACCTCGGCCCGCGCCACCCGGCTGATCTCCGAGGCCGACTCCCCCAACTCCACGGTCGTCGTACTCGCTCCGCCCGTGCTCTCCTACGCCGACGCCCTGGCCCTCGTCGACCGCGTCGACGGCGTCCTAGTCGTCTGCGACCCGCGCGCGGTGCACCGCACCGACCTGTCCCGGATCCGCGAGCTGATCAGCGGCGCCGGCGGCACCGTGCTCGGCGCGGTGCTGCACGCGCCGCTGCCCGGCGAGAAGCGCGGCCGCGGCAAGGACAAGGCCGGCCCGGCCCCCACCGGCCCCGCCGCGGGGCCCGGGACCTCCTCGAAGCCCGGGCGGCCCGTGCCGCAGCCCCAGCCGATCCCGTACGAAGTGGCCGAGCCCGAACAGCACATCCCCGGTGACGGCACCGACACCGTCGCGCTGCGCACCGTCCGCATGGGCCGCAGATGAGCCGACGCGGCCTCGCCGCCGTCGCGTCGGTCCTGGACCAGGCCGCGTCCAGCGCCACGAACATCCTGGTGCTGGTGCTGGCCGCCCGGCTGTCCTCGGCGTCCGGGTTCGCCGACTTCTCCATGGTGTACGTGACCTTCAGCGTGCTCCTCGGACTGAACATGGCCTACGTCGGCCAGAGCCTGGTGCTGGAGAAGGGCCAGGGGGTCCCCCCGGACGAAGTCTGGGGGAAGCTCGGCGCCGAATGCCGCTCGGCCGTGGGCTTCACCGCGGCCGCGTCGGCCGCGGTGGGCGCGCTGCTGCTGGTGGTGGGCCTCGCGCTCCCCGGGGCCACCGGGACCGCCTTCCTCGCGCTGGGCCTCGTGCTGCCGCTGGTGCTCCTCCAGGACGGCCTGCGGTACTGCTTCTCCGCGCTGCGCGCCCCGCAGCGGGCGCTGGCCGCCGACGTGCTGCGGCTGGTGTGCGTGGTCGCGGCGCTGGCCCTGCAGCCCGAAGGGGCCTCGGCGGGGCGGCTGGTGCTCGCGTGGGGGCTCTCCGCGCTGCCGGCGCTGGGCGTGGGGCTCTGGCTGCTGCGGCCGTACGTCCGCGGCGTACGCGGCGACCTGCGGCCGTACCTGCGGCGGGGTCATCTCGGTCAGCGGTTCGTGGTCGAGTTCGCGGTGGGCAACGGCTCCAGCCAGCTCGCCGTCCTGGGCCTCGGCGTCTTCGCGACGCCGCTGGCCGTCGGCGCGCTGCGGGGTGCGACCACGCTCTTCGGGCCGCTGAACGTGCTGTTCAACTCCGCGAACGCGTTCGGGCCGCCGGTGCTCGGGCGGCTCGGCGGCAAGCGGGCCACGGTCCGGGCCACGGCCGCGCTGGGACTCGTACTCGCGGCGGTCGGCGCGGGCTGGGCCACGGCCCTGTACCTGTTGCCGGACCGGCTGGGCCGGGAACTGCTCGGCGGCACCTGGGCGGGCGCGTCCGCGCTGCTGCCGGCCACGGGGGCGCAGTACGCCGTGATGGGGCTCGGCACGTGCGCGCTGCTGACCCTGCGGGTGCTCGCCCCGAAGGCCACGCTGTCGTTGCAGGTGGTCTTCTCGCTGCTGTCCGTGGGACTGCTGCTCGGCGGGTACGCGGTGTGGGGTGTGGCGGGCGCCGCGTGGGGCCTGGCGGCCGGCTCGGCCCTCAAGGCCCTGGCCGCCTGGTGGCGCGTCACCCGCCTCCCGGCCGGCGCCGCCTCGCGCGACGACGAACCCGTGGCTGCCGCCTGACCCGCTCGCGCGGAGCCTCTCGCCGTTTCCCGGGCGCTGCCCGGACCCGCGGCTCAAACGCCGGCGAGGCTGAAGTACCGGGCTCCGCCCCGGACCCGGTCCTCAAACGCCGGACGGGCTGAAAATCCAGACCCGCCGGCGTTGAGGCGCGGGGTCCGGGGCGGAGCCCCGGGAAGCAAGCGGTGGAGCGGACGGGCTCGGGCGGCACCCCGCACCGGCGGCGCGGCTAGCGCAAAGTGGTGGACTTGTCCGTGCGGTAGGTCGCGACCAGCGCTAGGCAGAGGGCCGCGATCGCCACACGCCCCGACGCCTGCAGGAGCGGTCCGCGCAGCAGGATGAACGAGTAGCCCGCGACCAGCGGGACCACCACCGAGATCAGGCTCCCCGGCGGGCTGCTCCGCGTGGCCCGTTTCGCGTAGCGCCGGTCGACGCGGGCCGAGGCGTACCCCATGCCCAGCAGGCCCGCCCCCATGCCCAGCGGCCCGAAGTCCAGCCACAGCTCCGCCCAGATCGGAGAGGAGAGGTTGGTGTTGACCGTGCCCATCCACTGGCCGACCATCACGCCCGTGTCCCGCGGCTTGCCGGGCCACACCGCGCGCGGCACCGCGAAGAAGACAGATCCCGCGAGCTGGCGGCCGTAGAAGTGGCCGGGGCCGGAGTTCGAGAAGGTGATCGTGTTCGCGAACATGCCGATCTGGTCGTAGTCCTTGAGGGCCATAGGCTCCAGGAAGGACGTGGTCTCGACCGGCCGGTAGTTCTTCTCGTCGTAGCGGAAGCGGTCCGCGAACGGGAAGATCAGGAGCGCGACGACCACCGCCATGGACAGCGCCACCCGGTACATCGCCGCGCTGACCGGGAAGACGGTGAACAGCAGCGCGAACATGACCGTCAGGAACCAGTACCGCGGGTTCGAGATCGGGTTGTTGACGATCAGGTTCAGGCCGGCGAGCACCGCCCAGGTGACGATGATCGACATCTTGCGGCGGGCGAACTTCGAGGTGATCAGCCAGCGGGTGTACAGGAGCAGCGCGAGCAGCGCCGGTACGGTGCCGAAGCCGCGCAGCAGGGCCTGGCCGGCCTGGCCGTCGCCGTTGGAGACGCCCGCCTCCTCGATGCCGGCGATGATCTCCTGGCGGCTGGAGAAGAAGACCGCCGGGCCGCCCAGCTTCATGATGAAGACGGCGCTGCAGAGGAACGACAGGATCGTCAGGAGCTGGAGTCGGCGCCGGTGCGCCATGACGGGCTTCGACGCCTTCTGGGAGCCGCCCGCGCGCCCGGCCGGCCGGTGCCGGGCCAGCAGCACGCCGACGTCGAAGGCCGTGCAGCCGAGCAGTACGAGCCCGATGGCGATGGTCAGGTCGGAGCGCGGGCCGACGACCGGCGTGGGGACCTGGCCGAGGACGGCCTGCGCGAGCGGGGCCACGCCCATGGCCATGTAGACGAAGAGCCAGAAGGAGCCCTGCAGCAGCTTGCGGCGGCTGGTGAGCACCATCGCGGAGAGCCGGGCGCCCGCGTACATGGTGAGCAGCAGCTGGAGCCAGAAGGCCGCGTCGCGGGCGCCGGCGCCCGTCTGGACGGCGACGAACAGCGGCAGGAAGACGGTGAATCCGAGCGCGAGCGGGACGGACAGGGCGCGCGAGAGGAGCGTGCGCGGGAGGGTGGCCCGGCCCCACAGGCTCTCGTCCTCGAAGGGGGACGGAGCGGGCCGCTTCGCGGGCGTTGCGGAGGGCTTGTGTATGTCCGTCGTCACTGCCGCCCCCACCCGATGTGCCTGGTCCGCGGGCAGTCTAGTCTGAGCGGGCCACGCCCGGGGAGGCGGCGGCGGAGTGCAGACGGGGGCGACAGTTGCGGGATCTTCCTTCCTTCACGCTGGCCGGGTACGACAAGGGCCGCGGGCTGCTGACGCAGGCGCTGTGGTTCGCCGTGATGAACACGCTGTTCATGAGCTGGTTCTGTCCGGCGCGGGTGCGGGTGGCGCTGCTGCGGGCCTTCGGGGCGAAGATCGGCGAGGGTGTTCTCATCCGGCACCGGGTGCGGGTGCTGTGGCCGTGGAAGCTCGACATCGGGGACCACACCTGGATAGGTGAGGGCGCCTGGCTGCTGAACCTGGAGCCGGTGACCATCGGGGCGAACGTGTGCGTCTCGCAGGAGGCCATGCTGTGCACCGGTTCGCACGACCACCGGGCCGCCGACTTCCGCTACCGCAACGCCCCGATCGTGGTCGAGGACGGCGCGTGGGTGGCGGTACGGGCGACCGTGCTCGCCGGGGTCACGGTGGGCCGCTGCGCGGTCGCGGGCGCCGGTTCGGTGGTCCACAAGAACCTTCCCGCACTGACCCTGCAGACCCAGGACGGGCACCGCCGCCCGGTGGAGGAGCCCAATTGAATCCTCCCCTCCCTGAAGGGAGGGGATTCCTCACCCTCCAGGGCTGATGTGGGGATTTCTAGCTCACGCTGCCAGGCGGGGCAGCGCCCCACCCGGTCCTACACGATCAGCACTAGCCGGGTTGAGACCAGCCCGGACCAGCATCACGCGGGCGGAGTTCTTGTCCCTGGGGGATACGGCTCCGCACACGGTGCAGGCATACGTTCGTTCTGAGAGAGGTAGTGCGTGCTTGGTTCTCGCTCCGCACTGCGCACAGTCCATGGTGGTGTGCGCGGGGTGTACCAGGTGGACGATGCGCCCGTGTTTGCGTGCCATGGCGATCAGCTCACGTTTGGTCGCGGAGATCGCCGCATCGGCCGCCTTGCGGGCCATGGTGGACTTGGCGAGGAACTTCGGGCGAAAGTCCTCTACCGCCAGGGCGTCGTGGTCGCGGACGACGGACTTGGCCCACTTGCGGCCGGCGTCCTGGCGTTGCCGGGCCACCTTCTTGTGCAGCTTCGCGACTCGCCTCTTCGCCGCCCGGTAGCCCTTCGACCCGGGCTCACCCTTCGCCGGTTTCCGGCGGGCCATCATCCGCTGATAGCGCGCGAGGCCGACGGCGGCCTTCGTGCCGTGCTCGGCGTGCGGGAGGTCGTGGGCATCGCTGGTGGTGGTCGCGGTCTCCTTCACACCCCAGTCCACGCCGATCACCGCGCCGGTTTCCGGAAGCGGCTCGACCTCGGCGGGGACGACGAACGAGCAGTACCAGTGCCCGAGACTGTCCTGATAGACACGCACGCTGGACGGGTCGGCCGCGAGGTTCCGCGACCACACCACGGTCAGGGCGATACCGCCCGCCAGGTACAAGCGGCCGTCCTTCAACCGAAAGCCGCGCTTGGTGTAGTTGAGCGACGGCAGCGCTTCCCGCTTCTCCTTCCACTTCGGCATCCCGGCCCGCTGCCGCATCGGCAACCGGTCCTTGATGTCCTTCTGCGCCTTGGCCCGGGACCTCCCGAAATCCCGGATCAACTGCTGCTGAACCGAGGACCCTTCGCGAAGCCAGGTGTTCCCGGTTCGGGCTTCGGTCAACATCTTGTCGAGCTGCGCCGGGCCGCAGGTCCGTTTGTCCGTCCCCTTGGGCCGGTCCTTGTTCCACAGATGCGTCTGCTTCGACTTCGCGCAGCACTCGTTCCAGCTCCACCGGCACCGGTCCCACTCCGCCATCAGGACGGCGAGCGCGGTGGACGACACGCGGACGCGGAAGCTCCACCGGGCATGCCCGGCATCCCCCGCTACCCCTGCCGTCGCCATCCCAACAACCTATCCCCGACCACTGACAACAACCGAAAGAGCACGTCAGAGCAGATGCGAACCAACCTCCGGCGCTCCGTGCCTCCGCCCCAAGGGCCCATTCCTCCCCGGCCTGAAGGCCGGGGCCTCCTGCGAGAAATCCGGTGAGCGCACCGATGAGAATCCTTCACGCCGTCACCCTGCACTCCCCCTCGCACGCCTTCGGCGGACCGGTGCGGGTCGCGCTGAACCTGGCCAAGGGACTGCTGGGCCGCGGCCACCAGGCGCGGCTGGTTGCGCTCGGCGAGGGCTTCGACCAGTGGCCGACGTCCGTGGAGGGCGTTCCGGCGCAGCTGTTCCCGGCCCGCCGGCTGCTCCCCCTCGGCTTCAGCGGGATGACCTCGCCCGCCCTGCTGTCCTCGGCCGGCCGGCTGGTGCGGGACGCCGACGTCGTACACGTCCACCTGGCCCGGGACCTGGTGACGCTGCCGGTCGCCCTGGCGGCGCTGCGGGCGGGCAAGCCGCTGGTGCTGCAGACCCACGGCATGGTGGACCCGAGCGAGAAGCTGCTGGCCAAGGTGCTGGACGCGGTGGCGGTACGCCGGCTGCTGCGCGGCGCGGACGCGGTGCTGTACCTGACCCCGCACGAGCGGGAGGGGCTGGACGCGGTGGTCGGCGCGCCGCCCCTGGCGCAGGCGGTCCGCCTGGTCAACGGGACCCCGGCGCAGGAGGAACGGCCCCCGCTGAGCGGTCCGCCGCGCATCCTGTACTCGGCGCGCCTGCAGGCCCGTAAGCGGCCGGTGGACTTCGTGGACGCGGCCCCGGCGGTCCTCGCCGCCCACCCGGACGCGCACTTCGTGGTCGCGGGCCCGGACGAGGGCGAGCTGGCCGCCGTACGGGCCCGGATCGGGGCACTGGGCCTCACCGACCGGTTCACGGTCCCGGGGGCCCTCTCCAGCGCGGAGGTCCTCACGGAGCTGCGCCGGGCCCACGTCTACGTGCTGCCGTCGGTGGACGAGCCGTTCCCCATGTCGGTACTGGAAGCCCTCTCCGTAGGCGTCCCCGCGGTGGTGACCCACTCCAACGGCCTGGCCCGCGACATCGCCCGCACCGGCGCCGGCCACGCGGTCGACCCCGGCCCGGCAGGCGTCTGCGCCGCCGTCCTGGACCTCCTGGACCCGGCGGCCAACCACGAGGCCTCGCTTTCGGCCCGCAAGCTGGCCGCGGAGTCCTTCTCCATGGACGCCGTCCTGGACACCCTCCTCCCGGTCTACGAGGGCATCCGCGGCGTCAGATGACGTCCCGGCGGTGGTCGTCCACCACCGGGATCGCGCCGCCCGTGGTCCGGCGGCGTTTGTAGATGCTCGTGTACACGGCGAGGCCGATTCCGCCGACCGCCATCATGATCAGGCCGACCAGGTCGAGGTTGACGCTCTCCAGCTCCCAGTCGCTGGCGAAGGTGAGGATGGCACCCACCACGATCAGGACGATGCATCCGCCGATGCCCATGGGGTCCGCCTTCCGCTGTCGTGACTGTTGACCGCGCGGGTACCCGGGTTCCGGGTACGAAAACGCCCCCGGGGGCCGGGAGTCCGGTCCTCGGGGGCGTTGTCGGTCGGCTACGCGGGGATCCAGGCGTAGCAGCCCGTGGAGTTGAACTCCGCCGTGCCGGCCGGGATCGTCGCCGTGATCTTGTCGCCCGCCTTGGGCGGGGTCTCCGGGCCCGAGGCAAGGGTGGCGCCGTCCTTGCCCTTGGCCTCCCAGGTGCAGTTCGTGGCCTGGGTGAGCGCCCGGTAGTTGCCCGCCGCGGGCGAGGTCCGGGGGCCTTCGGGGAAGCCCTTCTCCGCCGCGGCGAGGATCGGCTTCTGGTCCGGGCACAGGAGGGTGATCGCGTCCTTGGCGCCCGGGATCTCGCCGGTGATGACGGCTCCGGTCGCCGCGTCCTTGTCGTGCTTCGCGGTGCGCTGCACCCGCTGGCAGGCGTCCTGGCCGCCCTGCAGCACGGACGCCGGGTCCACCTTGTCGGGGACCCGCCCGCTCAGGTACTTCTTCTCCTCCGCCGTGAAGCTGCCCGTCTTCGGGGTGAGCTTCGCGTCCGGCAGGACGGGGCCGGTCGGCTTCGCGTTCGGGTCGGTCGACGGCTGCGGAGCATCCGCCGGGTCGGGGGCCGACGAGGAGGCCGGGGGCTTCGGCTCGGCGCCGGAGTCGGCCTTGTCCCCGCCCGAACTGCAGGCGGTCAGCGTCAGGGCGGCGGCCAGCAGGACAGCAGCCGCTGCGGAGCGTCGGTACATCGGATGGCTCCCGTACTCAAGGGGGTGTGCAGCGGGGCCCGGCCACAGAGAGCCGGACCCCGCACGCCGTCAGGCGGTTGTTTCGGTTGTCGTCGCTTACTTCGCGCCGAAGGTGAGGACCAGCTGCGGAGTACCCTCCGCCGCCGTGGCCTCGGAGGACCAGATCCACAGCGGGTCGGTGCCCGTGCTCGTCAGGCCCAGGCCGTAACTGGTGCCCAGCGCCGCGGAGACCGTGGCGGTGTCCAGCTCCACGTTGTGGACCGCGGAGCCCTCCGGCACGCCCGCGATGCTGCCGAGCGGGGTGGTGCCGAGGGTGGGCTTGGTGTTGAAGGTCGTACCCGCGCCGGTCCAGTTACCGGTGACCGGGAGCACCTTCACGGTGTCGGTGGTGCCGGAGTTCGCCTGCGTGCTGGTCTTGATCTGCAGCGAGGCGGACTTCAGGACCTGGCCGGCCGGGGCGGCCGGCAGGTTGAAGCGCAGGTACGTCTCGTACAGCGAGCCGCTGCCGCGCACCGCGAGCGAGGTGGACGTGCCGTAGGCGGTGCTCGGGGCGCCCTGGTTGATGTAGGTGTCCTCGGTCGTCTTGACCGCGGAGACCGTGTCGGTGGGCGCCTTGGCCAGGTCGAAGTGGCCCTTGACCTGGGCCTGGGTGAGCGCCGACGGGTAGACGGCGGTCTCGTCGAGCTGACCCGCGAAGAAGTTGCTCGTCGGACGGGTCGGCCAGTTGGCGAGGTTGTCCCCGCCGACGTGCCAGTAGCCCGCGTAGGTGGCGTTGCTCTGGGCGTTCAGGGTGCCCTTGCTCTGGCCGTCGACGTACAGCGTGATGCCGCCGGGGCCCTGGGTGCCGACCACGTGGTGCCACTTGTTGTCGTTGTACGTCTCGAACAGGCCCGTGGAGACGGTCCGGGTCGAGCCGTTGTAGACGCCGAAGACCAGGCGACCGGTGTTGGTCATGTACAGCTGGCGGTCGTACGAGCCGCTGCTGCGCGCGGTGTTGTTGCCGAAGCCGATGAGCTTGCCGCCGCGCGTGGTGTTCGTCTTGAACCAGGTCTCGATGGTGAACGTGCTGCCGACCGTCTGACGGCGGTCGCTGTACACCTGCTGGCTGGTCCCGTTGAAGCCCATCGCCGTGCTGCCGGAGACGGCGCCGGGCGACTGCTTCAGGGCGGGGGCGTTGAGCTGGACGCCGCTGCGGTTGCCGGACACCGAGGTGTCGGCGACGTAGGGGCTGACCGCGTCGTCGTAGCGCCAGTAGAGGTCGGCGCCGTCGGTGCGGACCTGGTTCGGGTAGGACTGGACCGAGGTCGGGACGGTCACCGAGGCGACGGCCGACAGGGCGCTGGTGTTGCCGGCGGCGTCGGTCGCGGTCACCCGGTAGGTGTAGCTCTGGCCGGCCTTGACCGTGGCGTCGTTCCAGGAGGCCTGGGGGCGCTCCCACTCCAGCGAGCCGGCGGTGACGGTGGCGGCCGGGGTGGCCGAGCCGTTGCGGTAGATGCGGTAGGTCAGCTTGCTGTCGTCCGCGTCGTAGCTGGTGCGCCAGCGGACCTGGACCTCGCCGGGCTTGACGCTGGAGGCGCTGGCCACCGGGGTGGTCGGGGCGCCGACGTCGCCGGTGGAGGCGAAGCGGGTCAGGCCCCACTGCGGCTTGCCGTTGATGAGGGTGAACTCACCGCCGACCCACATGTACTTGACGTCGTTCTTCTCGGCCACGGCCATGACGCGCGGGCCGATGCCCTCGGTGCCGTCCATGCCGTCGTTGGCCGTGGGGTGCCAGCCGAGCTTGCCGGGGCCGCGCACGAAGCCGTCCACGGGCGCGGGGGCGGCGCCTTCGTGGTTGGTCGGCTGGGCCAGCAGGAAGTTGCGCTTGCCGTCGGGGAACTCCAGCTCGGTGGAGCAGTCGTGCGCGTGCGAGGAGCTGTAGAGCACTCCCTCGTACGGCAGGACGAACTGGGTGGCGCCGAGGCAGCGGTCGCGCCACTTCTCGGTGAAGTCGCTCAGGCGCAGGCCGATACGGCCGTCGAAGACGCCGCCGCCGGAGCCCTCGTGACCCGTGTAGAAGCCGGTGTCGTCGGTGGAGATGTCCTTGACGACCGAGTTCGACGGGATGTTGCCGTACGTCTTGGTGACCGCGCCCGTGGTGGCGTTGACCACGGCGAGAGCGTGGCTGTTGGAGCCGTTGACGGTGAAGAAGTCGCCGCCGAGGAGCACGTTCTTGCCGTCGGGGGTGACCTCGACCGCGCGGCCCGGCTCGTCGACGTTGGCGACGAAGGGCTTCAGCGCACCGGAGGAGGCGTCCACGGCGGCGAACCGCTCGCGGGTCTGGCCCTCGACGGTGCCGAAGTCGCCACCCGCGTACAGGGTGTCGTCGGTGACGGCGAGCGCGCGCACGGTGGCGGGGAAGCTCGGGTGGAACGATGCCTTGGGGGTGCAGCTCGCGATGTCGATCGCGGCGAGGCTGGAAACCGGGGTGCCGTTGACGGCGCCGAAGGACCCGCCCGCGTAGAGGGTCTTCTTGTCCTTCGAGACGACCAGCGTACGAACGGTCGCGGTGCCTTCGCCGATGGTGAAGGCCAGCTTGCAGGAGGTGGGATTGCCGGTCGCGGCGTCGAGCGCCACGAAGTTCACGGCGTTCTGCTCCGCACCGGCCACGCCCTCGGGCGGGCGGACGGCCGAGAAGGTACCGCCGGCGAAGACGGTGCCGTTGGCCTGGGCCATCGCCCAGACGACGCCGTTCGTCTGCCAGGTCGGCAGTTCGTCGGCGGTGAATGCCACCGGCGCCGTGATGGCGGACGCCTGAGGCATCAGCACCAGGCCTATGCCGGTGCCCGCACCGGCCAGTGACAGTACGAGGGCGGCAGTCAGCCCTCTGGATCTACGCATGAGCCCCCCAGGGCAATTGCCCGGTTTGATGGCTGGATCTATCCGAACAGCCATATGTACTGGCGCAGACTAGGGCTCAGTTGAAGGCCCGGTCACCTCTCTTGACCCATTGCATACCAACTTGGAATCAACAGGTTCAGCATGGAGGGTGCACAAGGGACATACGGCAGGTTTACCCCGGCCATACCCCTGCAGAGCTGCGGAGCATGGCCGGAAAACAGCAAACCGTAGGGGAAATATAAGGCCTCAGCGGTCGATGCGGACTGTCACGCCCGCCAGTTGGTCCTCGACCTGACGGATGTCGGCGTCGACCATGATCTGCGCCAGTTCCGCCACCAGGACCGTCGGCTTCCAGCCAAGCAGGTCATGGGCCTTGGAAGCGTCGCCGATCAGGGCGTCGACCTCGCTCGGGCGCTCGTACTTGGGGTCGTACCGCACGTGGTCGGTCCAGTCGAGACCGGCGTGCGTGAAGGAGGACTCGACGAACTCGCGGACGGTCGCGGCCACTCCGGTGGCGACGACGTAGTCGGTGGGCTCGTCCTGCTGGAGCATCCGCCACATCGCGTCGACGTACTCGGGGGCGTAGCCCCAGTCGCGCACCGCGTCGAGGTTGCCGAGGTAGAGGTGGTCCTGGAGGCCGGCCTTGATACGGGCCACCGCGCGGGTGATCTTGCGGGTCACGAAGGTCTCGCCGCGGCGCGGGGACTCGTGGTTGAAGAGGATCCCGTTGACGGCGAACATGTCGTACGCCTCGCGGTAGTTCACCGTGGTCCAGTACGCGAACACCTTCGCGGCGCCGTACGGGCTGCGCGGGTGGAACGGCGTGGCCTCGTTCTGCGGGGGCGGGGTGGCACCGAACATCTCGGAGGACGAGGCCTGGTAGATGCGGGTGTCGACACCGCTGGCCCGGATGGCCTCCAGCAGCCGCAGCGCGCCGAGGCCGGTCACGTCGCCCGTGTAGAGCGGGGCGTCGAAGGAGACGCGGACGTGGGACTGGGCGCCGAGGTTGTAGACCTCGTCGGGGCGTATGTCGCGGAGCAGGTTCACGAGGGCGACGCCGTCGGAGAGGTCGGCGTGGTGCAGGACGAAGGACCGGTTCGCGGTCTGCGGGTCCTGGTAAATGTGGTCGACCCGCTCCGTGTTGAAGCTGGAGGACCGCCGCACGAGCCCGTGCACCGTGTAGCCCTTGGAGAGCAGGAGCTCGGCGAGGTACGAGCCGTCCTGTCCGGTGACTCCGGTGATCAGTGCGGTCTTGCCCATGGGGTCCCCTTGCTGGTGGTTTCTGTCGGTCGTGGTGAGGCTGTGCCTCGGAGTGGGTGCGGAGCGGGCCGTCGGGCGTCGCACCGAGCGGCCCGGCCGCGGCCCGGGGGCCGGATTGCGTTACCGTACACGGCTGCCCCCGGGCTGCCCCGGCGGGGCGGACGCCCCTGCCCGGAGCGGACGCGGGCCGGGCCGGTCCTGGTTCCGCCCCGCCAAGTCCGGGCGGGAAAGGCGGTCGGCGCCGGGACGAAGGGCGAGGCCCGGAGGTTCCGGGACCCCAACCGTCCGCCGGAACCGGGGCGCCGCCGCGCGGGACGACGTCCGGGCCGCCGGCCCGGGTCACCGGCCCGCACCGTGGACCCCTGCGCCCCCCGCGGGTCCGGACTGGCATCATCGGCGGTATGACAAGTTCGCTGCCGCTCCTGCCCCCGAACGCCCGCGTCTTCGTCGCGGGCCACCGCGGCCTCGTGGGGTCCGCGGTCGCCCGGCGGCTCACCGCCGACGGCCATGAGGTGCTCACCCGGGGCCGCGCCGACCTCGACCTGCGCGACGCCGCCGCAACCGCCGCGTATCTCAGGGACGTCCGCCCGGACGCCGTGGTGCTGGCCGCCGCCAAGGTCGGCGGGATCATGGCCAACAGCATGTACCCGGTGCAGTTCCTGGAGGAGAACCTGCAGATCCAGCTCAGCGTGATCGGCGGCGCGCACGCCGCCGGCGTGGGCCGGCTGCTGTTCCTGGGTTCGTCCTGCATCTACCCCAAGCTGGCCCCGCAGCCGATCCGCGAGGACGCCCTGCTGACCGGCCCGCTGGAGCCGACGAACGAGGCTTACGCCCTCGCCAAGATCGCCGGGATCGTCCAGGTCCAGTCCTACCGCAAGCAGTACGGGGCCTCGTACATCTCGGCCATGCCGACGAACCTCTACGGCCCGGGCGACAACTTCGACCTGGAGACCTCGCACGTCCTGCCGGCGCTCGTCCGGCGCTTCCACGAGGCCGCCGCCGAAGGCCGCGACGAGGTCACCCTGTGGGGATCGGGCACCCCGCGCCGGGAGTTCCTGCACGTGGACGACCTGGCCGCGGCCTGCGCCGTGCTGCTGAACACCTACGACGGCGACGAGCCCGTCAACATCGGCTGCGGCGAGGACCTGACCATCAGGGAACTGGCCGAGACGGTCGCCGAGGTGACCGGCTTCCGCGGCCGGCTCGCCTGGGACACGTCCAAGCCGGACGGGACCCCGCGCAAGCTGCTGGACGTGAGCCGCCTGACGTCGCTCGGCTGGAAGCCCGCCGTCCCGCTGCGGGACGGCATCGCCGCCACGTACAAGTGGTGGCGCGAGCAGAGCTGATCGCACAGGCGGCCCAGGTTCCTCAGTACGCTCCGCGACCGTCTACGACGGCGCGGAGCGTACGGCCCATCACGTCGACATCGCTGGTGAAGGACCAGTTGTCGACGTACTGCAGGTCGAGCTGGATGGTTTCGTCCCAGGACAGGTCGGACCTTCCGCTGATCTGCCACAGTCCCGTCATCCCGGGCCGTACGGTGAGCCGGCGCAACTCGACCTCGTCGTACTTCGCCACCTCCTCCGGAAGCGGCGGGCGCGGGCCGACCAGCGACATGTTGCCGGTCAGTACGTTGATCAGCTGCGGCAGCTCGTCCAGCGAGGTACGGCGCAGCAGCCGGCCCACCCGGGTCACCCGGGGGTCGCGGCGCATCTTGAACATCAGGCCGTCGTTCTCGTTCGACCCGGACAGTTCGGCCTTCAGGTCGTCGGCGTCCACGACCATCGTGCGGAACTTCCACATGACGAACGGGGCCCCGTCGCGGCCGATCCGCCGCTGCCGGTAGAAGGCCGGGCCGCGCGAGCCGAGGCGTATGGCCACGACGATCCCCAGGAGGACCGGGGAGAGCAGCAGCAGTCCGGCAGCGGCTCCGACCCGGTCCAGGGCGGACTTGAGCAGGGTCTGCACCCCGCGGCTGACGGGCGGCGCCACCCGCAGCACGGCGAGCCCGCCCGCGGAGAGGGTCTCCAGCCGCTTGACGGAGACCTCCACCAGCCCCGGGAAGACGGCGAGTTCCAGCCCGGCGTCGTGCAGGGCCCAGGCGATCCGGCGCAGCCGCTCCCCCGTGATCCGCACGCCGGGGGCCACCAGCACCAGGTCGGCGTGGTGGCTGGCGACGGCGCCGAGCACGGCCGCGGAGTCGCCGTTCGGGGCCTCGGGGGTCCCTCCGTCGAGCCGCGCCGCCACGGGCACCCCGCTGACGAGCGGCCCGGCACCGACCGGGACCACGCCGACGACGACGTACGGGTGGTCGGTGCGGGCGGCGAGGTGCGCGATGACGTCCTCGGCCGCGTCGGGCTCACCGACGACGAGGACCCGGCTGACGGCCTGGGCCTCGCGGCGGGCGGCCGAGAGGTGGCGGTAGGTCAGTTTGTGGACGGCGACGGTGATGAGCAGAGCGGGCAGCAGGGCCCCGAGAGCGGACAGCCGGGGGGTGGCCTCTTCGGTCACCACACGTGCCACGGCCAGAACGCCGATCAGAATCAGCCAGTCATGTACGACCGGCAGCACACCGCGCGATTCCCCGAGCGTCCGGGTCGCATAGCGCCGGCGCAGCGCCTGCACCCCGGTCCACGCCGCGGCGGCGGCCAGGGCGCAGTAGACGGGCCGGACCTGCTGCGCGGCGTCGAAGACGAGTCCTACCGGGATGGCGGCGCCGAAGAAGTCGGCGGCGATTGCGGCCGGGCGGTACCAACGGGCCTTGTCCCCGAGGCGCCGTGTGGGCGCAAGAGACTCCCTGGCCGCTCGGGCCACTCTTTGCGCAGGAATATGGACATGCCTCATGGGCCCCCCTGGCACGTGGTCTATGACAGTGGCGGATGCCCATCGCTTCCCCTGGCAACGAACATCTGCCGCACCGGGAAACAGTACGACAAACACCCGTACGGTAAATGCCGTTTGAGTCAACGCAGTCTCTTGTTGCGCAAGTGTTAGCAACCGGTATCTGACGTTCCGTATGTCGGACGGCCCAGGGGGCTTACGGAGGTAAATGGTCCGGATACCGGATACGCATCTTCGGACAACGGACCGTTTCCGGCCAACCTTTTGACGCGGCCCTGACATCTGTCGCTGCGAGTGGCAATCTTCGACCGTTCATCGCACCAGCCCTGTTCTGCCCGGAGGCCCACCCAGCCATCCGGAACCCCCCTTGCAGAAGGAGTCTGCGTTGAGGTCCACCCCCCAGAGGCGTGCCACCGCGGCCGGCGCGCTCGTTGCCGCGGCTGCTCTGCTCGCCGTAGGCATACAGACCGGCACCGCCACCGCCGACGCCACCGCGTCGCAGGCACCCACGGCCTCCCAGCCCAACCCGGGCGCGGCCAACCGCGCACTCAGCGCCTCGGAGCGTGCGACGCTCCTGGCCGAGGCCAACTCGACCACCGTGCAGGCCGCCAAGGCGCTCGGCCTCGGCAGCGGCGAGAAGCTCGTCGTCCGCGACGTGGTCCAGGACGCGGACGGCACCACGCACACCACCTACGAGCGCACCTACGACGGACTCCCGGTCCTCGGTGGCGACCTCACGGTCCACGCCAAGGACGGCGTCACCAAGAGCGTGACCAAGGCGACCAACCACGAGATCAAGGTCGCCGACACCAGCGCCACCGTCACCCCGGCGGCCGCCGAGAGCCAGGCGGTCTCCGCCGCCAACGCCGAGGGCTCGAAGGAAGCCAAGGCCTCCAAGGGCGCCCGCAAGGTGATCTGGGCGGCCGAGGGCGCGCCGGTCCTCGCGTTCGAGACCGTCGTCGGCGGCCTCCAGCACGACGGCACGCCGAACGAGCTCCACGTGGTGACCAACGCCAAGACCGGCGCCAAGATCACCGAGTGGCAGGCCATCGAGACCGGCACCGGCAACACGATGTACAGCGGCCAGGTGACCCTCGGGACCACCCAGTCGGGCAGCACCTGGAACCTGACCGACGCCGCGCGCGGCAACCACAAGACGTACAACCTCAACCGCGGCACCGGCTCCGGCACGGGCACGCTCTTCTCCGGCCCGGACGACATCTGGGGCAACAACCTGCCGTCCAACCTGGAGACGGCCGGCGCGGACGCGCACTACGGCGCCGCGGTGACGTGGGACTACTACAAGAACGTGCACGGCCGCAACGGCCTGCGCAACGACGGCGTGGCCCCGTACACCCGGGTCCACTACGGCAACGCCTACGTCAACGCGTTCTGGAGCGACTCCTGCTTCTGCATGACGTACGGCGACGGTGAGGGCAACAACAAGCCGCTCACCTCCACCGACGTGGCCGCGCACGAGATGACCCACGGTCTGACCTCGGTCACCGGCAACATGACCTACAGCGGTGAGCCCGGCGGTCTGAACGAGGCGACCTCCGACATCATGGCGGCGGCCGTCGAGTTCTACGCCAACAACCCGCAGGACGTCGGCGACTACCTGGTCGGCGAGAAGATCGACATCAACGGCGACGGCACCCCGCTGCGGTACATGGACAAGCCGAGCAAGGACGGCGCGTCCAAGGACAGCTGGTACTCGGGCCTCGGCGGCATCGACGTCCACTACTCGTCGGGCCCGGCCAACCACTGGTACTACCTGGCCTCCGAGGGCTCGGGCGCCAAGGTCATCAACGGCGTGAGCTACAACTCGCCGACCGCGGACGGCCTGCCCGTCACCGCGATCGGCCGTGACGCCGCCTCGAAGATCTGGTTCCGCGCGCTGACGGTGGGCTACTTCAAGTCGAACACCAACTACGCCGACGCCCGCGTCCAGACCCTGAAGGCCGCCGCCGACCTCTACGGCCAGGGCTCGGCCATCTACAACAACGTCGCCAACGCATGGGCCGGCGTCGCCGTCGGATCCCGCATCTCCAACGGCGTCACGGTCACCCCGATCGCCAACCAGAGCACCGTCACGGGCAGCGCCGTGAGCCTGCAGGTCCAGGCCACGAGCACGAACCCGGGTGCGCTGAGCTACGCGGCGACCGGCCTGCCGGCCGGCCTGTCGATCAACTCCTCCAACGGCCTGATCTCGGGCACGGCCTCCACCGCGGGCACGTCCAACGTGACCGTCACGGTGACCGACTCGCAGAACCAGACCGGTACCGCGGCGTTCACCTGGACGGTCGGCACCACGCAGCCGAGCGTCTTCGAGAACACCACGGACTATCAGATCGCGGACAACTCGACCGTCGAGTCCCCGATCAACGTGACGCGCTCGGGCAACGCCCCCAGCACGCTCAAGGTGGACGTGAACATCGTCCACACCTACGTCGGTGACCTCAAGGTCGACCTGGTCGCCCCTGACGGCTCCGTCTACAACCTGCGCAACCGCAGCGGCGGCAGCGCGGACAACATCGTCCAGTCCTTCACCGTGAACGCCTCCTCCGAGGTCGCGAACGGCACCTGGAAGCTGCGTGTCGCGGACCTCGCGAGCCTCGACACCGGCTACATCAACAGCTGGAAGCTCACCTTCTGACCCCACCGGGGCAGCGTGAACGACAGCTGAGCAGATAGACCACGGGGCCGCCCGGGAGGAATCCTCCCCGGGCGGCCCTGTTCCATGGGTCCGGCTCCGCCGGGGCCTGCGCTACCCGCGTCGGCCCAGGGCGCGGAAGACGGCGGTGAGGAAGTCTTCTTCCTCCTCCTCTTCCTCGTCGTCCCGGTTCTGGTTCTGGTTCTGGTCGGTCTGGTCGTCGCGCGACTGGTCGTCCCGGTCCGGCCCGGTGCCGTTCCCGCCGTTGCCGCCGGTCTGGTCCTCGACGGCCTCGTCGTCCCGCGGCCGGTCGTCCCGGCCCGGCCAGGTGCCGTTCCCGCCGTTACCGCCATTGCCGCCGTTGTCGCCCAGGCCCGAGTCCTCCTCGTCCACCGGCTTGAAGTAGACCGAGACGGCCTCCACCCGATTCGCCTTCTCCCCCGGCTTCAGCACCTTCTCCGCCTCGCCGTTGCAGCTGCGGTTGTCGAAGAGGACCGCCAGCGACTCCGTCTCGTTGCGCACCTCGATGGCGGGCTCGTCGCGGGAGGTGCGCGTCAGCAGGTAGCAGGTGTCGTTGTCGGCGGGCTGGATCTGGCCTCTTCTCTCGGAGCCCGCCGCGTCCAGGTACTGGTAGTGCAGTGTGCCGAGAGCGCGTTCGCCGTGGTCGTCGGCCACCGACGGGCCGGCGGTGGGCAGGGCGAGCGCGAGAGCGCCGACGAACACGGCGACGGTCGGGCGAAGACGCATGGGGGGAGTCCGTTCCTCGGGTTCCGCGGATACCGGTCCGGTGGCATCCTCGGGCAGCGTAGGAGTGCAGCCCCCCGCAGATACGTTTCCGCAGACCCGGCGCGAGCGTGGTTCACCCATGAGGCCGGGCGGCGCGCACCCACGGCGCACCGCCCGGCCCCCGCGACGAGGTCAGCGCAGGAGTACCCCGCCCCCCGCGTCCGTCTCCACCGGGGCCGCGACCAGGCCCAATTCCGCCGGAGTCGCCAGCAGCGGGTGCGCGGGCAGGATGCGCACCGTGTAGCCGAAGGGCCCCGTACGGTCGAGGGCGAGCGGGCCCTCGTACACCCAGCGGCCCTCCAGATCGGGCCCCGCGGCCGGCTTGAGCGGGAAGCTGCGCCCGTCCCGGATCACGTCCTGCGGGTCCACCCGGCCGGCGAAGGCCTGTACCTCCACGTCCTCGGGGGTGAGCGTGTCCAGCGCCACCTGCACGCGCAGGGTGAGGGTGGCGCCCAGTTCGGCGGTGCCGTTGACCGGAGCCGCGGCCAGCGTCTCCACGTGCTCGACGGAGAGCCGCGGCCAGGCCGCCCGGACCCGCCCCTTCCACCAGGCGAGGTCACGCGCCGCCCCGGCGTCCAGGGCCCGGTGGGCGAGCGCGGCCGGCGTGTACAGCCGCTCCACGTACTCCCGGACCATCCGCCCGGCGAGCACCTTCGGCCCCAGCGAGACGAGCGTGCGCCGGACCATCTCGATCCACCGCACCGGGAGCCCGCTGCGGCCGGACCGGTCGTAGAACCGGGGCGCGACCCGGTTCTCGATCAGCTCGTAGAGGGCACTCGCCTCCAGGTGGTCGCGCCGGTCCTCGTCCGCGCCGAGCCCGTCGGCGGTGGGGATGGCCCAGCCGAAGTCCGGCTCGAACCACTCGTCCCACCAGCCGTCCAGCACGGACAGGTTGAGGCAGCCGTTCAGGGCGGCCTTCATCCCGCTCGTGCCACAGGCCTCCAGGGGCCGCAGCGGGTTGTTCAGCCAGACGTCGCAGCCGGGGTAGAGCTTCTGCGCCATGGCCATGCCGTAGTCGGGCAGGAAGACGATCCGGTGCCGTACCCGCGGGTCGTCCGCGAAGCGGACCAGTTCCTGCACGAGCCGCTTCCCGCCGTCGTCGGCCGGGTGCGCCTTGCCCGCCACCACGATCTGCACCGGCCGCTCCGGGTCCAGCAGCAGCCTGCGCAGCCGGTCCGGGTCGCGCAGCATCAGCGTCAGCCGCTTGTACGAGGGCACGCGCCGGGCGAATCCGATGGTCAGCACGTCGGGGTCGAGCACGGAGTCGACCCAGCCCAGTTCGGCCGCCGCGGCCCCGCGCTGGAACCACGAGGCGCGCAGCCGGTCCCGTACCTCCTGCACCAGTTGCTCGCGCAGCACCCGGCGCAGGTCCCACACGTCCTGGTCCGGGATCTCGGCGACCGCGTCCCAGCGCGGGGAGCCGCCGACCGACAGGGCGTCCTCGGTACGGCCCGGGCCGATCTGGCGGGCGCCGAGCCGGACCACCTCGGGGGCCACCCAGGTGGGGGCGTGCACCCCGTTGGTCACGGAGGTGATGGGCACGTCGGCCGGGTCGAAGCCGGGCCACAGCCCGGCGAACATCTCGCGGCTGACCGCGCCGTGCAGGGTGGACACCCCGTTGGCCCGCTGGGCCAGGCGCAGGCCCATGACGGCCATGTTGAACACGCCGGGGTCACCGCCGGGATAGGTCTCGGCGCCCAGTTCCAGGATCCGCTCGACCGGTACGCCGGGCAGTTCCCCGCCCTCCCCGAAGTGCCGGGAGACCAGGGCCCGCTCGAAGCGGTCGATCCCGGCCGGAACGGGGGTGTGCGTGGTGAACACGGTCCCGGCGCGCACCGCCTCGACGGCGCCGTCGAAGCCGAGGCCCTGCTCCCGCTCCAGTTCCCTTATGCGTTCGAGCCCGAGGAATCCGGCATGGCCCTCGTTGGTGTGGAAGACCTCGGGATCGGGATGGCCGGTGATCCGGCAGTACGTGCGCACCGCGCGCACACCGCCGATGCCGAGCAGCATCTCCTGGAGCAGCCGGTGGTCGCTGCCGCCGCCGTAGAGCCGGTCGGTCACCTCGCGGGCCGCGGCGTCGTTGTCCTCGACGTCGGAGTCCAGGAGCAGCAGCGGCACCCGGCCGACGCGGGCCTGCCAGATGTGGGCCTGCAGGGTGCGTCCGCCGGGCAGGGTCAGCGAGACGCGGGCGGGGGTGCCGTCGTCCTGACGGAGCAGGCCGAGCGGGAGTTCGTTGGGGTCGAGGACGGGATAGTGCTCCTGCTGCCAGCCGTCGCGGGAGAGCGACTGGCGGAAGTAGCCGTGGCGGTAGAGCAGGCCCACCCCGATGAGCGGGACGCCGAGGTCGCTGGCGGCCTTCAGGTGGTCCCCGGCGAGGATGCCGAGGCCGCCGGAGTACTGCGGCAGGGCGGCGGTGATACCGAATTCGGGGGAGAAATAGGCGATGGCGGCGGGCAGTTCCGCGCCGTTCTCCTGGCTCTGGTACCACCTCCCGCCGTTCACGTAGTCATCGAGGTCGGCCGCGGCGACGGCGAGCCGGCGCAGGAACCGGCGGTCCGCGGCCAGTTCGGCGAGCCGGGCCGCGGAGACCGAGCCGAGCAGCCGGACGGGATCGCCGCCGGCGGCCTGCCAGCCCTCGGGGTCGACGGATTGGAAGAGTTCACGGGTCTCGGAATGCCACGACCAGCGCAGATTGCGCGCGAGCTCGGTGAGCTGCAGCAGGGGTTCCGGGAGGACGGGGCGCACGGTGAATCGACGGATAGCCTTCACGTGTTCCACCTTCGCAGGGGATTACGGATCGGAGCGGCCGCACCACGCTGTGCACCCGCGCATCACCCCGGGAAGGCTAGCGGCGCCCGCGTGTTCCGGCCATGGCCCCTCCGCCGGGGCTCACCGGCCGCTGCGGGCCGGGTCCTCCTCCAACAGGTCGTCCAGATACGGCCGCAGCACCTCCGGCAGGGCGGCGCGGTCCATCGTGCGCAGCAGGGCGAACGCCGGTTCCGCCAGGAAGTGATCCAATGCGAGCAGCGCGTGCAGGTGGGACTCCAGCGCGTCGTGGTCCTGCTCCCGCACCGCGGCCCGGGCCAGCGCGCCGCACAGGTAGCGGCCCACCTCGGGCGCCCAGGAGTTCGGCCAGTCCGCGATGGCTTCGGCGGCGGACCACCGGGTCCGGGGGTCGGCAGAGCGCAGCCCCGGTGCGTACTCCCGGGCCCTGGGATCGGCGTCCAGGCGGTCCCACTCGGCCAGCTCCCGCGCGCCGGACCCGGACAGCAACACCCGGGCCGTGCAGCCGGGGTCCAGCCGGTCCACGGCCCTGCCGTAGACCTCGATCCGCTCCAGCACCACCCAGGCCCCGCCCGGGGTGCGCAGCCCGAGCCCGGAGTGCGGGGCTCCGCGCAGGCAGCGCACGACGACCCGGGTCGCGTCGCCGACGGGTTCCGCGGGCCCGGAGATCTGCAGCCGGGCGGCGCGGACGAGCAGCGCGGCCAGGACCGGGGAGTCGGCGCAGCGGCCGGCGAGGCGGACCAGCGCGGCGTCGCCGAGGGCCGGTTCGACGGCGGGCAGGGCGTCGATCTGCGCCGCCAGGGCGGCCGGGTCGTCCTCGCGGCCGACGGCGTCGGCGAGCGCGGCGGCCAGGTACCGCTCCTGGTCCGGGCCCCAGGCGACGTCCACCGCCCGGCGTGCGGCGGCCTCCCTCAGCCGGGGGTCGGCCGCACGCAGGTGTGCGCCGATCAATTCGTGCAGTGCCTCCGAGTCCATGTGGCATTGTCCCCCGTATGGATGACAGATCGGGCGCGGCACGGGACAGCCTGGAGGGGCTGGTGCTCGGGGACGCCTTCGGGCAGAGCTGGTTCGTACGGGACACCGGGGCCGGCGAGCGGTGGCTGGCCGGGCGCGAGCTGCGTCCGGGGCCGTGGAAGTGGACGGACGACGGGGCGATGGGGCTCGTCCTGCACGCGCATCTGGTCCGGTACGGGGAGGTGCGCCCGGCGGAACTGGCCGCGGCCTTCGCCGCCGAGTACGCGCGGGACGCGTACCGCCAGTACGGGGCCTCGATGCACGAGGTGCTGGAGCGGATCGGGGCCGGGGAGGACTGGCGGGCCGTCACCGGCGAGCAGTTCGGCGGCCAGGGCTCGTGGGGCAACGGGGCGGCGATGCGGGTGGCTCCGCTGGGGGCCTTCTTCCACGGGGACATGGACGCGGTGGTGGAGCAGGCGCGGCGTTCGGCGCTGGCCACGCACGCGCACCCGGAGGCGGTGGCCGGTGCGGTGGCGGTGGCGGTGGCGGCCGCGCTGGCGGCCGCGGGCCGGGGCGGACCCGCGCCGCGGCGCCCGGACTTCCTGCGGGAGGTGGCCGGCCGGGTGCTGCCGGGCCAGGTGCGGGACCTGCTGCTGACGGCGGCCGGGCTGCCGGACGGTACGACCGTACGGGAGGCCGCGGAGCGCCTCGGCTCGGGCTGGCGGATCTCGGCGCCGGACACGGTGCCCTTCGCGCTGTGGTGCGCCGCCGGGGAGCCGGACGACGTGGCCGAGGCGCTGTGGCGCACGGTGGAGGGCTGGGGCGACCGCGACACCACGTGCGCGATCGCCGGCGGTGTGGTGGCCGCCCGCGCGGGCCTGTCCGGCGTCCCGGCCGACTGGTGGTCCCGGGCCGAGCCGGCCCGGATCCCCGGCGGGACCGCGTAACGGCCGTCGGCGGACACGTCCTCAGGGCATGTCCGGGTGCGGGCGGTCCGCCGCCCGGGCCTGCGCGCGCCGTTCGGTGGGGCTGATGCCGTACGCCTCGCGGAAGGCGCGGCTGAAGACGGCGGCGCTGCCGAAGCCCCAGCGGGCGGCGACGGCGTGGATGGGCCGGTCGAGCAGTGCGGGCCGGGCGAGGTCGGCGTGGCAGTGTTCCAGCCGGCGCCGGCGGATGGTGGCCGCGACGCTCTCCCCCCGGTCCCGGAACATCAGGTGCAGCCGGCGCACCGAGATGTGGTGGCGGTCGGCGATGGTCTGCGGGGTCAGGCCCGGGTCGCCGAGGTTGTGGTCGATGAAGGTGTCGATCCGTTCCAGCGGGCCGCGGGGGCCGGAGGCGGCGGGGGGGGTCGCCCCCGGTGCGGCCGCCGGCGCCGTCGTGGTGCCCGGCCAGGCAGGCGGTGATCAGGTCGGCCGCGACCCGTCCCAGCCGGTCCAGATCCCTGGGCGCGCATTCGGCTCCGTGCGATCCCAGGGTCCGCAGGAACCGGCCGGCGATCGCCCCCATGCCCGTCTCGCCGGAGATCCGCTGCGCGAGCAGCCGCTGCGCGTCCTCGATCGGCACGGGCGACGCGCTGCCGGGCAGCCGGACCGTGACCGCCGTCCTCGACCGCATCGTTCAAGACCCCCGAATCACCGGTCACTCGCACCTCTCGGCATGACGGCCCATTGTCCCCCGGTGCACCCCTCGGCGACCCTCCGCGCGGGACGCGCGGGACCCGTGGGACAGGTGGTTCCCGCCCCGTCCGCGCCGGGGTTCCGTCAAGCCGGCGGCCCCTACGTCACCTAGTCCCGGCCGACTTGACGGAGCCCCGGCGGATGTCGACCCGGGGCTTGGTATCGGCCGTGCCACTACGTACGAGTAGTTAACCGAGCGCGCGGATTGGGCGGGGTGAGAGTGGGAAGGGCTCCCCGGGTACACGTCGTACACGCACGGCGCACCCGCCCACAAACCCTCTCCCCGCCACCCGAGTGAACGCGGACAGGAGCGGCCATGCCCGCAGCCCAGCCGTCCACTGAGCGGCTAGAAACAGAGCGAACAGAGCGTGCACTACCAGCTGCCCTCGCGGCTGGCCTGTTGTCACCGAGCCCTGCGAACTGCCCCCAGGTGATCCCATCATGATCGGTCGCATTCCCGTGCTGGACGTCCGCCCCGCCGTCGACTGCGGCGCCAGACCCGCAAAGGCGGTCGTGGACGAGGTCTTCGAGATCTCCGCCACCGTGTTCCGCGAAGGACACGACGCCGTCGCCGCCCACCTCGTCCTGCGTGATCCGGGCGGGCGGCTGCGGGCCCCCGTGCCGCTGAGCGAACTCGCCCCCGGCACCGACCGGTGGGGGGCCAAGGTCTCCGTCGAGGCCGAGGGGAGGTGGACGTACACCGTCGAGGCGTGGAGCGATCCGGTGGCCACCTGGCGGGCCCATGCCGCGATCAAGATCCCCGCCGGGATCGACACCGGGCTCATGCTGCTGGAGGGCGCCGAGCTCTACGAGCGGGCCGGGGCCCGGATCCCCAAGCGCGACGGGCGCGAGGCCGTCCTGGCCGCCGCCGGGACCATGCGCGACGAGGACCGGCCCGCTGCCGAACGGTACGAGGCCGCCCTCGACCCGGCCGTGGACGCCGCGTTCGCCAGGCGCCCGTACCGGGAGCTGGTCACCGCCTCCAAGCCCCTGCCGCTGCTGGTGGAGCGCAAGCGGGCCCTCTTCGGCTCCTGGTACGAGATGTTCCCGCGCTCCGAGGGAGCGGTGCTGGAGCCCGGCGAGGCCCCGGTCAGCGGGACCTTCCGGACCGCCGCCGAGCGGCTGCCCGCGATCGCGGCGATGGGCTTCGACGTGGTCTACCTGCCGCCCATCCACCCGATCGGGTCCACCTACCGCAAGGGTCCGAACAACACCCTTTCCGCCGGAAGTTGGGACCCGGGCGTGCCGTGGGCCATCGGCTCCACCGAGGGCGGGCACGACGCGGTCCACCCGGAGCTCGGCACCATCGAGGACTTCGACGCCTTCGTCGGGCGCGCCCGCGAACTGGGCATGGAGATCGCGCTGGACTTCGCGCTGCAGTGCTCCCCCGACCACCCGTGGGTGGAGAAGAACCCGCAGTGGTTCCGCCACCGGGCCGACGGGACGATCGCGTACGCCGAGAACCCGCCGAAGAAGTACCAGGACATCTATCCGATCCACTTCGACACGGACATGGCCGGCATCGTCGAGGAGACCTGCCGGATCCTGCGGCACTGGATGGACCACGGCGTCCGCATCTTCCGGGTCGACAATCCGCACACCAAGCCGGTCGTCTTCTGGCAGAAGGTGATCGCGGACATCAACAAGTCCGACCCGGACGTGATCTTCCTGGCCGAGGCCTTCACCCGGCCCGCGATGATGCGGGCGCTGGCCGCCGTCGGCTTCCAGCAGTCGTACACGTACTTCACCTGGCGCAACACCAAGGCCGAGCTGACCGAGTACCTGACCGAGCTGGCGGACACCCCCTCCGCCTCGGTCATGCGGCCGAACTTCTTCGTCAACACGCCGGACATCCTGCACGAGTACCTGCAGCACGGCGGCCGTCCCGCCTTCGAGGTCCGGGCCGTCCTGGCCGCCACCCTCTCCCCCGCCTGGGGCGTCTATGCCGGCTACGAGCTCTGCGAGAACACCCCGGTGCGCGAGGGCGGCGAGGAGTACCTGAACTCCGAGAAGTACGAGTTCCGGCCGCGCGACTGGGCCGCCGCCGACCGCACCGGCGCCACCATCGCCCCGCTGATCACCTCGCTGAACCGGCTGCGCCGCCGCAACCCCGCGCTCCAGCAGCTGCGCGACATCCACTTCCACTCGACCGACAACGAACAGGTGATCGCCTATTCGAAGCACGCCGGAGCCAATTCCGTACTGGTGGTCGTCAACCTCGATCCGCACCACACCCAGGAGGCGACAGTGTCGTTGGACATGCCGGTACTCGGCCTCGACTGGCACGGGTCCCTCGCGGTGCGCGACGAGCTCACCGGCGAGACCTATCACTGGGGCAGGGCGAACTACGTGCGCCTAGAGCCGGGCCGCACGCCCGCGCACGTACTGGCCGCTCTGCGACCGTCCCCGCCCACCGGAGGGTCACCCACCACATGATGATCAACGATCCCGTCCACGACACCTTCGAGGACACCCCCGCCAAGGACCGCGATCCCGACTGGTTCAAGCGGGCGGTCTTCTACGAGGTCCTCGTCCGCTCCTTCCACGACAGCAACGGCGACGGCGTCGGGGACCTCAAGGGGCTCACCAGCAAACTGGACTACCTCCAGTGGCTCGGTGTCGACTGCCTCTGGCTGCCGCCGTTCTTCGCCTCACCCCTGCGCGACGGGGGTTACGACGTCGCCGACTACACCTCCGTGCTCCCCGAGTTCGGCGACCTCGCCGACTTCGTGGAGTTCGTGGACGCCGCGCACACGCGCGGCATGCGGGTGATCATCGACTTCGTCATGAACCACACCAGCGATCAGCACGAGTGGTTCCAGCAGTCACGCAAGGACCCGGACGGTCCGTACGGCGACTACTACATGTGGGCCGACAACGACAAGCAGTACCAGGACGCCCGCATCATCTTCGTCGACACCGAGACCTCCAACTGGACGTACGACCCCGTACGCAAGCAGTACTACTGGCACAGATTCTTCTCCCACCAGCCGGACCTCAACTACGAGAACCCGGCCGTGGTGGAGGAGATCGTCTCCGCCCTGCGCTTCTGGCTCGACCTCGGCATCGACGGCTTCCGCCTCGACGCCGTGCCCTACCTGTACGCCGAGGAGGGCACCAACTGCGAGAACCTGCCCCGCACCCACCAGCTCCTCAAGCGGGTCCGGGCCGAGATCGACACGCACTACCCGGACACCGTGCTGCTCGCCGAGGCCAACCAGTGGCCCGAGGACGTCGTCGACTACTTCGGCAACTACGAGAAGGGCGGGGACGAGTGCCACATGGCCTTCCACTTCCCCGTCATGCCGCGCATCTTCATGGCCGTACGAAGAGAGTCCCGCTACCCGGTCTCCGAAATCCTGGCCAAGACCCCGGCGATCCCGGACCGCTGCCAGTGGGGCATCTTCCTGCGCAACCACGACGAGCTCACCCTCGAAATGGTCACGGACGAAGAGCGTGACTACATGTACGCCGAGTACGCCAAGGACCCGCGGATGCGGGCCAACATCGGCATCCGGCGCCGGCTCGCCCCGCTCCTGGACAACGACCGCAACCAGATGGAGCTGTTCACGGCCCTGCTGCTGTCGCTGCCCGGCTCGCCGGTGCTCTACTACGGCGACGAGATCGGCATGGGCGACAACATCTGGCTGGGCGACCGCGACGGCGTCCGCACGCCGATGCAGTGGACCCCGGACCGCAACGCCGGTTTCTCCTCGTGCGATCCGGGCAGGCTGAACCTGCCGGTCATCATGGACCCGGTCCACGGGTACCAGGTCACCAATGTCGAGGCGGCCATGGCGTCGCCCTCCTCGCTGCTGCACTGGACCCGGCGGCTGATCGAGATCCGCAAGGCGAACCCGGCCTTCGGACTCGGCTCGTACACCGAACTGCCGTCGTCGAACCCGGCGGTGCTCGCGTTCCTGCGCGAGCACGGGGACGACCTGGTGCTGTGCGTGCACAACTTCTCGCGCTTCGCGCAGCCCACCGAGCTCGATCTGCGGTCGTTCAACGGACGGGTCCCGGTGGAGCTCACGGGTGATGTGCGCTTCCCGCCGATCGGCGAGTGGCCGTACCTGCTGACCCTGGCGGGCCACGGCTTCTACTGGTTCCGGCTGCGGGCCGAACAGCGCGTCGACAAACGCGCGAAGTAGCGGGCCGAGGACGGGGCGGGCAGCTCGAATGGGTCAATCGCCCGCCCCTGTACGGACCATCCTGACCCGACACTCGCACATGCCGGAGAAGCAACTGCCGCGCATCCGGGACACTCTGCGCATTCTGTGACGGCCCGGGGAAAGGACGCGACGCCATGTCGGAGGCTGCATCCGCCCGGAGCCGGCTGACGGCCGACCGGGCCGCCGGGATCGCTCCACTGGAGCCGATGCTCAGGGCCTGGCTGCCCGCACAGCGCTGGTTCGCGGGCAAGGGGCGCACCATCAGCAGGCTCAGGACCGTCTCGGCGGCCGAACTGCTGCCGCCGGGATCCACCCCCGGACTGCTGCACCTGCTCCTCGACGTCGACGGGGACTGCTACCAACTGCTGCTGGGCATCCGCCCGTCCCTGCCGCCCGCCCTCGCGCCCACCCTCATCGGCCATGCCGAGGACGGCCCGTACGCGGGCCGGGCGGTCTACGAGGCGCTGGGTGATCCCCGGCTCGCGGCCATGCTGCTGGAACGGCTGCGCTCCCCCGGGGTCCTCGGCCCGCTGCGCTTCGACCGGGACCCGGCCACGCCGATCCCGGCGGGGCTCACCCCCCGGCCGCTGTCCGGGGAGCAGACCAACTCCTCGCTCATCTACGGAGATTCGTTCATCCTGAAGGTGTTCCGCCGGGTCGGCCCCGGGGTCAACCCGGACCTGGAGCTGCCCAGGGCACTGGCCGCCGCCGGCTGCGCCCGGGTCCCGGCCCCCGTCGCCTGGTACGAGGCCGAGCCGCCCAGCAGCGAAGCGCTGACCCTGGGCGTGCTCCAGCCGTACCTGCGCGGCTCCGACGACGGCTGGCAGCTCGCGCTGCGCCGGCTCGGCGCCGGGGCCGACTTCACCGCCGAGGCGCACGCGCTGGGCCGGGCCACCGCCGAGGTGCACAGCGCGCTGGCCGCGGCGCTGCCCACGGTCGCGCTCGGTCCGGAGCAGACCGCCCGGCTCGCGGCGGGGATGACGGCCCGGCTGGCCGCCACCGCCCGGGAGGTACCGGCGCTGCGGCCCTACGAGGCGGGGCTGCGGGGCGCCTTCGACGCGCTGGCGGCCTCCCGGGGGGCGGGGGTGCCCGCCCAGCGGATCCACGGGGACCTCCATCTGGGTCAGACCCTGCGCACCCTCGACGGCAGCTGGTCGTTGATCGATTTCGAGGGCGAGCCGGCCCGGCCGCTGGCCGACCGGCGCCGTCCCGAACCGGCGGTGCGCGACATCGCCGGGATACTGCGCTCGTTCGACTACGCCGCCCGCTCGCACCGGCCGTTCGCCCCCGCCTGGGCGGACGACTGCCGGGCCGCCTTCTGCGAGGGCTACGCCCGCACCACCGGCCGGGACCCCCGCGAGGACCCCGTGCTGCTGCGGGCGTACGAGACCGACAAGGCGGTGTACGAGGCCCGTTACGAGTCCCGGCACCGCCCCGACTGGCTGCACGTCCCGATGGCCGCGATCCGGCGGCTCTCGGAGCCCGTACGGCCCGCCCACCGCGTGCCGCCGACCCCGTCCGCCCCCGGCTCCATCTCCCCCCACCCTCACCCCCACCCCCGCCCGAAACCCCCGAGGAGGCCGCTCGCGTGAGCGCCGCACGACAGCCGTCACCGACCGTCCGCGACGAAGCCGCACCCGCCCCCGCCCCCGCCCCGGCCCCGGCGGCGGCGGCGAAGAAAGCCCGGGCGCCCCGGGCCCGCCGCGCCGCCCCTCCGCGCGGCGTCCGGCCGGCTCCCGCACTCGGCACGGACGAGCGGGCGCGGCTGCTGGAGGGCCGCCACCACGATCCGCACGCGGTGCTGGGGGCCCGTACCCAGCGGGGCGGGGTGGCCTTCCGGGTGCTGCGCCCCTATGCCAAGGCGGTCACCGTCGTCGCGAAGGGGCTGCGGGCCGAGCTCATCGACGAGGGCGACGGGCTGTTCTCGGGGCTGCTGCCGCTGACCGGCGTGCCGGAGTACCGGCTGCTGGTCACGTACGACGGCGACGAGATCGAGGTCCACGACCCCTACCGGTTCCTGCCCGCCCTCGGCGAGCTGGACCTGCACCTGATCGGCGAGGGCCGCCACGAGCAGCTGTGGAAGGCGCTCGGCGCCGAGCCGATGGAGCACCAGGGCGTGGCCGGGACCCGCTTCACGGTGTGGGCGCCGAACGCCCAGGGGGTCCGGGTCACCGGGGACTTCTCGTACTGGGACTCCGTCGCCTACCCGATGCGCTCGCTCGGGTCCACCGGCGTGTGGGAGCTGTTCCTGCCCGGGGTGGGCTCCGGCACGCTCTACAAGTACGACATCACCCGCCCGGACGGCAGCCACACCCTGCGCGCCGACCCGATGGCCCGCTCGGCGGAGGTCCCCCCGGCGAACGCCTCGGTGGTCACCGCCTCCCGGTACGAGTGGCAGGACGCGGCGTGGATGGCCGGGCGTGGTGCCCGTCCCCCGCACCAGGCTCCCTTCTCGGTGTACGAGCTGCACCTGGCGTCCTGGCGGCCGGGGCTCTCGTACCGGCAGCTCGCCGAGCAGCTCCCCGGGTACGTCAAGGAGCTGGGCTTCACGCACGTGGAGCTGATGCCGGTCGCCGAGCATCCGTTCGGCGGTTCGTGGGGCTACCAGGTCACCGGCTTCTACGCGCCGACCTCGCGGATGGGCACCCCGGACGACTTCCGCCTCCTCGTGGACGCGCTGCACCGGGCCGGGATCGGGGTGATCGTCGACTGGGTGCCCGCGCACTTCCCGCGCGACGACTGGGCCCTCGCGGAGTTCGACGGGCGGCCGCTGTACGAGCACCAGGACCCGCGGCGGGCCGCGCACCCGGACTGGGGGACGCTGGAGTTCGACTACGGCCGCAAGGAGGTCCGCAACTTCCTCGTCGCCAACGCCGTGTACTGGTGCGAGGAGTTCCACGTGGACGGCCTGCGCGTGGACGCGGTGGCCTCGATGCTCTACCTCGACTACTCGCGCGGCGAGGGCGAGTGGGCGCCCAACGAGCACGGCGGCCGGGAGAACCTGGACGCGGTCGGCTTCCTCCAGGAGATGAACGCGACCGTGTACCGGCGCTGCCCGGGGGTGGTGACCATCGCGGAGGAGTCCACGGCCTGGACGGGCGTCACCCGGCCGACGGACGCCGGCGGGCTCGGCTTCGGCCTGAAGTGGAACATGGGCTGGATGCACGACACCCTGCGCTACATGTCGAAGGAGCCGGTGCACCGCAAGTACCACCACCACGACATGACCTTCGGGATGATCTACGCCTTCAGCGAGAACTACGTGCTGCCGATCTCGCACGACGAGGTGGTGCACGGCAAGGGTTCGCTGGTGTCGAGGATGCCCGGGGACGACTGGTGGCAGCGGCGGGCCTCGCACCGGGCGTACCTGGGCTTCATGTGGGCCCACCCGGGCAAGCAACTGCTCTTCATGGGGCAGGAGTTCGCGCAGGGGTCGGAGTGGTCGGAGGTGTACGGGCCGGACTGGTGGCTGCTGGACTCCTCCTACACGGCGGCCGGTGACCACCGCGGCGTACGGGACCTGGTGCGCGACCTGAACCGCACGTACACGGCGGCGCCCGCCCTGTGGGAGCGGGACACCGTGCCGGAGGGCTTCGCCTGGGTGGAGGCGGACGCCGCGGAGGACAACGTCTTCGCGTTCCTGCGGTACGCGCAGGACGGCTCGCAGCTCCTGGCGGTGTCGAACTTCTCGCCCGTGGTCCGGCACGGCTACCGGATCGGGGTGCCCGAGGAGGTGCCGCTGTGGCAGGAGGTGCTCAACACCGACCTGGAGGTCTACGGCGGCAGCGGCATCCACCACACGCAGCCGCTGCGGCCGGAGCGGGTCCCGGCGCAGGGCCGCCCGGCGAGCCTGCGCATGACCCTCCCGCCGCTGGCGACGGTCTGGTTCCGGCCACAGGGCTGAGGCGCCGGGGCCCGGGGCGGGGGCTCAGGCCGTGGCGAGCTGCTCCTCCAGTTCCTGGAGCAGCCGGCGCTTGGCCCGGGCCCCGACGATCTGCTGGACGGGCTCGCCGTCACGGAAGACGAGCAGGGTCGGCATGGACAGCACCCCGTACCGGGTGACGGCCCCGGGGTTGCTGTCCGCGTCGATCTGCACGACCTTGAGCCGGCCGGCCTCCTCGGCGGCGATCGAGGAGAGTACGGGGGCGAGCTGGCGGCAGGGGCCGCACCAGTCCGCGGTGAACTCCACGAGGACGGGCCGCCCCCGCTCCCCGAGCACCTCGGCCTCGAAATCCGCGTCGGTCACCTGCGCCACACCGTGAGCCTTCATGCCACCGTCCCTCTCGTCCATCCGGTCATCTCGCACTTCGGCACGGCCGCTTCACCGGCCGCCCGTTCCGCGTCGGCCAACTGCCGTCCGAGCTGTTCGCGCACGTCGGCCAGCTGGCCGATCAGGCCGTCCAGCTCGGCGAGCTTGCGCCGGTAGACGGCGAGCGAGGCGGGGCAGGAGTCCCCGGCCGGGTGGCCGGCCCGCAGGCAGTCCACGAAGGGCCGGGTCTCCTCCAGCTCGAAGCCGAAGTCCTGGAGCATGCGGATCTGGCTCAGCAGCCGCAGGTCGTCCTCGTCGTAGGTCCGGTAGCCGTTGCCGGCCCGCCGCGCGGGGAGCAGCCCGCGCGACTCGTAGTACCTGAGCGTCCGGGTGCTGGTCCCCGCCCGCTCCGCCAGTTCGCCGATGCGCATGGAACGACCGTATTCCTTGACGCCGACGTCAAGGCAAGGGAAGGGAAGGGAAGCCGAGGAAGGCCGGGGAGAGAGGGGCGGGGCCCTCGCCACCCCCGTCGGCGAGGGCCCCGGAAAGGATCACGCAGGAAACGGCCGGCCGGTTCGAATTGTGCGAAGACTGTGAGAGGTCTTGCATCGGCGGGCGTTGGCTGGAACCGTACGCATGGAAAAGATCTTCAGGCTCACCGATTACCGGACAGTCGCTCGGAAACCCGACGAAAGGCCTTAACTTCATAGGACGTTCCTACGAGGTATGGGCTTGTTTGTTTGGTCTGTAGGCGCCGCAGCCTGGCCACTTCTACGGTGTGCGGTGTGCACTCCAGCCCACCTTTCAATGCCCCCGCCGCGCGTCGCCTGCGCGCGGCCCTGGGCATGGCTCCCGGACATGTCGCCTACGGCCTGCGTGCCCAGTACGGACTCGTCGTCGCGCCCGAGACCGTGATGGCCTGGGAGCGTGGCGAGATATCACCTTCCTCCGCCGAGCTCACGGCTCTCGCGGGCGTTCTGTGGTGTGCGCCCGGCGAGCTGCTCGCCGAACCGGTCACCCTGCGGGAGCACCGGGTCGCCCGGGGGCTCGCGGCGGACGACCTGGCCCGCCGGATCGGCCTGGAGACGGGCTCGTACCAGAAGATGGAGGACACCGGGCGCTGGAAGGGCAACGAACGGCAGTCCGCCGCCCTGGCCACGGTGCTGGGTCTGACGCTGGCCCAGTTCGTGACGGCGACCGGCAAGCACGAGGAGCTCGCCGACCTGCTGCGCAGTGCGGTGACCACGCGCTGGCAGGCGTACGTGAAGCCGCTGGGCAAGCTGCTGCCGATCCCCAAGCACCATCTGGAGGCGGTGCTGGAGCAGCTGCACGGCGACTACCAGTCGCGGATGGTGGCGACGCTCAGCTGGGGCGGCGGCCAGGGCGAGGCCGGCAGCGGGGACGCGGGCCGGGAGTTCCTCGCCGAGATCGTGGACCGGTTCTGGCACCTCGCGGGCGGTGCGGCGTAGGACGAGCGCATCGGGCGGACCACCGGCACCGGCCGAACGGCCCCGGGCCCGGCGCGGACGCGCGGGGACCGGGGCCGTGCGGCCGGGGAAGCCGGGAATCCGGTGAAGCCGGGGAATCCGGGTCGCAGGTCCCGCCCGGGCCGGTGTCAGAAGACCGATTCGGCCTCGTACATGCGCTCCTCGGGGACGGTCTTCAGCTCGGTGACCGCCTCGGCGAGCGGGGCCATCACGACGTCGGTGCCGCGCAGGGCGGTCATGTTGCCGAATTCGCCGCGGTGGACGGCCTCGACGGCGTGCCAGCCGAAGCGGGTGGCGAGCACCCGGTCGTAGGCGGTGGGGGTGCCGCCGCGCTGGACGTGGCCGAGGATGACCGGGCGGGCCTCCTTGCCGAGGCGGTGCTCCAGTTCGATCGCGAGACGGTTGCCGATGCCGGCGAAGCGCTCGTGGCCGTACTGGTCGATCGCGCCCTTCTCGTACGGCATCGAGCCCTCGGCCGGGTGCGCGCCCTCGGCCACGCAGATCACGGCGAACTTCTTACCGCGGGCGAATCGTTCCTCCACCATCTTCACCAGGGCGTCCACCTCGAAGGGGCGTTCCGGCAGGCAGATGCCGTGGGCACCGCCGGCCATGCCGGACTCCAGGGCGATCCAGCCCGCGTGGCGGCCCATGACCTCGACGACCATCACGCGCTGGTGCGATTCGGCCGTGGTCTTGAGGCGGTCGATCGCCTCGGTGGCCACCATGACGGCCGTATCGAAGCCGAAGGTGCGGTCGGTGGCGGAGATGTCGTTGTCGATGGTCTTCGGTACGCCGACGACCGGCATCCCGGCGTCCGAGAGCATCCGGGATGCGGTCAGAGTGCCTTCGCCGCCGATCGGGATGAGGGCGTCGATGCCGTAGCGCGTCGCCAGCTCCTGGGCGTTCTCGGCGGCTTCATGGAGACGGGCGCGTTCCATGCGCGCCGAACCGAGGATCGTGCCGCCGCGGGCGAGGATGCCACTGACGGCATTGATGTCGAGGGGGCGGAAGTGGCCGTCGAGGAGGCCCTTGAAGCCGTCCTCGAAACCGATGACCTCATCTCCGTGCCCGACCAGGGCGCGGTGTACGACCGACCGGATGACAGCGTTGAGGCCCGGACAGTCGCCGCCTGCGGTGAGAACTCCGATACGCATCGTGCTGTGTCTCCTGCCGTACATATGAAGGGCGTAATGGTGAAGCCTGTCCGATTGTTCCACGGGCCCGGGACGCCGCACGTTTTCGGCGACTGTGCCCCGAAGGCCTTCCGGCCCTCCCGGCCAGGCCTTTTTCCGAAGGGCGCCCTATCCATTGACAGAGGTATTGTCAAGGGGTCGAGTCAGACCAAAATGACATTCACAGCATGGGACGGAGAGCGGGCGTGACGCGCAGCGTGTACGTGACCGGTGTCGAGCGGGGGGACGGCCGGCAGGTCGTCGAGCTGGGAATCATGGAGCTGCTGACCCGGCAGACGGGCCGGGTCGGCGTCTACCGTCCGCTGCTGCACGACGCACCGGACCGGCTCTTCGACCTCCTCAAGGGCCGCTACCGGATCGATCAGGACGCCGCGGCGGCCTACGGAATGTCCTACCAGGAGGCCTCGGCGATCCTCGCCGAAACGGGCACCGACGAGCTGGTCTCGCAGCTGGTCGACCGCTACCACCGGGCAGCCCGCGACTACGAGGTCATGCTCGTCCTCGGCACCGACTACGCGGAGACGAACCTCCCCGACGAGCTGGCGCTCAACGCCCGCCTCGCCAACGAGCTGGGCGCGGTCGTCGTGCCCGTGGTGGGCGGCACCAAGCACCACGCCGAGGCCGTGCGCGCCGAGGCCCGCAACGCCTACCGCGCCTACGAGACCCTGGGCTGCCACGTCGTCGCGATGGTCGTGAACCGGGTGGCCGCGGAGGACCGCGACGTCATAGCCGAGCGGCTGGCCGCCCGGCTGCCCGTGCCCTGCTACGTGCTGCCGGACGACAAGTCGCTCTCCGCCCCGACCGTCGCCCAGATCACCCGGGCGCTCGGCGGTGAGGTGCTCCTCGGCGACGAGGCCGGGCTGGCCCGCGACGCCCTGGACTTCGTCTTCGGCGGCGCCATGCTGCCGAACTTCCTGAACGCCCTGACCCCCGGCTGCCTGGTCGTCACCCCGGGGGACCGCTCCGACCTGGTCATCGGCGCGCTGGCCGCGCACACCTCCGGCACCCCGCCGATCGCCGGTGTGCTGCTCACCCTGAACGAGCGCCCGGGCCAGGACATCCTGACGCTGGCCTCGAAGCTGGCGCCGGGCACGCCCGTGGTGTCGGTGGCAGGCAGCAGCTTCCCCACCGCCGCCGAACTCTTCTCGCTGCAGAGCCGGTTGAACTCCGCGACCCCGCGCAAGCTGGAGACCGCGCTCGGCCTGTTCGAGCGGCACGTGGACACCGGCGAGCTGCGCGGTCTGCTGTCGGTGGCCCGCTCGGAGCGCGTCACCCCGATGATGTTCGAGCACGAGCTGCTGGAGCGGGCCCGCTCGGACCGCCGCCGCGTCGTGCTGCCAGAGGGCACCGAGGAGCGCGTGCTGCGCGCCGCGGACGTGGTGCTGCGCCGGGGGGTCTGCGACCTGACCCTGCTGGGCGACGAGCAGGCGATCCTGAAGAAGGCCGCCGACCTCGGCGTCGACATCTCCAGCGCCCAGCTCATCGACCCGGCGACCTCCCCGCTGCGGGAAGGTTTCTCCGAGTACTACGCCCAGGTCCGCGCCCACAAGGGGATGACCGTCGAGCTGGCGGGCGACGTGGTCACCGACGTCAACTACTTCGGCACCCTGATGGTCCAGCGGGGCCTGGCCGACGGCATGGTCTCCGGTTCGGTGCACTCCACCGCGGCGACCATCCGCCCGGCCTTCGAGATCATCAAGACAAAGCCCGAGGCGTCCATCGTCTCCTCGGTCTTCTTCATGTGCCTGGCCGACCGGGTCCTCGTCTACGGCGACTGCGCGGTCAACCCGGACCCGAACGCCGAGCAGCTCGCCGACATCGCCGTCCAGTCGGCCGCCACCGCGGCCGCCTTCGGCGTCGAGCCGCGGATCGCGATGCTCTCGTACTCGACCGGCACCTCGGGCAGCGGCGCGGACGTCGACAAGGTCCGCAAGGCCACCGAGCTCGTCCGCGAGCAGCGCCCGGACCTGCAGATCGAGGGGCCGATCCAGTACGACGCGGCCGTGGAGCCCTCGGTCGCGGCGACCAAGCTGCCCGGGTCCGAGGTGGCCGGCCGCGCGACGGTGCTGATCTTCCCCGACCTCAACACCGGCAACAACACGTACAAGGCCGTGCAGCGTTCGGCGGGCGCGGTGGCGGTCGGCCCGGTCCTCCAGGGTCTGCGCAAGCCGGTCAACGACCTCTCGCGCGGTGCGCTCGTCCAGGACATCGTCACCACCGTGGCCATCACGGCGATCCAGGCGCAGGGCACGCCGTCGCCCACGGCCACCGCCTGATCCCCCCGCCCTCCCCCACCGCCCGCGACAAGGAAAGACCCTCATCGTGACCGCATCGCGCGTACTCGTCCTCAACTCCGGCTCCTCGTCGGTCAAGTACCAGCTCCTCGACATGGCGGACCGGTCCCGGCTCGCGTCGGGCCTGGTGGAGCGCATCGGCGAGGAGACCTCCCGGCTGGTGCACGAGCCGCTCTCGGGTCCGGGCGCGGCCGCCGGCCGGCGGGAGCGGCTCGGCCCGATCACGGACCACGGGGCCGCGCTGAAGGCCGTGGCCGCGGAGCTCGCCGCGGACGGGATGGGCCTGGACTCACCCGAACTGGCGGCGGTGGGGCACCGGGTGGTGCACGGCGGGACGCGGTTCACCCGGCCGACCGTGATCGACGACGAGGTGCTGGCGGAGATCCGGAGCCTGATCCCGCTCGCCCCGCTGCACAACCCGGCGAACGTGACGGGCATCGAGGTGGCGCGCTCGCTGCGCGCGGACCTTCCCCAGGTCGCCGTCTTCGACACGGCCTTCCACGCGACGATGCCGGAGCACGTGGCGCGGTACGCGATCGACGCCGCGACCGCCGACGCGTACTCCATCCGGCGGTACGGCTTCCACGGCACTTCCCACGCCTACGTCTCGCGGGCGACGGCCCGGCTGCTCGGCAGGCCGGTGGAGGACGTGAACGTGATCGTGCTGCACCTCGGCAACGGCGCCTCCGCCTCGGCCGTGCGGGGCGGGGTGTGCGTGGAGACGTCCATGGGCCTGACCCCGCTGGAGGGTCTGGTCATGGGGACCCGTTCGGGCGATGTCGATCCGGCGGTCGTCTTCCACCTGGCGCGGGTGGGCGGCTTCTCGGTGGATGAGATCGATTCGCTCCTGAACAAGAAGAGCGGTCTGCTGGGCATGTGCGGCGACAACGACATGCGCGAGGTGCTGCGGCGCGCGGGCGAGGGCGACGAGGCGGCGAGCCTCGCCTTCGCCGCGTACGTCCACCGGCTGAAGAAGTACATCGGGGCCTACGCGGCGGTGCTCGGGCGGGTGGACGCGGTGACCTTCACGGCCGGGGTCGGCGAGAACGCCCACCAGGTGCGCGAGGCCGCGATCGACGGCCTGGGCGCGCTGGGCCTGGTGCTGGATCCGGAGGCCAACGCCGTGCGGTCCGCCGAGCCGCGGCTGGTCTCGGCGGAGCATGCCCGGGTGGCGGTGGCGGTGGTCCCGACGGATGAGGAACTGGAGATCGCCACCCAGGCGTATGCGCTGGTTACCGACTAGTCACTTGGACTTTCCGCCAGACGGAATATTCCGCTACGAAACAAACCGATAGGATCCAGTCATGCGCCGTTCCAAAATTGTCTGCACGCTGGGCCCCGCCGTCGACTCGTATGAGCAGCTGAAAGCGCTCATCGAGGCAGGTATGAACGTGGCCCGATTCAACTTCAGCCACGGGTCCCAGGCAGAACACCAGGAGCGGTACGACCGCGTCCGGCAGGTCTCCGAGGACACCGGGCGCGCCGTCGGCGTCCTTGCCGACCTCCAGGGCCCGAAGATCCGTCTGGAGACCTTCGCCGAGGGTCCCGTCGAGCTGGTGCGCGGTGACGAGTTCACCATCACCACCGAGGACGTCCCGGGTGACAAGTCCATCTGCGGCACCACCTACAAGGGCCTCCCGGGCGACGTCGCCAAGGGTGACCAGATCCTGATCAACGACGGAAACGTCGAGCTCCGGGTGACCGAGGTCGAGGGCGCCCGGGTCCGGACCATCGTCATCGAGGGCGGTGTCATCTCGGACCACAAGGGCATCAACCTGCCGGGTGCCGCCGTGAACGTCCCCGCCCTGTCGGAGAAGGACGTCGACGACCTCCGCTTCGCCCTGCGGATGGGCTGCGACATGGTCGCCCTGTCCTTCGTCCGCGACGCCAACGACGTCAAGGACGTCCACAAGGTGATGGACGAGGAGGGCCGCCGGGTCCCCGTCATCGCCAAGGTGGAGAAGCCGCAGGCCGTCGAGAACATGGCGGCCGTGGTCGACGCCTTCGACGCGGTCATGGTGGCCCGTGGTGACCTCGCCGTCGAGTATCCGCTCGAAAAGGTCCCGATGGTCCAGAAGCGGCTCATCGAGATGTGCCGCCGCAACGCCAAGCCGGTGATCGTCGCGACCCAGATGATGGAGTCGATGATCACCAATTCCCGCCCGACGCGCGCGGAGGCCTCCGACGTCGCCAACGCCATCCTCGACGGCGCGGACGCGGTCATGCTGTCGGCCGAGTCCTCGGTCGGCGCCTACCCGATCGAGACCGTCAAGACGATGTCGAAGATCGTCACGGCGGCCGAGGAGGAGCTCCTCTCCAAGGGCCTCCAGCCGCTGGTCCAGGGCAAGAAGCCCCGCACCCAGGGCGGCTCCGTCGCCCGCGCGGCGTGCGAGATCGCGGACTTCCTCGACGCCGAGTCGCTGATCGCCTTCACCCAGTCCGGCGACACCGCCCGCCGCCTGTCGCGCTACCGCGTGACCCAGCCGATCCTGGCCTTCACCACGGACGTCAACACCCGCAACCAGCTCACGCTGAGCTGGGGCGTCGACTCCTACATCGTCCCGCACGTGGACACCACCGACGCGATGGTCGACCTGGTGGACGGCGAGCTGCTCAAGCTGAACCGCTACAACCAGGGCGACACCATGGTCATCACCGCCGGCTCGCCCCCCGGTGTCCCCGGCACCACCAACATGGTCCGCGTCCACCACCTGGGCGGCGACACCCGCGCCTGACGTCGCCGGCCCGTTTGAACTCTGCCGCACAGAGGCCGAGGGCGGCACCCCGGATCCACGAAGGATCCGGGGTGCCGCCCTCGGTGTTTGTCCCGGCCCGGCGATCCTGTGGCTTCCCTGTGCGTTTCTTACTTACGAGTAGCGTGTCCGAAAATGCGCTACCGGCGGTAAGGGGATCATGAAACTGTCAGTGCACGCCTTGGGGGAAGGCATGCCGCTCATCACTCGCGCCTGACCAGCGCCCACACGTTCGCACGCCTTCCTTCGGGCTGCCCATTTCATTCCGAAGGACAGGCAGACACGTGCAGAGATCCACCCTTTTGCGGGGCAGGAGCCCGGCTGTCCGGGCCGCGCTACGGCGCGGCCTCGCCGGCACCGCCCTGGCCACCAGCGCCGCCCTGCTGGCCGGCCTCATCAACGCCGCCCCGGCGTCGGCCGTAGAGATACCGCCGGACGACGAGCCGGCGTACCGGCCCATCAGCCTGGGCGCACAAGCCCGGCTGGACCGCTGCTCGGGCGGCTTCGCCCTGCACGTCGGCGGGCCCGAGCTGAAGAAGTCGGCGGCCAAGGCCCTGACCGGCACGCCTGCGGAGCTGGCCACGGCCACCGACCCGGTCATGGGCATGGACCCGCTGCGCCAGGCCATGTTCAAGGACCGCGATGCCTACGAGGGCTCCTTCGTCGCGTCCAGCGACCGGCGGGACCGCTGGCAGGCGTCCAACAAGGTCTACTGGGAAACCGGCAACCGCGGTGGGGTCTCCCAGTACGCCCCCCAGTTCGACAAAGACATCGTCGCCTTCACCTACGACCAGCGGAACCTGTACTACCGGCTCGGTGAGGACGGACACGCGCCCGCCACCAAGGCCGCGGCGGACAAGGCGAGGGCACTGGCCGCCCAGCTCAAGGGGCAGGACCCGAACCTGGATTTCGTCACTGGTTCCGTCCTCGACGACGCGGACAAGACCGAGCTCAACTACGGCGCCGCGACGGCCAGCGACATCGCCCGCTACCTGCGGCTCGGCGGCTTCATGAAGGAGACGCCGGCCGAGGGGTCGGTCGAGTTCCGCCTTGAGGTCGAGGCGATGAAGGCCGCCTGGGGCGCCTGCGACAGCCGCAACCCGATCGACTACTACCGGGTCATGTCGCCGATCGTCGTCACCGCGCACCTGGAGTGGGAGCAGGAGTACGCCGGCCAGACCACCTCGCGCAACGAGATCGTCAACGCCGAGGTAACCGCCGCCGCGGAGACCCGCAAGGCCGCCGAAGCGATGATCGAGTCGCTCGGGCAGGCGTGGCTCGCCGACCAGATCCTGACCTGGCAGAAGTACTGGGCCGACCAGCCCGCGAACGCTTCCAACCGGCCTGCGGCCGCCGTGTTCACCCAGGCCGACAAGGACCTCACCACCGCCCGCACCAAGGCCGCCGACCAGGCGAAGATCGCGGCGACCGCCTCGGCCGCCGCCAAGACGGCGGCCGACAAGGCCAACACCTCCCAGAACGCGGCGTGGACCATCGCGGACGCCGCCAAGACCCCCCGCGGCCGCGGCCTGCTGTTCGCGCAGCAGTCCGTCCAGGTCGCGAAGGCCTCGGCCGCCGCCGCCGAGGCCGCCGCGAAGGCCTCGCTGACCGCGTCGAACGCCGCGAAGGCGACCGTCGAGGACAGCAAGACCCTGTACGCGCTTGCCCAGACCCAGTCGCACGCGCTGAACACCGAGTTCCGCCGCGTCGCCGCCCAGGAGGCCGCCGCCCAGGCCAAGGCCGCCGCCGCCTCGGCCGCGGCTCAGGCCAAGGAGGCCGCGGACAACGCCACCAAGGCGAAGGCCGCCCAGGCCACCGCCGAGGGCGCGCAGGAGACCGCCCGCAAGGCGGCCGAGACGGCCAAGACCGAGCGGGCGAAGGCCGAGAAGGAGAAGGCCACCGCCGTCAAGGAGCGGCAGACCGCCGCCACCGAACGCGGCAAGGCCCAGGCCGCCGAGAAGCGCGCGGCGACCGAACGCGACGCTGCGGGCCGGGCCCGTACCGAGGCCGAGGCGCAGGCAACGACCGCGCGCGACCAATTCGGGCTGGCTCTCGACGCCGAGGGCAACGCCGCCGAGGCACGTGAGAGGGCCGAGGCCGCCGAGGTCGAGAAGAACGCCACCGCGTCACGCGCCGCCGCGCTGGAAGCCGCCGCCGCGGCAGCCGTCGGCACGCCCGCGGCCGCGGAGACCCGGGAGGCCGCGACGGCCGCCCGGGCCGCCGCGAACGATGCGGCCGGTGCGGCCGGTCGTGCTCGTACCGAGGCCGAGACCGCGAAGACCGCCTCGGTCAACGCCCGCGCCGCTTCCACCCGCGCCGACGGTGCCGCAGAGCGGTCCCGGGCGTCTGCCGACACGGCGTGGTCCGCTTGGGAGACCAGCTTCGCCGCCTCCCTCACGTCACACGCCGCCGCGGCCGACGCCATCGACGCGGCCGAGGCCGCATCGGTCAACGCCACCAAGGCCGAGGCCGCAGCCAAGAAGGCCCAAACCGCTTCGCTCGAAGCCATGAGCAACGCCGCGGCCGCCCGTACCGAGGCCGTCAAGACGGCCGCGTGGTCGGCCGTCACCGCCGGACACGCCTACGCCACCTCCATGGCGGCCACCGCCGCACGCGACTCCGCGGCGCAGGCCGTCCAGCCCGCCAACACCGCCATCGCGATCGGCACGGCCTACCGTGAGACCGACTCGGCGGCCGCTTTCGCCGCGCTGGTCGGTCAGTCCGCCAAGACCCACGCCGAACAGCAGGCGGCAGCCGCCACCGCCAAGGCCGACGAGGCCACCAAGGCCGCGGCGACCGCCAAGGCCCTCGCCGACAAGGCGGCCGGCGATTCCAAGCTCGCCGCCCAGGCGGCGGCCGCGGCGGCAGCCGACACGGCGGCCGCGCTGAAGTCCATGGCAGCCGCCCGCGCCTCGGCGGCGGAAGCCGCTCGGGCCGCCGACGCCGCCAAGAAGGCGGACGACAAGACGAAGGAGTACAGCACCCAGACCGGCACGGACGCCCTCTTCGCGAAGAGCGCCGCCAAGGACGCCTCCGACGCGGCGCTCGGCGCCAACGACGAGGCCACCGAGGCGGAGAAGAGCGCGGCGGGCGCCCACGCGTCCGCCGACGCCGCGACCCGCGACGCGAGCGCCGCCGACGCCGCGGCGACCCAGTCCGAGAAGGACGCCGTCGGCGCCGAGAAGGCCGCCGCCAACGCCGTCCAGGACGCGAAGGACGCCGAATCGGCTGCCGACCGCGCCGAGGAGGAGTTCCGCAAGAGGCAGGAGGAAGCGCGCAGGGCAGTCGTCGAGGCTCCCCCGTTCAACACGGGAGCGGACCTCGCGCAGGACGAAGAGGCCCTGCTGCTCGCGAACTGCGGGCAGTCGTGTGTCGACGAGTTCCGCGAGGCGAAGAGGCTCGCGGGCCAGGACGTCCTCAACTGGGTGATCGAGAACGGTGGGCAGATCCTGCTCGACGAACTCGGTTACACAGACGCCAAGAAGTGCTTCGGCCAGCGCGACGTCGAGAGCTGCCTGTGGACCCTGGTCAACGTCGTGATGGTCGGCGTGGCCATATCGAAGATCCCCGCCGTCGCCAAGATCATCTACAAGGTGGGCAAGGGGGTCAACACCTTCCTTGACGGCATGGACCGGGCCCGCTTCACCCTGGAGCGGCTGCGCAAGCTCCTCGACACCCTCAAAAAGGGCCAGTCCGCCGTCGAGTGTCTCATCAGCACGGCGCTGGGCAGCGCCCCGCAGAGCGCTCCCGCCAAGCACTCGTTCCTGAGCGCTGCGGCGGCTCCCTCGGCCGGACCGACCCCTCCGAAGAAGCTCTGCCCCACGACGTCGTTCAAAAACGACCCCGGCCTCCTCGCGATCATGAGGTCTTCCGCGAAGAACCAGGACGTGGCCCGGGACTTCAACGCACTTGAGGCCAAGCTCAAGGACAATCCCCCTTCGGGGCCGGTCACCCAGATCCCGCAGGGCCTGGGCACCAAGAACCTGAAGGGAGCCAAGGGAGTCATGTACCTGCGGGCCAAGAGCGGCGCGAGGGTCTTCTTCCGCCGGGCCGGAGACACCTACGATATCGTCGGAATGACTGACAAGGACGGCGAGCCGGCCGTCATCAAGACACTGAAGCAGCTCTATGGATGACGATCCCCTCCACGTCGTGGAGACACCCCGGTTCTCCATCACGTACATCCTCGGCGCCGAGGACGATCCCCTGACCGTGGAGAACACCGACGCGCTCGTCACCGCGCCCGACGGGACGCGGTGGAGTGCCACGCTCCTGACCCTCGACGAGGTCGCCCGGGTCATGGACAGCTGGACGACCACCGGTGAGTGCGCCGGCGGTTCCTACCTGCAGGTGAAGGATCTGGTGATCGTCCGCGAACCCGGTGTGGAAGCCATGACCCGCGCGCTGGTGGGCATCTTCGACGAGTACGGGATGAACACCGAGGTCCTGCCCCGGTTCGGCCCCTGAGCACCACACGCACGACTGAGGCCCGCTCCCTGTGGGGAGCGGGCCTCTCGTCCGTGCGGGACCGCTACTCCGGCGGGCCGATGTAGTTCTTCAGGCCCGGAACGGTGAGCGTGCCGCCGAACTGGCCGGCCTGGACGACCTTGACGTTCGTGAAGAACGCGAACGGGACGTTCAGGGGCGGCGGGCTGTTCGGGGTGAACTCGATCGGGATCAGACCGAACAGGTTGCCCTTGAGGCTCTCGGTGTACATCGTCACCGTGCCGCCGCGGATCTTGGACGTGGAGCCCGGACGCGACTTCAGGTGAGCGACGTTCCCCGACTTGCCGACCGTCTGGTACAGGTCCTTGATGTCCAGCGAGTCCGCGGTGAACTTCAGGACCTTCTTGGTCTTGCCACTGGCCGTCTTCACCTCGACGATGCCGTGGTAGTCCAGGCCGTAGAGGGTCAGCAGGGAGCTGTCGAGGTACCAGGGCTCGTCCGGCAGGAGCGGGACGCCCTGCTCCAGCTCGGCGTCGGCCAGCGCCTTGGCGTCGTAGGTCGGGCACGGGAAGGGCTGCTTCCCGTCCGGGTCCTTCGTCGCCTCGTCCTTGGCCTCATCCTTGGCCTTGTCCTCGTCCTCGGCCTTGGACTTGTCGTCCTTGGCCTTGTCCTCGCCCGTCTCGTTCTTGGGGTCCTTCTCGGTCTTCTTGACCTCCTCGGACAGCTCCTTGACGTCGACACCGGCCTTCTTCGCCGCTTCGCGGATCGCGTCCGCGGACGGGTCAGGGGTCGGGGTCGGGGCCGCCGTGGCGGTGCCGGACGGGGTGGGCGCGGGCGTCGGGGTTTCCTTCGCCGTCGCGTCCTTGAGGGGCCTGCCGAGCTCGTCGACGAGGTTCTTGAGCGCGTCGCCGACACCCAGCGGGTCCAGCGGGTTCGTGGACTTGGCCTGGTCCGCGTCCTTGTCCTGGGACGGCGTGGGGGCCGGGGCCACCTCGTTCGTCACCGGGGGCTTGGCCGCCGACGGAGAGGTGCTCGGCTTGGCCTTCGCGGATGCGGACGCCGACGGAGAGGGCGTCGCGCTGGGCGACGTACTCGGCGAAGGCGTCGTGGACGGCGTCGGCGACGGGGACTTCGACTCGGTCTCCGCGGGTTCGTCGGACCGCGTCACACACGGGCCGGGCGCGAAGGGGATCTCCTTGTCGTCGGCCACCGCAAGCTTCGGCGCCATACCCATCCCGACGAACACGGCCGTCGGCATCGCCGCGAGCGCCATCGTCTTGCCGACGGGTATCTGGATCTTGTTCAGCAGCGACTTCCTGGGCGCCGCGTGGCGCGGCCCCTTCACTACACGGGACTCTGCGCCAGGGGCCACGCCCCGCTGCGTCTCGTCACCCCGCACTGTTCCTCCCGCCATCGGCGTGGGCAGTCGTCTCGCTCGCGTGTGCCGTTTCCGTCGCACGGGGACCCGGAAGACCCTGGGTTTCCTGGGCGCCCATGTCCGCCATCGCGTCCGCCTTGCTCAGGCCGACGACGCCCGGCTGCTGCTCGCCCTCCTCCGCAGGCTGTCCCGGCGCCCAGGCCAGGGCGAGAGCGCCGCCGACCATGGAGAGACTGAAGCCGACGAAGAAACCGCCGAGGTTGGACACCGGGATCGAGACCAGGGCGAGCAGGATCGCGGCCACGCCGGCGAAGACACGGATGGTCTCCTGGAACCAGAGGGCCAGGCCCAGCGTGATCAGCAGTACACCGATGATCAGTGCGCCCGCGCCGCCCGTGGTGGCCATGGCGAGGCTGACGTTGCCCAGTCGGAGGTCCGCGTAAGGGAAGTATGCGATCGGGAAGCCACCGAGGAGCGTGAACAACCCGGCCCAGAAGGGACGGCGGCCGCTCCAGGCATGGAAGTGGTAGTACACCACGGTGGGCCAGGCGTCGTCTTCTGCGCGCACGTAAACCGGGGCCTGGGGGTTCATGGACAACAGCTCCCTGGAAACGGTGGTACTTGAGAACTCTGTGGAGCCCGGACGGGCGGGGGGCGACGGCTGCCGCCGCCCGCCCGTCCGGTCATGCACCGGGACGGACGGATCAGTCCTTGATGTCCTGGTAGCAGGGCTGGTCGCCACCGAGCAGCCGCAGCTTCAGGTTGGGAAGCTTGAAGGTGCCGGCCGTGGTCGCCCAGGCCTTCTGCTTCACGTCCGTGAGGATGGCCCGGTCGGCACGCTGCGAGAACGCGTACGGGCTGGAGACCGTACCGGCCTTCGGCTTGGTCTTGTGGCTCTCGTCGCCGACCGCGACACCGATGTCCAGGTTCTCGAACTCGGCGTCGGTGTCGAGCTCGGCCACATCCAGGTAGATGTTGGTCGCCACGGCCGGGGTGCCCTTGTGACCGGTCTTCAGCTGGAGCGTGATCGGCCCCAGCGGAGTCGGGGTGACCAGGGACTGGCACATGTTGGTGATCTTGGCGTTGCTGAACCCGGAGATGGTGACCGGGTGGGCCTGCGCCTTGCCGTTGGGGTCGAGCTCGTGCCCCTTGGCGATACCGCCGTACTGGATGAGGTTTTCACCGTCGAGCTTGTCGGCCGAGACCTTGAAGTCCTGGCCGGAGACGCTGAAGGACGCCGCGAGGGCACCCTGCGCCAGACCCACACCGACCGCGGCCGTGGCCGCGATGCTCGGCACCATGACGAGCGCGAAGCGCTTCCATCTGGTCCCACCACGAACCTGAGAACTCATTTCGTTCCTCCTTCTCGGACGTACATCTCCGGTCCGGGCCGTGCCCGTCCTGGGATGGGAGAAGTGCTACGTCCTCGGGAAGGAGCGCAGGCGGCCGGGCCGCGGCTGTGCCACGTCCGATACACCGGCGATCACCCCCGAGCGACAACCACTGGGCCACGCGTTCGCGCAACCTGGAGGACAGGCCCCGCCGGAGTGGCAGAGACCCCCCTGTCCCACGGCCGGTGCCACTGCCACAGGCCGACTCGGTGGGGACCCTTCACCGCGGCTCCGAGTGAGCGGCTCTGCGGGAAGGACCGAGCGTCGCCGATCGTGGTCCATTCCAGGCCGGGGCACAAGGGGGTTCGTTACTGGCGGGTAACGGCCAGATAACCTAGGTGCGACCCGCCGCCGTCGGGCAGCAACTCAGGGTGTTACCCAGGGCCACGACAGAACGGGCGAATGACGAGCACACCGGACAGTTCACGGGGTTCGATTTACTGCGAGTAACAGCGGCCGCGATTGCCAAGTTTTGGCAAAGCGCGGCCGCTGTTTATCTACGTGTCAACAAATCGCCGGAGGCCCGGCGATGCACGGGCAGCGCGTGGCGGCAGGCCCGGAGCGGCCGCGAAGCCGGTCCGGAGGCTGCCTAGAACAGCACCCGTGCGAGCGCCGTACGCGCCGCGGAGACCCGCGGGTCATCCGCGCCGATGACATCGAACAGCTCCAGCAGCCGCAGTCGCACGGCGTCCCGGTCCTCACCGAACGTGACCCGGACGGTGTCCACCAGGCGACCGAAGGCGTCCTCCACGTGGCCGCCGACCAGGTCGAGGTCGGCCGCGGCGATCTGCGCCGCCGGGTCGCGCGGGTTCTCGGCCGCCGCGGCCCGCACCGCCTGCGGGTTCATGTGCTGGACCCGGGCGAGGAGCTCGGCCTGGGCCAGGCCCAGCTTGGCCTCGGTGTTGCCCGGGTCGTCCGCGAGCACGTTCTTGTACGCCTGGACCGCGCCGCCGAGGTCACCGGCGTCGAGCGCGACGACGGCCGCCTCCAGCAGGGCGTCGTACGGGCCGGCCGGGATCTCGTCCGCGGCCGAGGCGGCCGGAGCGGCTCCCTCCGCGTCCGGGTCCACCTCGATGCCGATGATCCCGAAGCGCTCCTCGGCGACCTGGACGAGCTGGGCGAAGGTCTCGCGGATCTGCTGCTCCGGGACCACGCCCTGGAACAGCGGCAGCACCTGACCTGCGACCACGGCGAAGACGGCCGGGATGCCCTGGATCTGGAACTGCTGCATGAGCATCTGGTTGGCGTCGACGTCGATCTTGGCGAGCACGAGGCGGCCGTTGGCCTCGGTGATCAGGCGCTCCAGCAGCGGACTGAGCTGCTTGCACGGCTGGCACCACTCGGCCCAGAAGTCCAGGACGACCGGAACCTCTGCGGAGAGTTGGAGCACATCGCGTTCGAAGCCGGCCTCGTCTGCGTCGATGACGAGCGCGGACGGCGGCACGGCACCGGCGGACGGACCCGCCCCGCCGGACTCGGCGGCCCGGCTCGCCGCTTCGGCGCGGGCCTGCTCGGCCTTGGCCTTGGCCTCACCGGCCGCCTTCACCGCGGCGAGGTCGACGACGCCGCTCATGGACATGTTTCTGGGCTGCATGCGTACATCCTCCCCCGTGTGCGCGCGCCGACGAAAAAGATCGCGTGAATTGGCCGTGCCGTCGTACCGTCGCGATCGTGATGTTGAACGGCGCCGGGTCCCCACCTGGCGCCTGCAGCTCTTCGCGTGGTTGTCGCTCTTACGCTACGAGCCGTAGCGTAACTCCCCCGGCGGCCCACCGCGCCCCTCCCGGTCCCGTGATCTGAACCACAGCGGCCGGGTCGGCTACCGGCGGGTATGGTCTCGGCCATGCGCAACCCCAGCCCCGGCCGCACCGGTCGTCCCCGCAGTGCCGCCGCGGACGCCGCGATCCTCGCCGCGACCCGGGACGCGCTCGTCGAGCTGGGCTGGTCGAAGCTCACGATGGGTGACGTGTCCGCCCGCGCGGGCGTCGCCAAGACCACCCTCTACCGGCGCTGGGCGGGCAAGAACGAGCTGGTCGTGGACGCGGTCGCGGAGTTGTTCGACGCGCTCGAACTCCCGGACCGGGGCTCCCTCGAAGCGGACATCGAGTACGTGGTGCTGCAGTTCGCGGGGCTGCTGCGGCGCCCGGAGGCCCGTACCGCGCTGATGGCGGTCGTCGCCGAGTCCACCCGGGACGAGGCCCTGCGTGACCGGATCCGGTCGGCGATCGTGGACCGGCAGAAACGTCTCGTCGTACTGGGTCGCGAACGGGCCCAGGCCCGCGGCGAACTCCCGTACGAGGAGGACGAGTCCCTCGCGGGCCGCACCACGGACCTGATCTTCGACGTGATCGCGGGCACGGTGGTGCACCGCGCCCTGGTGAGCTCCGAACCGGTGGACGAGCTCTGGGTGGCCACCTTCACGGCCCTCCTGATGCACGGCCTGCGCGGCCCGGCCGCCGCTTGAACCCACCCGGCCGTCCGCTGCCGCCGCACCGTCAGAAGGTCCACACCCCGGAGCGGCGCCGGGACTCCAGGACCTGCTCCTCCAGCGCCGCGGCCCGCGGATTATACCCCGGCCAGGGCCGCCGACGGCCCGGCCAGCTCGCCCAGCGCAGCGCGTCGGCATCCTCCTCGGGCCGCAGACCGGCCGCGACGAGCGCGCCCCGGGCCACTTGGGCCCCGGCCGTGCGGTAGCCGATGTCGCGGGCGTCCGCCCAGTAGACGCCGCCGTCGGTGATCAGGACCGCGGCCTCGACCCCGTCCAGCCCCAGCTCGATGCCGTCCCGCACCGCCGCGAGGAACTCGGCGGGCAGCCGGTCCTCCCGCGCCAGGTTCAGGATCTCCGTCCCGGCCGGCCCCGGCGGCTCGAAGTCGGCGACGACGTAGGCGTAGTGGCCGCCACAGCCGCCCTTGTTCATCACCACGCGCGCACTCACGCCCCGTACGGGCACAGGAAGACCGGTCATGCCCCCACCGTACGGGGGCACGACCGGCCGTTCCGGGCCTGCAGGCCCGGGGCCCGGGCCTGCAGGCCCGGGGCCCGGGCCGTCTCTTTCGGCCTAGAAGCCCGGCGGCTCCGTGTACGTGCCCCACTCGTCGCGCAGGACGTTGCAGATCTCGCCCATCGTGGCCTCGGCCCGCACCGCGTCCAGCATGGCCGGGATCATGTTCGACCCGTCCCGGGCGGCGTCCAGCATCGCCTTCAGCGCCGCGTCGACCTTGGCGTCGTCGCGGCGGGCCTTGCGGGCCGCCAGTTCCCGCACCTGGACGGTCTCGACCTCGTGGCTGACCCGGAGGATCTCCAGGTCCCCGGTGACCGACCCGTGGTGCACGTTGACGCCGACGACGCGCTTGTCGCCCTTCTCCAGGGAGCGCTGGTACTGGAAGGCCGACTCGGCGATCTCCCCGGTGAACCAGCCGTCCTCGATACCGCGCAGGATGCCCGAGGTGATCGGCCCGATCGGGTGCTGCCCGTCGGGGTGGGCGCGCAGGCCGCGCTCCTTGATCTGCTCGAAGATCTTCTCGGCCTCGGCCTCGATGCGGTCGGTGAGCTGCTCCACGAACCAGGAACCGCCCAGCGGGTCCGCCACGTTGGCGACGCCGGTCTCCTCCATCAGTACCTGCTGCGTGCGCAGGGCGATCTCGGCCGCCTGCTCGCTCGGCAGGGCGAGGGTCTCGTCGAGGGCGTTGGTGTGCAGGGAGTTGGTGCCGCCGAGCACGGCCGCGAGGGCTTCCACGGCGGTGCGTACGACGTTGTTGTACGGCTGCTGCGCGGTCAGGGAGACGCCGGCGGTCTGGGTGTGGAAGCGCAGCCACATGGACTTCTCGCTCTTCGCCCCGTAGACCTCCTTCATCCAGCGGGCCCAGATCCGGCGCGCGGCGCGGAACTTGGCGATCTCCTCGAAGAAGTCGAGGTGCGCGTCGAAGAAGAAGGACAGGCCGGGCGCGAAGGCGTCGACGTCCATGCCGCGCGAGAGGCCCAGCTCCACGTAGCCGAAGCCGTCGGCGAGGGTGTACGCGAGCTCCTGCGCGGCCGTGGCCCCGGCCTCACGGATGTGGTAGCCGGAGACGGACAGCGGCTTGTAGGCCGGGATGCCCTTCGTGCAGTACTCCATGAGGTCGCCGATGAGGCGCAGGTGCGGCTCGGGTTCGAAGAGCCACTCCTTCTGGGCGATGTACTCCTTGAAGATGTCGGTCTGGAGCGTGCCGTTGAGGACGGCGGGGTCCACGCCCTGCCGCTCGGCGGCGACCAGGTACATGCAGAAGGCGGGGACGGCCGGGCCCGAGATCGTCATCGAGGTCGTGACGTCACCGAGCGGGATGTCCTTGAACAGGACCTCCATGTCGGCGGCGGAGTCGATGGCGACCCCGCAGTGCCCCACCTCTCCGAGGGCGCGGGGGTCGTCGGAGTCGCGCCCCATGAGGGTCGGCATGTCGAAGGCGACGGAGAGCCCGCCGCCGCCGGCGGCCAGGATCATCTTGTAGCGCTCGTTGGTCTGCTCGGCGTTCCCGAACCCGGCGAACTGCCGGATGGTCCAGGTCCGCCCGCGGTACCCGGTGGCGTGGAGCCCGCGGGTGTACGGGTACTCGCCCGGCCAGCCGATCCGCTCGAAGCCCTCGTACGCGTCGCCGGGCCGGGGCCCGTAGACGGGTTCGACCTCATCGCCGGAGAGCGTGGTGAAGTCTGCCTCGCGCTTGCGGGCCTTGTCATAACGGGCCTGCCAGCGACGGCGGCCTTCCTCGATGGCGTCAGCGTCCATACCCATGAATTTACTAGGACGTCCTAGTAAATGTCGATGGCAAACCCCCGGGGAGTCGTCCCGGGGGTGGGTGACGCTCGCCTCGTACGCGGAGGCGATCAGGCCTTGGCGGTCGCGACCGAGTCGCTGACCAGCGGCTCGACCTCGGCGCGGACCTTGCGCTCGACGAAGAAGGCGGCCAGCGGAATCGTTCCGCTGAGCATGACCCAGAGCATCTTGCCGAAGGGCCACCTGGCCTTGGAGCTCAGGTCGAAGGCGAAGACCAGATAGATCATGAAGAGCACACCGTGAGCCTGCGAGACCACGAAGGTCAGGTCGGCGCCGGTGTCGAAGCCGTACTTCGCCACCATGCAGGCACAGAGGATCAGGAGCATGACCGCGGTCACGTAGGCCATGGCGCGGTAGCGGGTCAGCACGCTTCGTTTCATGCCGACGAGCCTAGCCGTCCGTTTTGCTCGATCTTGACGCGGCCCCGGGCCCCGGCCGCGGGCCCCGCCCCCCGCCCCGGCTACTCCTCGAAGTCCGCCGCGGCCACCCGCAGCGGGCGCAGCAGCGCGAAGATCTCCCCGCACTCCTCGGCGTCGTACGCGCCGAGGCCGAAGTCGACGGCCATCAGGTCCTTCGTGGCGGCCTCGACGACCTCGCGGCCCTTCTCCGTGATGGAGGCGAGGGTGCCGCGGCCGTCGTTCGGGTTGGGCCGCTTGGCGACCAGTCCGGACTTCACCAGCCGGTCCACGGTATTGGTCACCGACGTCGGGTGGACCATCAGCCGCTCGCCGATCTTGGACATCGGCAGTTCGCCGGCCTTGGAGAAGGTGAGCAGCACCAGCGCCTCGTACCGGGCGAAGGTCAGCCCGTACGGCTTGACGACCGCGTCGACCTCGCCGAGCAGGATCTGGTGCGCGCGCATGATCGAGGTGATCGCGGCCATCGAGGGCACGGGTCCCCAGCGCTGCTGCCAGAGCTCGTCGGCGCGGGCGATGGGGTCGAAGGGAAGGCTGAGCGGCTTGGGCACGCGTCCGACCCTACCGGGAGGTCACTTCGCCGCGAGGGCCGTCTCATCCCTCAGTCGTTCCTCCTGCCGGGCGGCGGCCCGGAGTTCGGCCAGGAGCAGCAGGACGACCCCCGTACCGAGGACCCCGGCGCCGGTGACGACCTCGTGCACCGGGCGGAATTCGGCGGCGAGGCCGGCCAGGGCCATGCCGACCCCCTGGAGGGTCATCAGGCCGGTGCTGAGCAGCGTCATCGCCCGGCCGCGCAGCTCGTCGGGTACGGCTTCGACGTACCACTGGTCCAGCCCGAGGGTGTAGGCGTGGGCCAGCCCGGCGAGCAGCAGGGCGGCGAGGACCACGGGCAGGCCCGGCCGGACCGCGAAGAGCAGGAGCGGCAGCAGCCCGGCGGCGGCGAGCGGCACCACGATCCGCGATCGCGTTCGGGCGGTGAGGGCCGAGCCGGCCCAGAGCTCCCCGGCGATGGTGCCGACGGGCATGGCGCACATCATCAGCCCGAGGGCGGCGGTGCCGGCGCCGATGCCGTCCGCGTACGGGGCGAGCAGCGCCTCGGGGACGACGAGGAAGACGGGCGGCAGCCAGAACAGCAGCATCAGCGCACGCAGCCGGCGCCGGCCGAGGACGGCGCGCAGTCCGGCGAGCGGGGAGGTACGGGCGCTGCTGCGGGCGGGGCGGCTGCGCGTGCCCAGCCGCAGCAGCAGCGCGGAGCCGAGGAAGCCGGCGGCGGTGAGGGCGATGGCCGCGCGCGGCGCGAGCACGGTGAGCAGCAGCCCGCCGAGGCCGAAGCCGATGAGCTGGGCGCTCTGGGCCACCATGCGCAGCAGCGAGCGGCCCAGGACGAAGGCGTCGCCGGTGCCGAGGATGTCGGAGAGGGAGGCGTTGCGCGTGCCCTGGAACAGCGGCGCCACGAAGGCCATCGCGCAGCGCAGTACGAGGAGTACGGCGACGGGCGTGCCCGGCGCCACCATGGCGGCCGCGCAGAGCGCGCAGACGAGGTCGCACGCGACGAGCACCCGGCGGGCGGGGTGGCGGTCGGCGATCCCGGCGAGCAGGGTGCCGCCGAGGACGTACGGGAGGAAGCCGAGCGCGAAGGTGAGCGCGCTCATCAGGGGCGAGCCGGTGGTGCGGTAGACGAGGACGGACAGCGAGATCTCGGCGACGACCACGCCGAGCACGGACAGCAGGTGGGCGGCGAAGACGGTCCGGAACTCACGGACCCGGAACACGGAGCGGTAGCCCGGTGGCGGTGCGGACCGCCCGGGCGCCTGGGTGTCGGCTGGCATGGGCCCAGCGTCCCGGGCCCGGGGCCGGCACCCCAGAGATTCGGCTGTGGCCGAATGTTGGGGCAGAGTCCTTACGTCGGCGGCAGTCTCGGGGAAGGGGAGGGAGCGCCGGGATGGGGTTGCACCACTACTTCGGGCACGAGGACCTGCTGCGGTGCCGGTTCGCGCTGTCGCCCGCATGGGAGACGCAGGAAGCGGTCCGCGTACTGAAACTCACGGAACGCCAGGGCTACCACCTGCCCTGGCTGCGGCAGATCCGCGCCGCCGCCGACGGGCTGGACCTGCGGCCGCTGTGGCTGCTGATGCCGCACCGCGGGCACAATGCGGACTTCATCGGCCCACCGCCGAGCGGACCCGGGGTCTCCTTCGACGAGGAGATCGCGCTGATCCGCGGGGCGGATCCGGCCGCGGCGCGCGAGGACATCCGCAAGTCGCTGGCCAGTACGCCCGGTGCCCTCGACAGCGACCTGGGCCGGGCCCTGCTGGCCGATCCGGCCCGGGCCGTGCGCGATCTGGCCGACCTGATGGAGCGGGCTTGGAGCGTGCTGATCGAGCCGCACTGGCCGCGGCTGCGGGCCCTGCTGGAGGCGGACATCCTCTTCCACTCGCGCCGCCTCGCCGCCGGCGGTCTCCAGGCCCTCTTCGACGGGCTGCACCCGGGCCTCGCCTGGGACGCCGCCTCCCTCACCCTGACCATCGAGCGGCCCACCAGTCACCACGAGCGCGTCCTGGGCGGCCAGGGGCTGCTCCTGATGCCGAGCGCCTTCATCTGGCCGGGGATCGCGGGCGGCTTCGACCCGCCCTGGCAGCCCACCATCGTCTACCCGGCCCGCGGCATCGGCGCCCTGTGGACCCCGGCCCAGGAGAACACCCCGGACGCGCTCGCCCGGCTGCTGGGCCGGGCCCGGGCCGAGGTGCTGTGCGCGCTGGAGGAACCGGCCTCCACCACGGCGCTGGCCCACCGGCTCGGGCTGGCCCCGTCCACGGTCTCGGCCCACCTGGGGGTCCTGCAGGCGGCGGGGCTGCTCATCTCCGCCCGCCACGGCCACCAGGTCCGCTACGAGCGCACCCCGCTGGCGATCGCACTCACCACGGGCGACCCCGCCCACTGAGCCCGGCCCGCTCGGCCCATCCGGCGGGGCCCATCCCGCTCGGCCCATCCGGCGGGGCCCATCCCGCTCGGCCCATCCGGCGGGGCCCATCCCGCTCGGCCCCGCCGCCCGGTGTCGCACAGCCATGCCAACTGTCCGACATGTCAACATATCCCGGTATCTTGCTCCGCCGCCCGACCCTTCGTCCCGAGGAAGCCGGATGCCCCCCGCCGCTCGCAGGCCGCGTTTTCGCACCACCGCCCCCGTCCTCGGCCTCCTCGCGCTCCTCGCCGCGGCCCCCGCCTGCGGCGGCGAGCCCGCGCCCGAGCCGGGGACCCCCGCCGCCACGCCCGCGGCGCCCTCCCCCATCGTCGCCGCCGAGGAGTCCCCGTTCTGGGTGGACCCGCACAGCGACGCCGCCCGGCAGGTCGCCGCCTGGGAGGCGGCGGGCCGCAACAGCGACGCCCAGGTGCTGCGCAGGATCGCGGACCGCCCGCTCACCCTGTGGGGGCCCGGCGGCGACCCCGGCCCCGAGATCCGCCGGGCCAGGGCGGGAGCCCGGGCCACCGGGCGGACCCTGCTGCTCGCCGCGTACAACATCCCCTACCGGGACTGCGGTCAGCACTCGGCCGGCGGCGCCCCGGACGCCCAGGCGTACCGCAGCTGGATCGGCGCCTTCGCCGACAACATCGAGGACACCAAGGCCGTCGTCGTCCTGGAGCCGGACGCCATCGCGCACATCATCGACGGCTGCACCCGGCCCGAGCACCACGCCGAGCGCTACCAGCTGCTCTCCGAGGCCGTCGACCGGCTGAAGAAGAACCGCAACACCAAGGTCTATCTGGACGCCGGCAACCCGGCCTGGATCCCCAACCCGATGGACCTGGTCGACCCCCTTTTCAAGGCGGGCCTGGACCGCGCCGACGGCTTCGCCCTCAACGTCTCCAACTTCCAGCCCGACGCGGCCGCCCGGGCCTACGGCGCCAGGATCTCCAAGGGCACCAGCGGCAAGCACTTCGTCATCGACACCAGCCGCAACGGCGACGGACCGCTGCCCGGCAACCGCGCCCAGGCCTGGTGCAATCCGCCGGGCCGCGCCCTCGGGGCACCGCCGACCGACCGGACGGGCGACCCGCTCGTCGACGCGTACCTCTGGGTCAAGCGGCCCGGCGAGTCCGACGGCACCTGCCGCGGCGGCCCGTCGGCCGGCACCTGGTGGCCGGACTACGCCCTGGGGCTGGCCCGCCGCGCCAGGGAATGACCGGACACCTCCTACGGTGCCGCCGGCCGCGGGGCCTTGACCTGGAGCCACTTCGCCACCGAGGGCGTCCCGGCGGCGTCGGTCACGAACAGCATGTACCAGCCAGGCGGCACCAGCGTCGGGTCCTGCGGCACCTCGACCGTGACCGAGTCGTCCGTCCGGGTCAGCCCGAGCTCGATCGAGCGCTGCTCCACGTCCGTGGTGTGCGTGACCGCGCTCGGCCGCATCAGGCGGGCCCGCTCGATCCGCTCCGGGTGCGCGGCGGCGAAGGTGGCCCGTCCGTCCGCGTCGGTCTCCTCGGGCCCGTCGCCCAGGACGGGCCGCCGGGCCGGGTCCCGGTAGAGGTACGGGGGCGAGTACACCTCCAGCCGGTGCTCGAACTTGCCGAGCCTGGTGTTGTCCTTGTCGGCGAAGAGCGGGTCCGAGCCGAAGGTCGCCACCCGCCCGTCGGGCAGCAGCAGCGCCTCGGAGTGGTAGTTGCGGCCCACGGTCGGGTCGGCGGCGGCCGCGAAGGAGTCGGTGCGCGGGTAGTAGAACTGCGCCTTGTGGATGTCGCTGGCGCCCCGGCCTCGGTAGTCGGCGGAGCCGCCCGTGGTGAAGACCGAGTCGTCCGGCAGCAGCACGCTGCTCAGGTAGCGGGTGGCGCGGGGCAGCCGCGCCGAGGACCGGAAGACCGGGTTCTCCTCCTTCAGGTCCACGATCGCGGTCCGGCTGGACGAGAGCCTGGACTCGCCGACCCCGCCGCCGCCGAGGACCATCACCCGCTGGTCCTGGGCGGGTGCCAGCAGGAGCGAGGAGGAGGTCTCCAGCCGGTCCGGCTCCGTGAGCCCGCCCACCTTCTTGAACTCGTTGGTCGCCAGGTCCCACACACCCGGCTCGCGCCCCTTGGTCTTCGGGCCGTAGCCCGCGTTGGAGCCGGTGTAGAGGAGCTTGCCGCCCTGCATGAGGAAGAGCGCGGGATAGGTCGGGAAGTAGTGGAAGGGGGCCTTCGACCACTTCTTCGTCCGCGGGTCGTAGTACTCGTTGTCGCCGGGCACCACGTCGCCCACGTCGTTGAGCCCGGAGACCGCGAGCACCCGCCCGTCCTGCAGGGTCACGAGCGTCGGGTACCAGCGGGCGTCGCTCATCGGGTCGACGCGCAGGTACTTCTCCGCCTTCGGGTCGAACTCGTACGCCGACTTGATGCCCTGGAAGTCCTGTTTGTCGGCGCTCAGCCGTTCCGCGAGCCCGTAGACGTTGTCGGCGTCCTTGCCGGTCAGCCCGATCACCTCGTACTGCGCGGCCTCCGTCGTCAGCCCCTCGGCGCCGGGCTTCACCGCCTCCACGAAGACCCGTGACTCGGCGGCGGCCACGGTGGTCCGCCACGGCATGACCTGCCCGCCGCGCCCGTAGGTGATCTCGAACTTCTTCCTGGCCTTCGGCACGATCACGTCGAACTTCGCCTCGTACTCCACCCCGGACGGAGAGCGGAACCGGGTGCCCTTGCGCAGCTTGACGGCCTTGTCGGGGTTCTCGTTCTTGACCCGCATCCGGCCGCCGGCCCGGGTGACCTTCCCGTGGAGGACCTCGTAGCGGGCGGTGCCGCCGGCCACCAGCAGCCGCCCGTCGGGCAGCTGGCTGTGCCCGGCGCAGAAGAAGTCCTCCGGTGTCGGGATCTTCTTGAAGCTGTCGTCCTCCGGGTCCCACAGGACGGTCTCGAAGGTGCCCTTGTCGAAGTTCTTCTGGTTGTTGCCGCTGCCGGCGATGAGCAGCACCTTGCCCGTGTGCAGCAGCGCCGCGTGCATGGCGTTGACGCGGTACTCCTCGGGGAGCCCGACCAGGCCCCACGATCCGTACTGGATCCGGTAGCTGGTCTGCCCGATCTTGTACGCGTGGTACTTGTCCTCGGCGAAGGAGATGGCGGCGGGCGCGTTGAGCGCGACCAGCACCAGCACGGCGGCGGCGCCCAGGGCGGTCTTCTTGAACTTCTTCGACGGCCGGTAGTCCATGCTCAGTTCCCTCCTGTCGCGCGGACGTACGCCGGCTCCTCACCCGGCTCGGAGCCTCCGTCCGCCCCGCCCCCGGATCCCGGCCTGCGACGCGTCACGCACCACACGGCGACCGGGGCGAGCGCGATGGCCAGTGCCAGCACCGCCCAGACGCGCATGGCGACGTGGGTGTGGTCGAAGCGGACGGAGGCCAGCAGCGAGACGATCAGGACGGCGGCCCAGAAGAGGTGGATGCGGAAGGTCATCAGCCGGTCGGGGCTGGCGTCACCGCCCTTGGGGGTGACGACGAAACGGCCCTCGGTGCGCAGCACCGCCGAGCCGAGTGATCTGAGGTAGACGGGCGCGCAGACCGCGGACAGGGCCATGCCCGCGACGCCGCCGGAGCCGGCCGGTTCGTGGGGCGAGACGTTGTGGCGGCGGTTCCACAGGTAGAGGCCCACCTGGAGGGCGGCCGCGTCGGCGTAGAGCATCAGCCAGACCTTGGAGGAGACCTGGGTGCCGGAGGCGCCGAACCACAGGAAGAGGGCGCAGCTGAGGATGCCGAGCAGCCAGTTCACGGCGGTCATCGGGTAGTAGACGAGCATGAGCGTGTAGTTGAGCCGGCGCCCGGCGGGCATCGTGAAGAGGCTCTTGCGGTACTGCTTGAACAGGGTCTCGTAGGTGCCCCGCGACCAGCGCAGCTGCTGGGTGAAGAGGTCGGTCCAGGAGGCGGGGCCCTCACCGACGGCCAGCACGTCGGGGGTGTAGACGGAACGCCAGAACCGCCCCGTGGCCGGGTTCCTGCGGCGGTGGAGCTCGAATCCGGTGGCCATGTCCTCGGTGATGGAGTCGTAGAGTCCGCCGATCTGCCGCAGGGCGCTGATTCGTACGGTGTTGTTGGTGCCGACGAACATGGGGGCGCCGTACCGGTTGCCGGCGCGCTGGATCAGGGCGTGGAAGAGGTACTGCTGGGACTCGGCGGCCTTGGTGACGGCCTCGGTGTAGTTGCCGTAGACCTGGGGGCCGACGACAAAGGCGACGTCGGGGTCGCGGAAGAATCCGAGCATCCGCTCCAGGTAGTTCGCGAGCGGGACGTGGTCGGTGTCGACGGAGGCGAAGAACTCGTAGTCGTCGCCGTGGCGCACCAGCCAGGAGTTGTAGTTGCCGTGCTTGGTCTTCGCCCGGTGGGGGCCCTTCGCCGTGTTCCACTCGGGCACTCCCTTGCGGGTGAAGTGCCGTACGCCGAGCTTCGCGCACAGGGCCCGGGCCTCGGGGTCGTCGCCCTCGTCCAGCAGCCATACGTCCAGCGGTCCGTCGTGGCGGACGCGCCGCGCTCCCTGGAGGGTGGCCCGCACCATGGCGAGGGGCTCCTTGCCGGGGACGTAGGTCGTCAGGAACGCGACGCGGGTGCCGGGTTCGGCCGGTACGGGGACGGGGTCGCGGGCGACCATCGTGGCGTGGGCGATCGACACCACGTTGACCAGCGTGAACAGCATGATCAGCGCGATGGAGCAGAGCATCATGGCATCGCAGACGATCAGCCAGCGGGCGGCACCCTCCCGGACGGTCCAGTGGGTGGGCCAGACCAGGTAGAGCAGCAGTCCGGCCGCGGCCACCGGGGCGAGCGTCATGAGGGCGATCGCCCGTATTCGGGTACGGACCTCCTCGCGCGAGAGCAGGGAGCGGTACTCCACCCGGTGGACGCCGTCGGGGCCGGGGGCCGGCTGCGCGAACGGACCGGCGAGGCGGCTGTGTGTCTCGTAGTCGAAGCCTTCCGGCGCCACGGTCCCTCCCGGTGCTCGATCCCGAGGCCTATACACACACGAAAGGTGACAACCTCGCCGGTGTCGAACGGGGATCGGCCGACCGGGCGGTCCTTCCTCAGGTCGGGCACCGTAGGGCCGTACGGGTGATGCGCGCGGGCGGTTCGGGCGGCGCGCCCCGAGCGGCCCGGGTCAGCGGGTGCCGCGCCGCAGGCCGTGCCGCACCACGCGCTGGCTCAGGGAGCCGAGACCTTCCAGCATCGTGGCCAGTCCGGCGAGCTGTTCCAGTGCGGCGAGCGCGCTGCCGGCGCCCTGCGGGTCGACCCCTTCGTACAGCTCGATGCCGATGAAGGAGGCGGCCGTGGCCAGGGCCAGCCCGGCCGGGTCGGCGTACCCGTCCAGCGGGGTCGCCGCCAGCAGCCGGGTGAGGACCTTCTCCAGCTCCTCGATCCACAGTCCGAGCCCGTCGGCGGTGGCGGCGGCCAGGACGGGCGAGGTCTGCCCGGCGGCCAGCAGCTGCCCGAGCAGGGCGACGTTCCCGGCGGCCCGCTCCTCCTCGTGCATGGCGCGGGCGAACTCCAGCAGTTCGGCGAGGCTGCCCAGGGCGGCGAGGCGGTCGCGGTAGCGGGCCACGCGCTGCTCGGCGCCGTACCGGCAGGCCGCGGCGAGCAGCTCGTCCACGGAGCCGAAGTGGTAGAAGATCAGGCCCTGCCCCACCCCGGCGGTGGCCGCGACGGTGCGGGCGGAGGCCTTGGCGATGCCCTGCTCGGCCAGGGTGCGCAGGGCCCCTTCGAGCAGCTTCTCCTTGGTGGCGGCGCTCATGCCCGGACCTCCTCGCGGACCGGCCGCAGGTCGCCGCAGAGTCCGGTCGCCCACCGGTCGCGGGCGTCGACGTACTGCGCGGTGAAGGAGCCCTCGTAGCCGAAGAGCGGCCCGAAGCGGCGGTTGACCACCCGCACCCGGATCCGGAACCGGCCGGTGGCGTCGTCGAAGGACTCGCGGACCTCGGCGTCGCCGCCGATCAGGTCGGGGACGCGGACGTCGACGGGGCCCTCGCGGAAGCGGTGCTCGCCGGAGCGGATGAGCAGCGAGCCGTCGGGCTCGGCGCTCATGTGCAGGTCGCTGGCGAGGTGCTGGTGGGTGCCCAGGTAGTCGAGGACGCAGTCGCGCTCGGGGCTGTGGACCATCGTGGCGTCGAAGCGGTGGGGTCCGCCGGGCAGCTGGAAGGTCCGTACGAAGGTGACGGTCTCGCGCCCGAAGGAGTCGAGGTAGGGGAGGTTCTCGATGACGAAGGGGACGTTCCGCCCCTCGCGCGGCACCAGGATGTTGCGCATCCCGCCGAGCCGGAGGAAGGGCTTCACATAACCGGGGCCGTGCCATATCCGCTCCATGGTGCCGCGGCCGATGCAGCCCTCGCCGCTCGTGAGCCCCACCGAGAAGCGGCGCTGGATCCGCGGGTGCAGACGGTCGAAGTCGGCGCCCATGTGGGCCCGGAAGATGGAGGTCATGACGGCTCCAGGGTGCTCAGCAGGCGGGGCGCGGAGGCGGGGGTGCGGCCGGGCGGGGTGCGCAGGCAGCGGCGGGCGGCCGGGGTGCCGGGCAGCGGGGGCGACAGCAGGGCGGCGGCCAGGACGAACAGGGCGATCGGCAGCGGCGCGTACAGCAGGGCGGCCACGGACAGCAGTACGCGCAGAGCGCTCTCGCCGATCGCGCGGGCGAGGGCGCGGCCCGGGGTGGTCCCGCGCTCGCACCACAGCCGCAGCCGGTCGAAGGACCAGGCGGTGGCCCAGCCCATGAGGGGGCGGAAGACCAGCCGGTCGGCGAGGGCCCCGAAGCGTCCCCAGCGCGGGCGGTAGTCGTAGCCGGTGATGAAGCGGATCCCGTCGGGGCCGGGGACGTAGCGCCAGTAGCCGCTGCCCTCGGCGAGCAGCGACAGCGGGTGCTCCGAGGCGAACCGCAGGGCGGAGACCCGGGTGCCGTCGGCGCGGTGGCGTTCCCCGGCGGAGATCCCGGTCCCGTCGACGGAGAGGAACGGCAGCACGCGGGTCGCGTACCGGAACCGCTGGGGCTCGCCCTCGGCGCGCGGGAGGTAGCCGATGGAGGTGAACCGCAGGTCCCACCGCTGGTGCTGCGCCGGATCCTGGCTGCGCTCCCAGAGCTCGTCCATGCCGGCCCGGATCCGCGTCTCGACGTACAGACCCATCCCCACCCCCCGTTTCACGAATTGAGCGATCGCTCAACCGGCACCTTAGGGGAAGTTGAGCGATCGCTCAAACCATGTCCGCCCGGCTCCCGGGCATGCGAAAGCGCCCCCGGCCTGCAGGCCGGGGGCGCTTTCGGAAATACCGGTGGAAGTGGGGCCGGTGGGGGCGGCTCAGCCCTCGGCCAGGTGCCGCTCCACCGTCTCGACCTTGGAGGTGATCCCGTCGTGGACCCCGGGGCGGATGTCGGCCTTCAGGATGAAGGAGACGCGCGGCGCCCGCTCCTCGACGGCCGCCACCGCGCGCCGGACCACGTCCATGACGGCGTCCCAGTCGCCTTCCACGGTCGTGAACATCGCGTCGGTGCGGTTCGGCAGCCCGGACTCGCGGACCACCCGGACCGCGTCGGCGACGTACTCGCCGACCTCTTCACCGACCCCCAGCGGGGTCACCGAGAACGCGACGATCATGCCTGGGCCGCCTCGCGCGCGACGCGGGCCGCCACCACACTGTCCGCCTCTTCCCGCTTGAGCAGCTTGTCGCCGTAGAGGCCGCCCAGGGGCACCACGGAGAGGACGAAGAAGAACACGACCTTCTTGAACGGCCACTTCGCCTTGTACCAGACGTCCAGCAGCAGCACCCCGTAGATCATGAACAGGATCGCGTGCAGAAAGCCCAGCGGCATCAGCAGGTAGTCGATGTCCGAGACCCGGCTCAGCAGCGAACCGAAGATCAGCAGGGCCGGGAAGGACAGCGCCTCCGGAACGGAGACGAGGCGGAGCCGGTGCAGAGCGGAGGCGGTCTTGATGTCCACGTGGAACCTTCGGGGTGGAGGCCAGGGTCCTTCCCAGTGTCTCAGCCGCTTTACGGGATCTTGACCCGACCCCTCCCGCTCCGCGGCCTCCGCGGGCGGGGCTCGGTCGCCCCCATATCTCCCCGGTGTGGCATATATCGTCCACAGGGCCCTGTTCGGGGTCGCCCGGTGCCGATAACGTCTCCCCGTGGCTCAGTTCCGACTCCAAGGCAGCAAGGTGCTGGCCGTCGACCTGACCGGGGATGCCGTGAAAGCGAAGAACGGCTCCATGGTCGCGTACGACGGGCAGATGGCCTTCAAGAAGATGACCGGCGGCGGCGAAGGCCTCCGCGGCATGGTGACCCGCCGGCTGACCGGCGAACAGATGACAGTGATGGAAGTGCAGGGGCACGGCACCTGCTTCTTCGCCGACCGCGCGAGCGAGATCAACCTGGTCAACCTGCGCGGTGAGAAGCTCTACGTCGAGTCCAGCAACCTGCTGTGCACCGACGCCGGTCTGCGCACCGGCACCACCTTCACCGGCCTGCGCGGCGCGACGACGGGCAACGGCCTGTTCACCACGACCGTCGAGGGCTCGGGCCAGGCCGCGATCATGTCCGACGGCCCGGCCGTGGTGCTGCGCGTGAGCGCCCAGTACCCGCTGTCCGTCGACCCCGGCGCGTACATCGCGCACACGGGCAACCTCCAGCAGTCCTTCCAGTCCGGTGTGAACTTCCGCACACTCATCGGCGAGGGCTCCGGCGAGGCGTTCCAGATCCGCTTCGAGGGCGAGGGCCTGGTCTACGTGCAGCCCAGCGAGCGCAACACCGTCGGGGGCGACATCTGATGCCGTTCCGCGAGATCAACTCGAAGATGGTCGAGGCCCAGGTGATCCCGGGTCAGAAGATGTACAGCCAGCGCGGCGCCATGCTCGCGTACCGCGGCGAGGTCTCCTTCACCCCGAGCCTGACCGGCGGTCAGGGCGGGGTCATGGGCATGATCGGGCGCCGGGTGGCGAACGAGCAGACCCCGCTGATGGCGGTCGAGGGCAGCGGCACCGTGATGTTCGGCCACGGCGGCCACCACATCCAGGTCATCAACCTGACCGGCGAGACCCTCTACGTCGAGGCCGACCGGCTGCTCGCCTTCGACGGCACCCTCCAGCAGGGCACGATGTTCATGGGCTCCCAGGGCGGGGTCATGGGCATGGTCCGCGGCCAGGTGACCGGCCAGGGCCTCTTCACCACCACCCTCAAGGGCCACGGCTCCGTCGCCGTGATGGCCCACGGCGGGGTCATCGAACTGCCGATCACCCCCCAGCGCCCGATCCACGTGGACCCGCAGGCCTACGTCGCCCACCACGGCGACGTGCGCAACAAGCTCTCCACCGCCCTCGGCTGGCGGGACATGGTGGGCCGCGGCTCGGGCGAGGCGTTCCAGCTGGAGCTGTCCGGCCAGGGCGCGGTGTACGTACAGGCCTCCGAGGAGAAGCTGTGAACTTTGGCCCTGTGACCGGCGGACCGGGCGGCCCGACGGTCCACGACCCGTACACGCTGCCCTCCGACGACAACGTGAACGCGTACACCTTCTGCGTGGAACTCAAGGGGAGCCAGTGGTTCCTGCAGAAGGGCAAGATGATCTCGTACTACGGGCACATCGAGTTCAACGGCATCGGCAACGGCCGCTTCGACCGCCTGCTGCGCACCAGCTTCCACTCGCCGCTGCACGCCAGTGACTGGGTGGTGGCCGAGGGCTCGGGCAAGATGCTGCTGGCCGACCGGGCCTTCGACGTGAACTCGTACGACCTGGACAACGGCAACCTGACGATCCGGTCGGGCAACCTGCTCGCGTACCAGCCCTCGCTCGCCCTGAAGCAGTCGATCGTGCCGGGCTTCCTGACGCTGATCGGAACCGGGAAGTTCGTGGCGGCGTCCAACGGACCGGTGGTGTTCATGGAGCCGCCGCTGCGCGTGGACCCGCAGGCACTGGTGGGCTGGGCGGACTGCCCCTCGCCATGCCACCACTACGACCACGGCTACATGACGGGCGTGATGGGCGGACTGCGTTCGCTGACCGGCATCGGGGGCAGCTCGGGCGAGGAGCACCAGTTCGAGTTCGTCGGTGCGGGGACGGTGCTGCTCCAGTCGTCGGAGATGCTGATGGCGGAGCAGGCGATCGGCACGGTCGGTGCCGGGGCGGCCACGGGCAACGCACAGGGCGTGCCGGGGGCCGGTCAGGGTCCGATGGGGCAGCTCGGCGTGCCGCGTATGCCGGGACAGCTGGGTGATCTCCAGCGCCGCCTCGGACTGTGATCCGCCCGACCTGAGATTTTTCGTACGCAATTCAACTTTTTAGGTAGAGTTCATTCATGGAGACCATGGAGACCGAGACGGCCGCGCTCCCCCAGACCCCGTCTGGGGGGACCCCCTGGCTGACCGACGCCGAGCAGTGCGCCTGGCGCACCCACCTGGACGTCAGCAGGCTGCTGATGCACCAGCTGGAAAAGGATCTCCAGCCCTTCGGACTCACCAACAACGACTACGAGATCCTCGTGAACCTCTCGGAGTCCCAGGACCACCGGATGCGGATGAGCGATCTCGCGACCGCCACGCTGCAGTCCAAGAGCCGGCTGTCGCACCAGATCACCCGCATGGAGACGGCCGGCCTGGTCCGCCGGGTGAATTGCGAGTCCGACCGCCGCGGCCTGTACGCGGTGCTCACGGACGAGGGCATGGAGACGATGCGACGGGTCGCCCCGCACCACGTGGCGTCCGTCCGCCGGCACTTCATCGACCTGCTGCCGCCGGAGGCACTGGCGGCGCTGCGCGCCTCGCTGACCCCGGTCGCGGAGCACCTGCGCGACAACCGCGGCAAGGTCTGAGGCCGGAGCCGTCCGGGCAGCGCGGGCCTCACGGGCTCGTCGCGCCCCGGACGGCCGTCGGCCCGACAATGGCTGGGAACGCTCGCTGCCGGCCGTGTGTCCGTCGGGCCGGCCTGAGGAGGTCCAGCCCATGAAGCGCAACGTGTTCGTCTCAGCGGCCGCGTCCGTGGCCCTGCTGGTCGCGGGCCCCGTGGCGACCGCCGCCGCGGTGTCCGCCGACATGGCGGGAACCGTCCCCGTGGCCGCCGCCCGGGCCGACGTCACGGCCGAGCAGGCCCTCGCCGCCGCCCTCAAGAACTACCCGGGTGTGGTCGAGTCCCTCGACCGGGACGGCAACGTCTGGCACGTGGACGTGATCACCAAGGACGGCAAGGGCCACGCCGAGCTGGAGGTCGACGCCGCCACGGGCAAGGTCACCCGCGAGAACGTGGACACCGACGAGAACCCGGGCGAGCACAAGGGGCTGATCGCGGCCAAGATCACCGCGGCACAGGCCGCCAAGGCCGCCGTCGCCGCCCACCCGGGCACGGCGTGGACCGTCGAATGGGACTCCGGCGACAACGGAAAGGCCCCGTACTGGCACGTCGAGGTCAGGGGCTCCGACGGCAAGACGTGGAACGCCTCCGTCGACCCCACGACCGGCAAGGTCACCGCACAGACCGACTCGGACTCGGACTCGGACTCGGACCAGAACTCCTGACGTACCCGGCCGGGCCCGGGCAGCGGCGCCGCACACGCCCTGCCGGGGCCCGGACCGGGTCTACGCCTCCGTCAGCGTCGTCAGCAGCGCGTCCGCCGCCGCGTACGGGTCCAGCTCGCCCACGGCCACTCTGGCGGCCAGCGCGTCGAGGTGCGCGTCACCGTGCACGTCCGCCATCCGCGCCCGCAGCGCCGTCACGGCGATCGTCTCGACCTCCCGGGCCGCCCGGGCCGCCCGGCGCTGGGCCAGCACGCCGCGCTCGTCCATCCACGCCCGGTGCTTCTCCAGCGCCTCGACCAGCTCGTCGATGCCCTGGCCACGGGCCGCGACCGTCTTCACGATCGGCGGCCGCCAGTCGTCCCGGCCCCGGGCCTCGCCCAGGCCCAGCATGTGGTTCAGCTCCCGGGCGGTGGCGTCCGCGCCGTCCCGGTCCGCCTTGTTGACCACGTAGACGTCGCCGATCTCCAGGATGCCCGCCTTGGCCGCCTGGATCCCGTCCCCCATCCCGGGGGCCAGCATCACCACCGAGGTGTCGGCCTGGGAGGCGATCTCGACCTCCGACTGCCCGACCCCGACCGTCTCGACCAGGATCACCTCGCAGCCGGCCGCGTCCAGCACCCGGATCGCCTGCGGGGCGGCCCAGGCGAGCCCGCCCAGGTGGCCGCGGGTGGCCATGGAGCGGATGTAGACCCCCGGGTCCGAGGCGTGGTCCGACATCCGCACCCGGTCGCCGAGCAGCGCCCCGCCCGAGAAGGGCGAGGACGGGTCGACGGCGAGGACGCCGACCCGCTTGCCGGCCTTGCGGTACGCGGACACGAGCGCCGAGGTCGAGGTCGACTTGCCGACGCCGGGCGACCCCGTCAGCCCGACCACGTACGCACCGCCCGTCAGCGGGGCCAGCGCGGCCATCACCTCGCGCAGCTGCGGGGACGCCCCCTCGACCAGCGAGATCAGCCGGGCCACCGCTCTCGGCCGGCCCTCACGGGCCTGGGCCACCAGCTGGGGGACGTCCACCGCCGTCATCTGTGCTGCGCTCCTCGGTTCTCGTACGGGATGCCTGAGGGCCGCCAGGCCCGGGGAAGGGGGCCGCCGGCCCCCGCGTCGGGGCCGGCGGCCTGGCGCCGCCTACTTGGCGACGCGGACGATCAGAGCGTCGCCCTGGCCGCCGCCGCCGCACAGCGCGGCCGCGCCGACGCCGCCGCCACGGCGCTTCAGCTCCAGCGCCAGGTGCAGCACCACACGGGCTCCGGACATGCCGATCGGGTGCCCCAGGGCAATGGCGCCACCGTTGACGTTCACCTTTTCCGGCGTCACGCCGAGGTCCTTCATTGACTGCACGGCGACCGCCGCGAAGGCCTCGTTGATCTCGATGAGGTCCAGGTCGGAGACCTCCAGGCCCTCCTTCTTCAGGGCGTGCAGGATCGCGTTCGACGGCTGCGACTGGAGCGAGTTGTCGGGGCCGGCCACGTTGCCGTGGGCGCCGATCTCGGCGATCCACTCCAGGCCGAGCTCCTCCGCCTTCGCCTTGCTCATCACGACCACGGCGGCGGCGCCGTCGCTGATCTGGGAGGAGGTGCCGGCGGTGATGGTGCCGTCCTTGGCGAAGGCCGGACGCAGCCTGCCGAGGGACTCCACCGTGGTCTCGGGGCGGATGCCCTCGTCGGTCGAGAAGATCACCGGGTCGCCCTTGCGCTGCGGGATCTCCACGGGGACGATCTCGGCCTCGAAGACGCCGTTCTTCTGCGCGGCCGCGGCCCGCTGGTGCGAGGAAGCGGCGAATTCGTCCTGCGGGGCGCGCTCGATGCCCAGGCGGGTGTTGTGCTTCTCGGTGGACTCGCCCATCGCGATGTTCTCGAAGGCGTCGGTGAGGCCGTCGTAGGCCATCGCGTCCAGCATCTCGATGGCGCCGTACTTGAAGCCCTCGCGCGACTTGGGCAGCAGGTGCGGGGCGTTGGTCATGGACTCCTGGCCACCCGCGACCACGATGTCGAACTCCCCGGCGCGGATCAGCTGGTCGGCCAGCGCGATCGCGTCCAGGCCCGAGAGGCACACCTTGTTGATCGTGAGCGCGGGCACGTTCATCGGGATGCCGGCCTTGACCGCCGCCTGGCGGGCGGGGATCTGGCCCGCACCGGCCTGCAGCACCTGGCCCATGATCACGTACTGCACCTGGTCGCCGGAGATCCCGGCCCGGTCCAGCGCGGACTTGATGGCGAAGCCGCCGAGGTCGGCACCCGAGAAGGACTTCAGCGAGCCGAGCAGCCGCCCCATGGGCGTGCGGGCCCCGGCGACGATCACAGAAGTGGTGTTGTTCGATCCGGACATGAGGCACAGCCCCTTGGATGAGGAGTGAACGAGGGTTTACGTGAATGTACTGGGCGGTACCGCAGCGGTCACCGGGCTGCCGGTGTGATCGCGCGCACGTTGCGTGACCACCCCCTTCAGGAGTGCACTGTCACCATGCTGACAAGAATCGACCACATCGGGATCGCCTGCTTCGACCTGGACAAGACTGTCGAGTTCTACCGTGCCACGTACGGCTTCGAGGTGTTCCACTCCGAGGTCAACGAGGAGCAGGGGGTCCGCGAGGCCATGTTGAAGATCAACGAGACGTCCGACGGCGGCGCCTCGTACCTCCAGCTCCTGGAGCCCACCCGCGAGGACTCCGCCGTCGGCAAATGGCTGGCCAAGAACGGCGAGGGCGTCCACCACATCGCCTTCGGCACCGAGGACGTCCAGGGGGACTCCGAGGCCATCCGCGGCAAGGGCGTCCGCGTCCTCTACGACCAGCCCCGCACCGGTTCCATGGGCTCCTCCATCACCTTCCTGCACCCCAAGGACTGCCACGGCGTTCTCACCGAACTGGTCACCTCGAACCCCGAGCACTGATGGACTACTGATGGCCCGATTCCCCGGCCGGTAGAGTGGCCATGGCTCGGCCGGGGTTCGGTGCGGAAACGGGGTCGGGGCCTGTGACCCCTGCCGGTATCTGACACCATTCCCCCGGGGGCGTCGTTCAGCGGGCGAGCGATGCTCATTGGGAGTGAGCTTGCGACCAGGGGACGGATGGGACCGCGCTGTGCGGGGCTACGAAAGCCAGGAGAGCCATCAGGCCGAAGCCGACCATCTCTCGCGCTTCGAAGCCGAGATGGAGCGGCTGAAGAAGGAGCGCGGGAAGGCCGTCCAGCACGCCGAGGACCTGGGATACCAGGTCGAGGTGCTGCGCGCCAAGCTGCACGAGGTACGGCGCGCTCTGGCGTCCCGCCCCGCCTACGACGGCGCGGACATGGGATACCAGGCGGAGCAGCTGCTCCGCAATGCCCAGATCCAGGCCGACCAGATGCGCTCGGACGCCGAGCGCGAACTTCGTGAAGCCCGGGCCCAGACCCAGCGCATCCTCCAGGAGCACGCCGAGCACCAGGCGCGGCTGCAGGCCGAGCTGCACGCCGAGGCCGTCAACCGCCGCCAGCGCCTGGACCAGGAGCTGGGCGAGCGGCGCCAGACCGTCGAGGCCCACGTCAACGAGAACGTGGCCTGGGCCGAGCAGTTGCGCGCCCGTACCGAGGCCCAGGCGCGCCGCCTCATGGAGGAGTCCCGCGCCGAGGCCGAGCAGTCCCTGAACGCCGCCCGCGCCGAAGCCGCCCGGGTCGCCGAGGAGACCCGGCGCCGGATGGCCGCGGACGCGGAGGCCGCCCGCGGGGAGGCCGAGGCCACCCTGCTGCGTGCCCGCAAGGAGGCCGAGCGGCTGCTGACCGCCGCCTCCTCGCAGGCCCAGGAGGCCAGCGAGCACGCGGAGCGGCTGCGCTCCACCACCACCGCCGAGGCCGAGCACACCCGCCAGCAGACCCTGGATCTGGGCCGGCTGGCCGAATCCCGCGTGCAGGAAGCGGATTCCGCGCTGCGCGAGGCCCGTACCGAGGCGGAGAAGCTCCTCTCGGAGGCGAAGGAGAGCGCCACCCGGCAGCTGACGTCGGCGGAGTCCGTCAACGAGCAGCGCACCCGCACCGCCAAGGAGCAGGTCGCCCGGCTGGTCGGCGAGGCCACCAAGGAGGCCGAGGCCCTCAAGGCGGAGGCCGAGCAGGTCCTGGCCGACGCCCGCGCGGACGCCGAGCGGCAGCGCACCGAGGTCGGCGAGCAGGCCCGTACGGCCGCGGCCGAGGACATGGCGGCGCAGCTGGCGAAGGCCGCCCGCACCGCCGAGGACGTACTGAACAAGGCCTCGGAGGACGCCCGGGCCACCACCCGGGCCGCGTCCGAGGAGGCCGAGCGGATCCGCCGCGAGGCCGAGACCGAGGCCGACCGGCTGCGCCTGCAGGCGGCGGCCACGGCCGACGAGCTCAAGGGCGCGGCGAAGGACGACACCGAGGAGTACCGGGCCCGCACGGTCGAGCTCCAGTCGGAGGCCCGGCGGCTGCGCGGCGAGGCCGAGCAGCTGCGCGCCGAGGCCGTCGCCGAGGGCGAGCGGATCCGCGGCGAGGCCCGCCGCGAGGCCGTCCAGCAGATCGAGGAGGCGGCCCGGACCGCCGAGGAGCTGCTCGGCAAGGCCAAGGCGGACGCGGACGAGCTGCGCGGCGGCGCGACCGCCGAGAGCGAGCGGGTGCGCGCCGAGGCCGTGGAACGGGCCGGCACGCTGCGCAAGCAGGCCGAGGAGACCCTGGAGCGGACCCGCGCCGAGGCCGAGCGGCTGCGCGCCGAGGCCGAGGAGCAGGCCGAGGGCGTACGGGCCGAGGCGGACGCGGCGGCGGTCGCCCGGCGCCAGGAGACCGAGCAGGCGCTGGCCGCCAAGCGGGCGGAGGCCGACGAGGAGCTCGTACGGCTGCACACGGAGGCCGAGACCCGGCTGACGACGGCCGAGCAGACGCTGCGTGACGCCCGCGGTGCGGCGGAGAACATCCGCCGGGAGACCACGGAGGAGAACGACCGGCTGCGCGCCGAGTCGGCGGAGCGGATCCGCACCCTGCAGACGCAGGCGGAGGCCGAGGCCGACCAGCTGAGCACCGACGCGGCGCAGGACGCCGGCCGGGTGCGCGCCGAGGCCGAGCAGTCCGCCGTGCGGCTGCGCGGTGAGGCCGAGGCCGAGGCGGAGCGGGTGCGCTCCGAGGCCCAGGAGACCGCGGACCGGCTGCGCGCGGAGGCGAAGGCCGCCGCAGAGCGGGTCGCCGAGGAGGCCGCGGAGGCGCTGGCCGCCGCGCAGGAGGAGGCCGCCCGGCGCCGCCGGGAGTCCGAGGAGACCCTGGCGTCGGCGCGGACCGACGCGGACAACGAGCGGGCCCAGGCCCGCGAGCAGAGCGAGGAACTGCTGGCGCAGGCCCGCAAGCGCTCCGAGGAGGCGCAGGCCGAGGCGGTCTGGCTGACCGAGGAGGCCGAGCGGCGCGCGTCGGAGGTCGTGTCGGCGGCGGAGGCCACCGCACAGCAGGTACGGGACTCCGTGGCCGGGCTGCACGAGCAGGCCGAGGAGGAGATCGCCGGGCTGCGCAACGCCGCCGAGCACGCGGCGGAGCGTACGAAGACGGAGGCCGAGGAAGAGGCCGGCCGGGTCCGTGCGGACGCCTACGCGGAACGGGAGCGGGCCACCGAGGACGCCAACCGGGTCCGCAGCGAGGCGCGGGCCGAGACGGACGCGGCGAAGGCACTGGCGGAGCGTACGGTCGGCGAGGCCATCGCCGAGGCGGAGCAGCTGCGCAGCGACACCGCCGAGTACGCGCAGCGGGTGCGTACGGAGGCCACGGACGCGCTGGCCGCCTCCGAGCGGGACGCGGCGCGTACCCGGGCCGACGCCCGGAACGACGCGAACCGCATCCGCGGCGAGGCGGCGGAGTCCCTGGAGTCCGCCCGCGCCGAGGGGGCCCGGATCACCGCCGAGGCGGCGGCGGAGGCCGAGCGGCTCACCGAGGAGACCCGCGCCGCGAACGCGGCCACCGTCGGCGACGCCGAGGCGGAGGCCGCGCGGGTCACCGCCGAGGCGGCCGAGGCCGCCGAGGCCACCCGCACCGAGGCCGCGAACACCCTGGACGAGGCACGGGCCGACGGCAACCGGCTGCGTACCGAGGCCGCGGAGCAGGTCGACCGGCTCATCTCCGAGGCCGCGGCGGAGGCCGACCGGCTCACCGACGAGACCCGCGCCGCGAACGCGGCCACGGTCGGCGAGGCGACGCTGGAGGCCGAGCGGCTCACCACCGCGGCGGTCCGGCTCAAGGCGCAGGCTGCCGAGACGCTGGCGAGCGCCGAGCGCGACGCCGCGCGGATCATGGTCGACTCGCGTGCCGAGGGCGACCGTCTGATCGACGAGACCCGTGTGGCCAACCAGGCCACCGTCGGCGAAGCCGCGGCGGAGGCCGACCGGGTGCGCGCCGAGGCGGCCCGGGTGCTGGACGAAGCCCGCGCGGAGGGCGGCCGGATCATCGGCGAGGCCACCGCGGAGGCGGACCGGGTCACGGTCGCGGCGAACGAGACCCTGGCGGGCGCCGAGCGCGACGCCGAGCAGACGCTGGACGAGGCGCGCGCCGAGGCGAACCGGCTGCGTACCGAGGCGGCCGAGCAGGCGGACCGGCTCGTCACCGAGGCCGTCTCCGAGACGGAGAAGCTCACCGAGCAGACCCGCAAGGACAACGAGCGCACGGTCGGCGAGGCGGCCGCCGAGGCCGAGCGGCTGCGCGCGGACGCGTCGGAGGCGCTGTCCTCGGCGCAGGAGCACGCGACCCGCACCCGGTCGGAGGCCGAGCGGGTCAAGGCGCAGGCGGCGGCCGAGGCGGAGCGCACCCGCGGCGCGGCCCGTACCGAGTCCGAGCGACTGCTCGACGAGGCCCGCGAGGCGGCCAACAAGCGCCGCAGCGAGGCCGCGGAGCAGGTCGACCGGCTCATCACGGAGGCCTCGGCGGAAGCCGAGAAGCTCACGGCCGATGCGCAGAAGCAGGCCCTCGCCGCCACCACGGCGGCCGAGGAGCAGGCCGACGCGATGGTCGACGCGGCCCGCAAGGAGGCCGTGCGGATCACCTCCGAGGCGACCGTCGAGGGCAACTCCCTGGTGGAGAAGGCCCGTACGGACGCGGACGAGCTGCTGGTCGGCGCGCGCACGGACGCGGCTGCCATAAGGGAACGGGCGGAGGAGCTGCGCGGCCGCGTCGAGGGCGAGGTCGAGGAGCTGCACGAGCGGGCCCGCCGGGAGTCGGCCGAACAGATGAAGTCGGCCGGCGAACGCGTGGACAAGCTGGTGCGCGCCGCCACGGAGCAGAGCGTCGAGGCCGAGGCGAAGGCCAAGGAGCTGGTGTCGGACGCGAGCAGCGAGGCGGGCAAGGTGCGCATCGCGGCGGTCCGCAAGGCGGAGGCGCTCCTCAAGGAGGCCGAGCAGAAGAAGGCGGAGCTGGCCCGGGAGGCCGAGAGCGCGCTCGCGCAGGCCAAGGCGGAGGCGGAGCAGCTGGTCGAGGAGGGCCGCCGTGAGCTGGAGGTCCTGGTGCGCCGTCGCGAGGACATTCAGGCGGAGATCTCCCGTGTCCAGGACGTTCTTGAGGCGTTGGAATCATTCGAGGCGCCTTCGAGCGGCGGAAAGCCGGCGGTCGGCGGCCAGGGTGCGGGGGGAGTGAAGGCCGGAGTGACTGCGGGATCCACTCGTTCGGGTGGCAAGGCGTCGGAGGGGTAGCCAAATGCTCCGGGGTGTGTGCACCTGATGAAGGTTCAGGCGAACGAGTGACAAGCATTCTGCTGCCTTGCCACTCAAAAGGGGTGTCATTGTCCAGATCAAACGCGGATTGACTCGATGACACGCCGCCTGGGCGCCTAGGATTCCCCTAACACCTCACGTAGCACCTCATCGGTCTCATTCGACAGGAACCCCATGAGCGACACTTCCTCCCCCTTCGGCTTCGAGCTCGTGCGGCGTGGTTACGACCGTGGTCAGGTGGACGACCGCATTACCAAGCTGGTCTCCGACCGCGACAGCGCCCTTGGACGTATCAACTCTCTGGAAAAGCGGATCGAGGAGTTGCACCTCGAGACGCAGAACGCCCAGGCCCAGGTGAGCGACGCCGAGCCGTCGTACGCCGGCCTCGGCGCCCGGGTCGAGAAGATCCTGCGGCTGGCCGAGGAGGAGGCGAAGGACCTGCGCGAGGAGGCCCGTCGCGCGGCCGAGCAGCACCGTGAGCTCGCCGAGTCGGCTGCCCAGACCGTGCGCAACGACGCCGAGTCGTTCGCCGCCGACCGCAAGACGAAGGCGGAGGACGAGGGCGTCCGCATCGTCGAGAAGGCCAAGGGCGACGCGTCGACCCTGCGCGCCGAGGCCCAGAAGGACGCGGCCTCCAAGCGCGAGGAGGCCGACGCCCTCTTCGAGGAGACCCGCGCGAAGGCCGCCCAGGCCGCCGCGGACTTCGAGACCAACCTGGCCAAGCGCCGTGAGCAGTCCGAGCGCGACCTGGCCTCCCGCCAGGCCAAGGCCGAGAAGCGTCTCGCGGAGATCGAGCACCGCGCCGAGCAGCTGCGCCTGGAGGCCGAGAAGCTGCGTACGGACGCGGAGCGCCGGGCCCGCCAGACCGTGGAGACCGCGCAGCGCCAGGCCGAGGACATCGTGGCCGACGCCAACGCCAAGGCGGACCGTATCCGCAGCGAGTCCGAGCGCGAGCTGGCGGCGCTCACCAACCGCCGCGACTCGATCAACGCACAGCTGACCAACGTCCGCGAAATGCTGGCGACGCTCACCGGTGCGGCCGTCGCGGCGGCCACCCCGATCGTGGACGACGAGCCCGTCACCCGCGGCGTGCCGGCGCAGCAGAGCCGCTGATCATCTACGGGCGGGGCACACCACGCCCCATGTGCCCGATCGAGGGCCCTATGTCATCTTTTGAGGTGGCATAGGGCCCTCGGGCGTTCTAGCGTGGCCGCATGATCGAGCTTGAGGGCCTCACCAAGCGATTCGGCGCGACGACCGCCGTGGATCACCTCAGTTTCCAGGTCAGACCGGGGGTGGTGACCGGCTTCCTCGGTCCGAACGGTGCCGGCAAGTCCACGACCATGCGCATGATGCTCGACCTCGACAACCCGACCAGCGGCACGGTCCGGGTCTACGGCAAGCACTACCGCGACCTGCCGGAGCCGCTGAAGCACGTGGGGGCGCTGCTGGACGCGAAGGCCATGCACGGTGGCCGAAGTGCATACAACAACCTTCTTTGTCTCGCCCAGTCGAACAGCATCCCGCGGCAGCGGGTCGACGAGGTACTGGATCTGGTCGGCCTGACGGCCGTGGCGAAGAAGAAGTCCAAAGGATTTTCGCTCGGAATGAGCCAACGGCTGGGAATCGCCTCCGCATTGCTGGGCGATCCGGAAATCCTGATGTTCGACGAGCCGGTCAACGGCCTGGATCCCGAGGGAATTCTCTGGATCCGCAATCTGATGAAGGGCCTGGCGGCGGAGGGGAGGACGATCTTCGTCTCCTCCCATCTGATGAGCGAAATGGCGCTGACTGCAGATCATTTGGTGGTGATCGGACAGGGAAAGCTGCTGGCAGACCTGCCGATGGCCGATTTCATCCAGCAGAACTCGCGCAGCTACGTCCGGCTGCGCTCGCCGCAGCAGGAGCGGCTGAAAGACGTCCTGCACGAGGCCGGGATCAACGCCGTGAGCGTTCCCGCCACCGGCACCCTGGAGATCGACGGCGTGAGTGCGGAGCAGCTCGGCGAGCTGGCCGCCCAGCACCAGATCGTGCTGCACGAGCTCAGCCCGCAACGGGCTTCACTGGAGGAAGCGTTCATGCGCATGACGGCGGACTCGGTCGAGTACCACGCCCACGCACCGGGCATGGCTGCCGACAACCCGGCCCGGCCGGCCGACGTCCCCGCCTGGGGCGCCGGCTACGAGGCGACGCGCAAGGGCGGTGAGTGAGCATGGCCTTCACCGCCGTCCTGCAGTCCGAGTGGACCAAGATCCGCACGGTCGCCTCCACCAGCTGGACGCTGATCGTCTCGCTGGTGGTCACCGTCGGCGTCAGCGCCGCGATCTGCGCGTTCATCAACGCGAGCTTCCAGGACATGCCCCCGGCCCAGCAGGCCACCTTCGACCCCACCCAGGCGAGCTTCGCCGGGATGACCCTCGGTCAGCTGGCGATGATCGTCTTCGGGGCGCTGGTGGTCGGTACCGAGTACAGCACCGGCATGATCCGCACCTCGCTGGCCGCCGTACCCCGGCGCGAGTACTTCCTGCTCGGCAAGCTCACGGTGGCGACCGCCCTGGCCCTGGTGGTCGGCCTCCTCACCAGCTTCCTCTCCTTCTTCCTCGGTCAGGCGCTGCTCGGCGACCGCAGTATCGGGATCGGTGCGGAGAACGTGCTGCGGGCGGTGGTCGGCGCGGGCCTCTACATGGCCCTGCTCGCCCTGCTCTCGATGGGAGTGACCGCACTGCTGCGCAGTTCGGTCCTGTCCATGTGCCTCATGATCCCCTTCATCCTGGTGCTCCCGGCCATCCTGTCCATCGCCGAGGCGACCCGAAAGGTGGGCATGTACCTGCCCAATCAGGCCGGATCCAAGATCATGCAGGTCGTGCCGAACGGAATGGACTCCCCGGACACCCCGTACGGGCCCTGGGGCGGCCTCGGGATCATGACCCTGTGGACGCTGGCAGCCGTACTCGGGGGCTACCTCGTCCTCAAGAAGAGGGACGCCTGACGGCCGGCCCCCTGCTGAAGTACTACGGGTGATGCCCGGGTCGGTCTCAGGGGCACCTCAGGGATCCGGCCCGGGACGGAACCGCAGGAACCTCGTTATCCTCTTAACCCTTACGCGGGCGAAAGTCGTCCCGGCCTGGTAAGGGGCAGCAAGATGATCGAGGCAGTCGGCCTGACCAAGCGCTACGGCGCGAAGACCGCCGTCGACCAGCTGTCCTTCCAGGTCAAGCCGGGTCACGTCACCGGATTCCTGGGGCCCAACGGCTCCGGCAAGTCCACCACCATGCGCATGATCGTCGGCCTGGACCGACCCACATCCGGCCACGTCACGATCAACGGCCGGCCCTTCCGGGAGCTGCCGAACGCCCAGCGGCACGTCGGGGCCCTGCTCGATGCCAAGGCCGTGCACGGCGGCCGCCGGGCCCGGGCCCACCTGCTCTCCATCGCCCAGCTCTCCGGGATCCCGGAGAAGCGGGTGGACGAGGTGCTGGCCGTGGTCGGCCTCCAGGACGCCGCCCGGCAGCGTACGAAGGGCTTCTCGCTCGGCATGGGCCAGCGGCTCGGCATCGCCACCGCCCTGCTCGGCGACCCGCAGGTGCTCCTGTTCGACGAGCCGGTCAACGGTCTCGACCCCGAGGGCATCCTCTGGGTCCGCAATCTCATGCGCCGCCTCGCCTCCGAGGGCCGCACCGTCCTGGTCTCCTCGCACCTGATGAGCGAGATGGCGCTGACCGCCGACCACCTGATCGTGATCGGCCGGGGGCGGCTGCTGGCCGACATGGGAACCCAGGAGTTCATCGCGCACAACTCGGCCGGATTCGCTCGGGTGCGCGCGGCCGACACTGATCGTCATGGCCGGGAGACGCTGGGTACGACTCTCACCAAGGCGGGCGGGCAGGTCCTCCAGGAGCCCGACGGAGCACTCCGCGTGACCGGGCTGGAGCTGCCGCGGATCTCGGACCTGGCGCACGCGGCCGGTGTCCGGCTGTGGGAGCTGTCACCGCACCGGGCCTCGCTGGAGGAGGCGTACATGCGGATGACCCAGTCCACGGTCGAGTACACCTCCACCGACGACCCGCGGGCCGAGCTGTGGGAGCCGGAGCCGCTCTCCCTCCCGGCCTGGGAGGACGAGGCGGAGGCCGCCCCCGAGGTCCCGCAGAACGGTTTCTACGCTCCGCCGCCGCCCGGGGCGGGCGGGCAGCCGTTCCTGATGCCCAGCAAGCCGGGCGAGCTCGCGAGCACCACCAGGAACACCACCCCGCACACCCCCGAGGACACCCGATGACCCCGACGACCACGACCGCGGAGCAGCCCGGGAGCTACAGCTCCCCCCTGGCCACGCCGCGGCCGCACCTGGGGCACGCCCTGGCCTCGGAGTGGACCAAACTGGTCTCGCTCCGCTCCACCCTGTGGACGCTGGGCTCGCTCGTGCTGATCGTGGTCGGTGTCGGCCTGCTCGTCGTCGCGCAGACCGGGGACGAGGACTTCGCGCAGATCAACTTCACCACGCCCGCCCTGATCGGCCTGCTGGTCGGCCAGCTCGCGGTGATCGTCCTCGGCGTGCTGACCATCAGCTCGGAGCACGGCACCGGGCTGGTGCGGACCACCTTCACGGCCGCCCCCGACCGGCACCGGGTGCTCACCGCGAAGTACCTCGTCTTCAGCATGACGGCCTTCGTCACCACCACACTGTCGGTCTTCGTGGTCGGGGTCTCCGCGGCGGTCGTACGCGGCGGCACCGCGTCCGGCCCGCACGCGGCCGGCGAGTGGTTCGGGGCACTGCTCGGCTGCGGCTACGTCACCCTGCTCGGCGTGCTCGCGCTCGCGATCGGTGCGCTGGTGCGGCACTCGGCCGGGGCGATCGCCATGATGCTGGGCCTGGTCACGCTGCCGCCGGTGATCGGGGGCATGCTCAGCATGTGGGTGGCCGTCGAGCCCATCGGGCGGCTCATCCTGCGGCACAACGTACCGGTGGCGATGATGCAGCTGTTCGGCCTGTCGGAGGGCGGCGACCTCGGCCCGTCTCCGAGCATCTTCGCGCACCTGGCGCTGATCGTGCTGGTCACCGGGACCGCAGTGGCCGGCTCGTACGTGGTCGTCGGCCGCCGGGACGTCTAGGCCTAGTACCTGGGAGCGTTGCGGGACCGCTGCACCTTCGAGGTGCGGCGGTCCTTCGCGTTCCAGCAGGCCTTGTGCCAGTGCCGGCGGTCGTCCACGCCGCCGTACTCGGGCCAGGCCACCAGGTGCGGGGTGCCGGAGGGGATCTCCTGGTCGCAGCCGGGGCAGCGGTAGCGCTTGCCCGCCGCGCTCGCGCCGGCCACGTGCCGGACCTTCCAGTCCTCGCCCTGGTACTCCTCCGTGCGCTCCAGCCCGTAGCGGTCGAGGCCGGTGCTGGGGCGTTCGTCCGGGGTCTCGCCGCCCCTGGGGCGGTTGTTGCGCGGTGACACGTATACCTCACGGATGGGCGGACGGCAGTGACTTTCTCCCAGACTACGCGCAGCGGGCCGGGTACCCGCAGGGTTGCCGAGGAAGGCGGCCGCGCGAAGAGGAATGGCCCGACAATCCCAATAACTTTCGTGTCAGCCCGTGCCTTTGGCACGTGTCAGACGTTGTTGCCATAGGAAGAACCGGTCAACCTGGGGGAGGCCGCGTCAGCCGCGAGGAGGCTAAAGGCGATGCGCGTAGGAGCGTTTGTACTGGCGGCCCAGTTCCCGGGTCAGGGACAGGGAGAGGCACTGCACCGGGCGGTGCGGACCGCCGAGGTGGCCGAGGAGGCCGGGCTCGACTCGGTCTGGCTCGCCGAGCACCACTTCGTGCCGTACGGGGTCTGCCCGTCGGCGGTGACCCTGGCGGCCCTGCTGCTGGGCCGGACCCGGCGGCTGCGGGTGGGCACGGCGGTGAGCGTGCTGCCCAGCACGCACCCGGTGGCGCTCGGGGAGCAGGCGGCCCTGCTGCACGTGACCTCGGGCGGCCGGTTCACCCTCGGGGTGGGCCGCGGCGGGCCGTGGGTCGACCTGGAGGTGTTCGGGGGCGGCCTGGACAGTTACGAGAACGGCTTCCCGGAGGCCCTGGACCTGCTGCGGCGCTGGCTGACCCGGGCACGGGTGGGCGCCGCCGGCGAGCGGTACGGATTCCGCGAGGTGGATGTCGTACCGCGGCCCTCGGAGGCCCTGGACGGGGACGCGGCGGGGCCCGAGGTCATCGTGGCCTGCACCTCGCCGGCATCGGTACGGATGGCCGCGGAGCGGGGGCTGCCGATGCTCCTCGGGATGCACTGCGGGGACGACAGCAAGGCCGAGATGGTCGCGCTGTGGCGCAGCACGGCGCTGGCGGCGGGTCACTCACGCGAGCACGTGGCCGGCGCGGGGCACGTCTCCGCCGGGGTGTGCCAGATCGCGGACCGTACGGCGGACGCGCGCGAGACCCTGCTGAAGGCGATGCCGGGCTGGCTCAAGCAGGGCCTCGACGCGCATGTGACGGTGGACGGCCGGGAGCGTGCGATGCGGGATCCGGTCGCCTATACGGAACTGTTGTGCGACCTGCACCCGGTGGGTACCCCGGAGGTGGCGGCGGACCGGCTGGCGGCCACGTCGGCACGGACGGGCATCACGCGCTTCGCCCTCCTGACGGAGGGCTCGGGCGATCTCGCCGCGACGGAGGAGAACGTACGCCGGCTCGGCGCCGAAGTCCTTCCCCGCCTCGGCTGAGACGGCCCGTCGGCCCCACCTGGGCCGTTTCTTTCGGATCACGCCCGGGCGGCATGATCCGAAAGAGGCGGCCAGGACACGGCCGTCAGGGCCTAGCAGTCGCGCAGCTCCGGCGACTGGTTGAGCAGCTGACCGCGGATCGAAGTGAACTTGGCCAGCCGGTCGTCCACCGAGGGATCCAGCGGGAACACCGCCACCCGGTGACAGTTCTGGAATGCCAGGCGCACTCCGAAGTGCCGCTGCAGCGCACCGCGTATCGCGTCACTCGCGAGGGCGCGCAGCAGCTGCCCCCGCGCCTGCTCGTCCGGCGGCGGCGTCTGGTTGTCGGCGAACTCTCCGCCGTCCACCTTCAGCTGAGCCACCAGCGAGCTGATCATCTCCCAGGCGAAGGGCAGGGAGGTCCGGACGCAGTCGACGAAAGCGGCTTCGTCGACCTCGCCTCGCTCGGCCTGTTCGAGTAGGGCCGGTGAGACGTCGAGCGACATGGGTTCTCCTCTCGCGACCCCGGCTGTTTGGGTTGCCGGAGTCTTACGGGCAGGGAAGGAGGTCGCGACGCAGAGTGCACGCTCGACAACCTCCCGCTCACCACGGTAGGCGTCCCATCGGTGACGCACCAGGAGAATGCGCATACAACGCGCCATCGGCGAACGGGGCTTTCAGGGGCGAATCGCGTGAAGGCCTTCTCGTCGAGTAGCGTTGCCGACCATGCGTCTCGTCATTGCCCGCTGCTCCGTCGACTACGCGGGCCGGCTCACCGCCCATCTGCCCTCGGCACCCCGTCTGATCCTCGTGAAGGCTGACGGCAGTGTCTCGATCCACGCGGACGACCGAGCGTACAAACCGCTCAACTGGATGTCGCCGCCGTGCACCCTCAAGGAGGGGAGCGGCGATGAGGCCAACATCTGGACGGTCATCAACAAGGCGGGCGAGAAGCTCATCATCACCATGGAGGAAGTCCTCCACGACTCCTCCCACGAGCTCGGCACCGACCCGGGGCTCATCAAGGACGGCGTCGAGGCACACCTCCAGGAGCTCCTGGCGGACCGCATCGAAACGCTGGGCGAGGGCTACACGCTGATCCGGCGCGAGTACATGACGGCGATCGGCCCGGTGGACATCCTGTGCCGGGACGGCTCGGGTGCGACGGTGGCCGTGGAGATCAAGCGCCGCGGCGAGATCGACGGTGTCGAGCAGCTGACCCGCTACCTCGAACTCCTCAACCGCGACCCGCACCTGGCCCCGGTCCGGGGCATCTTCGCGGCCCAGGAGATCAAGCCGCAGGCGAAGGTGCTGGCGACGGACCGCGGCATGGACTGCGTGGTCCTGGACTACAACGCGCTGCGCGGCATCGAGGACGACAAGCTCCGCCTGTTCTGATCCTCCGCCCCTGCCCGCACAACGGCTCCGTCCCGAGGGACGGAGCCGTTGTCGTTCACCGGTCCGTGACCGGTGAGACGGCCGCGCCCGTACCGCTCTGGGTGGTGGTCGTCGTCGGCGACGGGGCCGCGGTCTCCGTCGCGGTGGGCGAGGGCTCCGCGCTCGTCGTCGTCGGCGGCGGCGAAACGGACGTCGCCGGCGGGGACTTGGGCGGTGTCGGGGACGGGCGGCGCGACGGGGTCCGGGCGGGACTGCGGCCCGGGGTCGGGGCGGCGCTCTGCCCGGGCTCCGAGGTTTCCGCCGGCGGGGCCGATACGGGCGGCTCCGGTGCAGGATCGTTCCCGCTGTTGACCGCCGTCGTGGCGGACTCCGTGACCGTGGGGGTGGCGGACACCGCCGGTCCCTGCGCCGGGGGCGCGGTGTCCGAGGAGCTCAGCGCGAGGCTCACGACGGTGCCGAGCGCCACCACCGTCAGCGCGCCCGCGCCGGCCAGCAGCACGAGCCGGCGACGGCCGGGGGCCGGGGCCGGTGCGGTGGCGGGCCGGGGCACGGCGGGCGGGGCGGGCTTCGGATTCAGCGGGAAGGCGTCCTCGAAGACCTCGGACAGCGTCGTGGGCGTCTCCGAGCGGGCGGTCACCGGCACGACCGGGGTCATCCGGGTCACCGCCTCGGCGGAGACCGGGACCACGGGGGCGACCCGGGCCCCGGGAGCCACGGGGGCCACCTTGGCCGTGGGCGCCTCGGAGGCCGCCGGGGCCGCCTTGGGTACGGGGGCTGCCTTGGGTACGGGGGCTGCCTTGGGGGCCGGAGCGGCCGGGGTGGCCACCGTCACGGCCTCCGGAGAGGCCGCCGGGGCGGCAGGCGCCTCCAGCCGCAGCGGGGGTGACACGGCCGCCCCCGCCGTCTCCCGGTCGACGACCAGCGCCAGCGCCCGCCGCCCCGCGACCGTGCCCCGCTTGTCCGCGAGGGCGCCCCGCAGCCCGGTCGAGGTCTCCAGCTCGGCCCGCGCCCGGTCCAGCCGCTCCTCGCACAGGGCCAGCACACCGAGTTCGTGGTGGAAGTACGCCTGCTCGGCGACCTCCCCGGCCTTGCGCGCGGCCTCCGCTCCCGAGCGCAGCACCCGCTCCCAGGCCTCCCAGTGCAGCGAGGCCGCGAACGCCGGAGCCGCCGTGCGCGCGAGCAGCACCGCCGCGACCACGTCCGCACCGGCCAGTGCCGCCAGCACCGCGTCCGCCTCCGCCGCGACCCGCGCCGGGACCACCGAGGCGTGCCCGGTCCACCAGGCGTAGTGCCGGGCGGCCGTACGGGCCTCCTCCGACGCGGTGTCCCCGTAGCCGACCTCCTCCAGCTGCCGCGCGACGCCCGGCGCCAGCCGGTACCGCGTCCCGACGGGCGTCAGCAGCCCGCAGGCCAGCAGCTCCGCCACCGCCGTGTCGGCGTGGGTGTCCCCCACCAGTGCGGGCAGGTGCGCGTGGTGCGGCAGTTCGCCGCCCAGCGCGCACGCGATCCGCAGGGCCGCGCGCGCCGACTCGCTGACCCGCGAGGCCAGCAGCTCCGCCGGGGCGGCGCCTTCGGCGAGGGTCGGCAGCGGTACGTGCACGGCGTCGCGCGGGCGCTCCTCGAAGACGCCGGGCTCCTCCTCCTCGTCGTCCTCGTCGCTGTGGTTGAGCTCGTCCCGCTGCCGCAGCAGTGCGGCGGCCTGTACGAAGCGCAGGGGAAGCCCCTCGGAGGCGAAGCGCAGGTCCCCCGCCCAGGCGGTCTCCTCGTCCGTCAGCGGCCGTCCGACGCCCGCTTCCAGCAGTTCCAGGCAGTCGGCCTTGCCCAGTCCGGCGAGGAAGACATCCTCGATGTGCGAGTCGTCGGAGGGGGCCCGGGTGTCCGGGGTCGCGGCCAGCAGGTAGGCGCATTCGGGGGTGGCGCGCATCAGCTCGTCGAGGGCGGTCCCGCCCATCTCCAGGTCGTCCAGGAGGACGACGGCGCCTATCTCCCGTACGCGGGCCAGGAGCTCGGCCCGTCCGGGGCGCTGCTGCTCGGCCTCGTACACGGTCGCGCAGAGGGCGTGGAGCAGTTCCCCGGGCTGCTGGTGCCCGTATCCGCTGAGCCGTACGACGCCGTCGGGCGCGAGGCCCGCGCACCGGTCGGCGACCGCGTCGAGCAGCGCGGTGCGGCCGGATCCCGAGGGACCGGTCAGCCGTACGGACCGGCCCCGGCCCAGCAGCCGCACCAGCCGCTCCCGCTCCTCCTCGCGCTCCAGCAGGGGGCGGGCGGGGACAGCGGGGCCCGGCAGGACCGGCGGCCGTGCGGCGGCGGTGCGGGCCGCGCGGGCGGCCGCGTCGCGCTTGGCGGGCCGGGCCGGCTCGGTGCCGGGGCGCAGCGGTTCGATCTCGCTGCCGTCGACCGGGTTGACGGTGAGGGCGAACTCGCCCGCGGTCAGGCTGACGACCCGCGCGGGCCCGGCAGCCGCGGGTGTCGCGGCCGCGGTGGGCGCTGTGGGCGCCGCGGGCGCGGAGCCGCCCGTAGGCTGCTCGTGCTGCTCGGTCTGCCCCTGTGTACGGTCCATGACCCAGTCCCCCGATCGCGGGCCGCGCGCCTCGCCGTCGTACCGCCCGGCCTTCGCGCACCCGCTGTCGCTACCGGTCCGGTTTCCGCCCGAACCCTAGACCGTGGCCGGTCGTGCGGGAAACCGCAGGGGTGCGATCACCACCGGACCGTTACGTTTGCGCAGGGAATACGGAGGTCAGCGGCCTGCCGGTCAGACGCGGGGCAGGGACTCGGCTTCCAGGCCGCCCTCGATCGCGAGGATCCGGTGCAGCCGGGTCGCGACGAGCAGCCGCTGCATCTGCGGCGGCACGCCGCGCAGGACCAGACGCCGGCCGGTCCGGCCGGCCCGGCGGTGCGCTCCCATGATCACGCCGAGGCCGGTCGCGTCCCAGGAGTCGAGCCCCGTGAGATCGAGGACGAGATCGCCCTGGCCGTCGTCGAGGGCGGAGTGGAGGGCCGTACGGGCGTCCGCCGCGCTGCGCACGTCGAGGCGGCCCCCGACAGCGAGTTCGGCGTGGTCGCCCCTGATGTGCATGTGTACTCCCGGCGGTACTGCGTACGTATGGTCCGACTGGCCCGTGGTCGGCAACTCTCACTGCAACTGACTGCCGCACGGGCAGGGAAGTTGCCGACCGTGAGCGAACCGATACCTAATTCACCCTGTGGGGTGAAGGCATTCGAACGGTGGTGCTCCGTGGCAGGGCCAGGCCTCAGTGCTTGTAGAAGCCCTGGCCGCTCTTGCGGCCGATGTCCCCGGCGTCCACCATCCGGCGCATGAGCTCCGGCGGGGCGAACTTCTCGTCCTGGGACTCGGTGTAGATGTTGCTGGTGGCGTGCAGCAGGATGTCGACGCCCGTGAGGTCGGCGGTGGCCAGGGGGCCCATCGCGTGCCCGAAGCCGAGCTTGCAGGCGATGTCGATGTCCTCGGCGGAGGCCACGCCCGACTCGTACAGCTTGGCGGCCTCGACGACCAGCGCGGAGATCAGGCGGGTCGTCACGAAGCCGGCGACGTCGCGGTTGACGACGATGCAGGTCTTGCCGACGGACTCGGCGAACGCCCGGGTGGTGGCGAGGGTTTCGTCGCTCGTCTTGTAGCCGCGCACGAGCTCGCACAGCTGCATCATCGGGACGGGCGAGAAGAAGTGGGCGCCGACGACCCGCTCCGGACGCTCCGTCACGGCCGCGATCTTCGTGATCGGGATGGCGGAGGTGTTGGAGGCGAGGATCGCGTCCTCGCGGACGATCTTGTCCAGGGCACGGAAGATCTCGTGCTTGATCTCGATCTTCTCGAAGGCCGCCTCCACCACGATGTCGACGTCGGCGACCGCGTCGAGGTCCGTGGTGGTGGTGATGCGCGCGAGCGCCGCCTCGGCGTCCTCGGCCGTCAGCTTGCCCTTGGAGACGAACCTGTCGTAGGAGGCCTTGATTCCGTCCGTGCCACGGGTCAGCGCGGCCTCGGTGACATCGCGGAGTACGACGTCCCAACCCGCCTGAGCGGAGACCTGCGCGATTCCGGAACCCATGAGTCCGGCACCGATGACGGCGAGCTTCCCAGCCACTACACACCCCTCGTTTCCCTACGGCACAGTCACGTAGCCACTCCGGCGGAGACTAGCGCCCGGGCGGTGCGGTGTGACCGTGAAGTAACACGCGTCACGTCTCAGATGACGGACATCACACCGGTACGGCCCAGCAGCCCTCCCCCACCGTCCAGTTCACCCGTCCTCGTCCCCGGCGTACCTCTCGGCCAGTACGCGCAGCCGCCCCAGCTCCTTGCGCGCGGCGCCGAGGCGGCCGAGTCCGACGGCCATGGCGCCTCGTCCCGCGAGGTAGTGGGCGTCCGCCCGGGCCTGTTCGTCCGCCTCCGGGCGCGCGCAGATCTCCCGCTGCAGGAAGCGGATCTCCTCCAGGGTCCGGCGCGCGGTGGAGACCTTCGCCTCCCCGGACGGGAGCTCCGTGCGCAGCATGTCCTTGGCGTAGTCCCACACCCTCGCGTCGCACTCGGCGGCGGCCGGCTCGCCCGGGTGGTGCGGGTGACCGGCCCAGCGGGCGGCGTGTTCGCGCAGGTCGTCGATGCGGTCGAGGGCCTCCTTCAGGCGCCCGGCGGTCACGGCCGCCCGCCCGGCCCCGGCGCACTCGGCCGACTCGCGGAGGGCGACCGGGCCGTCCGCGTCCCGGGTGGCGAGGAAGCCCGCCAGGAGATCGATCTGCTGGGCGGCCTCGGCCAGCCGCCAGATGTAGTACACGTCGGCCACTTCGCCGCTCCCTCCCGGGCCAGGGCCCCACCGGACCCTACGCGGGCAGCAGTGACCTCGCCCGGAATTTTCCCCGCGGGCCCGTCTACCCTGGCCGCATGGTGAACCTCACGCGCATCTACACCCGTACCGGCGACAAGGGCACGACCGCCCTGGGCGACATGAGCCGCACCGCCAAGACCGACCTGCGGATCTCCGCGTACGCCGACGCCAACGAGGCCAACGCGGCCATCGGGACGGCGATCGCGCTCGGCGGGCTGTCGGCGGACGTGGTGAAGGTTCTGGTCCGCGTGCAGAACGACCTGTTCGACGTCGGCGCGGACCTGTGCACCCCGGTGGTCGAGAACCCGGAGTACCCGCCGCTGCGCGTGGAGCAGTTCTACGTGGACAAGCTGGAGGCGGACTGCGACCACTTCCTGGAGCAGGTGGAGAAGCTGCGCAGCTTCATCCTCCCCGGCGGCACCCCCGGAGCGGCCCTGCTGCACCAGGCCTGCACGGTGGTCCGGCGCGCCGAGCGTGCGACGTGGGCGGCGCTGGAGGTGCACGGCGAGGTGATGAACCCGCTGACCGCCACCTACCTGAACCGGCTCTCCGACCTCCTGTTCATCCTGGCCCGGGTGGCCAACAAGGAGGTCGGGGACGTTCTGTGGGTACCGGGCGGCGAGCGCTAGTGCCGGACGCCGCCCGGCACTGGCCCGACCGGCAGGACACGCCCTAACGCTCGGCGAGCGGCCGCTCCTCGGCGCCGTCCGGGACGGCCGGGGCCTTGCTCGGCCAGATCGTGTACGCCGCGGCGACCAGGGCGTGGATCCCGACCGCCCGCAGGGCGCCGGACTGCCAGCCCTGGAGCGAGCTGACGTCGCCCGCGTCGCCCACGTACCAGATCGCCACCTGCAGCAGGGCCAGGGCGACGGCCGCGGCGATCACCGTACGGACCCAGAGCTTCCACTCGTGCCGGGCCCTCGCCTTGCCGTACCCGGGACCCGTCGGCTTCGGCCCCCCGGCCAGCCGGTACGCGGCGTGCCCGTCGAGCCACTTGATCGTGTAGTGGCCGTAGGCGACGGTGTAGCCGATGTAGAGCGCGGCCAGTCCGTGCTTCCAGTCCGGCTCGGCGCCGTTCTTGAGGTCGAGCGTGGTGACCACCAGCAGGACCAGCTCCATCAGGGGCTCGCCCAGCAGTACCGCCGCCCCCAGCCTGGGCATCTTCGCGAGGTAGCGCAGGGCCAGGCCGGCCGCCAGCAGTACCCAGAAGCCGACCTCGCAGGCGATGATCAGCGCGACGATCATGGGACTCTCCGTCCGCTCGGGTTCTCCGTTCCCTCCCAGACTCCCGTCCGGCCGGGCCCGATACGTCGTCGCCATTGACCATGTGGGCCTGCATCGTTCGATGTACCCGCACCTCGGCCTCTCCGCCGAGGTGCGGGGCCCGCGCACCCTGTTGGATGGGAACGTGACCGAGAAGAGCCTGCGCCCCCACCGTGACGACGTCTTCCTCGCGGTGGTCAGCACGGCCGCCGGCCTGGCCTTCTGGTCGCTCGGGGTCTACAGCAGCCCCGGCCGGGGCTCCCTGCCGGCCTGGGCGGCCCTGGTCCCCCTCGTGGCCCTCGGCGCGATGGAACTGCTGCGCCGCACCAAGCCCAATCTGACCCTGGCCGTCGGCACCGTCGGGGTGGTCGCCGACCAGTTCACGGTCGGCAGCCTCGCCACCGTCGTGATCTTCACCGACCTGATGTACGCCGCCGTCGTGTACGGAAAACCGGCCATGGCCCGGCGGCTCCCGGTCAGCACCGGCCTGATCACCATCGTGGTCACCATCGCCTCGCTGGCCTGGCTGCGCACCCCGCAGGCCCTGCTGATCGGTGCGATCACCGGCATCGTGAGCTTCGGCCCGGCCCTGACCGGCGCCACCCTGCGCAACCACCGCGAGGCCGCCGAGGCGGCCCGGCTGCGCGCCGAGCAGACCGCGCTGCTGGCCGAGATGGACCGTAGTCAGGCCGTGGCGGCCGAGCGCGCCCGGATGGCCCGGGAGCTGCACGACATGGTGGCCAACCACCTCTCCGCCATCGCCATCCACTCCACCGCCGCGCTCTCCATCGACACGGCCGCGACGAGCCGGGACGCGCTCGGTGTGATCCGCGAGAACAGCGTGCAGGGGCTGGCCGAAATGCGTCGGTTGATCGGGCTGCTGCGGGATGCCGGCGGCGACAAGGAGCCGGTCGCCGTGCCCTCGCTGGACGGCCTGGCCGCCCTGCTCGGGCAGGCCAGGACCAACGGCTCCGCGAGCGGGCTGACGTTCGTGCTCCACGACGACCGGACCTCCGGGGAGCCGGCGGCGGCGCCCGTGGAGCTGGCCGCGTACCGGATCGTCCAGGAGTCGCTGACCAACGCCCTCAAGCACGCCGCCCCGGGCACCGTCACGGTCCGCGTGGCGCACACCGACGGGCTGCTGACCGTGGCGGTGGACTCGCCCTTCGGGGACCGGCCGGGGCCCCGCGCCCCGGGATCGGGGGCCGGGCTGATCGGCATGCGGGAGCGGACGGAGCTGCTGGGCGGGGAGTTCACGGCGGGGCGGTCCGGTGCGGTGTGGCAGGTGCGGGCGACACTGCCCGCGGAGGAGAAGGCGGTGGAGGCATGACCATTCGGGTGGTGGTGGCGGAGGATCAGGGCGCGGTCCGGGCCGGGCTGGTGCTCATCCTGCGCAGCGCGGGCGACGTGGAGGTGGTGGGCGAGGCGGGCGACGGGGAGGAGGCGGTGCGCCTGGCCCGGGAGCTACGGCCGGATCTCGTCCTCATGGACGTGCAGATGCCCCGGCTCGACGGGGTGTCCGCGACCCGTCAGGTGGTCTCGGAGGGCCTCGCCGACGTCCTGGTGCTGACCACCTTCGACCTCGACGAGTACGTCTTCGGGGCGCTGCGGGCGGGGGCCGCGGGCTTCCTGCTGAAGAACGCGGACGCGGCGGAGCTGATCGAGGCGGTACGGACCGTCGCTCGCGGGGAGGGCCTGATCGCCCCGGCGGTGACCAGACGGCTGATCGCGGAGTTCGCGGCGCCCCGCCCGGCGCGGCCCGCCCCGGCGCCGGAGCGGGCCGCGGCGGTCGCCTCCCTCACGCGGCGGGAGCGGGAGGTGCTGAGTGCGCTGGGCGAGGGCCTGTCGAACGCGGAGATCGCCGTGCGCCTGGAGATGGCGGAGGCGACGGCCAAGACGCACGTCAGCAGGCTGCTCGGCAAGCTGGAGCTGCGCAGCAGGCTCCAAGCGGCGGTGCTGGCGCAGGAGTTGGGGATATAGGCGCGCAGGCGCGCACCGGTCTGGACCTCTTGACGGTTGGTCCAGACCTTTCTACGCTCGCCGCAACACTGTGGTGAGCGTGCCATGACAAAGCGTGCTCACGGGCGGCGCAGGTCCCACCCCCATGTCGCAGTCGGCCCCCACGACCGCGACGGACCTACGGAGGATCACCCTTGAGCACAGCATCCCCACCCCGCACCAGGCGCACCCGGTTCTTCAGCAGAGTCGCGGCCGTCGTGGCCGCCCTCGCCCTGCCCGTCAGCGGACTCGTCGCCCTGGCCGGCCCGGCCCAGGCAGCCGCCTCCGCGACGGCGACGTACACCAAGGTCTCCGACTGGGGCTCCGGCTTCGAGGGCAAGTGGGTGGTGAAGAACACCGGCACCACCACCCTCAGCAGCTGGACCGTGGAGTGGGACTACCCGGCGGGCACCTCGGTCACCTCGGCCTGGGACGCCACCGTCACCGGCTCGGGCACCCACTGGACCGCCAAGAACCTGGGCTGGAACGGCACCCTCGCCCCCGGCGCGACCGCCAGCTTCGGCTTCAACGGCGCCGGCGGCGGCGCCCCCGGCGGCTGCAAGATCAACGGCGCCTCCTGCGACGGCGGCACCCAGCCCGGCGACACTCCCCCCACCACTCCCGGCACCCCCACCGCGAGCAACGTCGCCGACACCTCGCTCACCCTGACCTGGACCCCCGCCACCGACGACAAGGGCGTCAAGAACTACGACGTCTACCGGGGCTCCGCCAGGATCGCCACGGTCACCGGGACCAGCTACGCCGACTCCGGCCTGACCAAGGGCACGACGTACACGTACAGCGTCACCGCCCGCGACACCATCGACCAGACCGGCCCCTCCTCCGGCTCGGCCACGGTGACGACGACCGGCGGGGTCATCCCCCCGGACCCGGGCGGCAAGGTCAAGCTCGGCTACTTCACCAACTGGGGCGTCTACGGCCGCAACTACCACGTGAAGAACCTGGTCACCTCCGGCACCGCGGGCAAGATCACCCACATCAACTACGCCTTCGGCAACGTCCAGAACGGCCAGTGCACCATCGGTGACGCCTACGCCGACTACGACAAGGCCTACACCGCCGACCAGAGCGTCGACGGCGTCGCCGACACCTGGGACCAGCCGCTGCGCGGCAGCTTCAACCAGCTGCGCAAGCTGAAGAAGGCCTACCCGAACATCAAGATCCTGTGGTCCTTCGGCGGCTGGACCTGGTCCGGCGGCTTCCCGCAGGCCGCCGCCAACCCGACCGCCTTCGCCCAGTCCTGCTACAACCTCGTCGAGGACCCGCGCTGGGCCGACGTCTTCGACGGCATCGACCTGGACTGGGAGTACCCGAACGCCTGCGGCCTGTCCTGCGACACCAGCGGAGCGGCCGCCTTCAAGAACCTGGTGCAGGCGACCCGGGCCAAGTTCGGCGCGAACAACCTGGTCACCGCGGCCATCACCGCCGACGCCTCCAGCGGCGGCAAGATCGACGCGGCCGACTACGGCGGCGCCGCGCAGTACGTCGACTTCTACAACGTCATGACGTACGACTTCTTCGGCGCCTGGGCGGCCCAGGGTCCGACGGCCCCGCACTCCCCGCTCACCTCCTACGCGGGCATCCCGCAGGCCGGCTTCAACTCGGCCGACGCCATCGCCAAGCTCAAGGCCAAGGGCGTCGCCGGCGCCAAGCTCAACCTCGGCATCGGCTTCTACGGCCGCGGCTGGACCGGAGTGACCCAGGCGGCCCCCGGCGGCACCGCCACCGGACCCGCGCCGGGCACGTACGAGCAGGGCATCGAGGACTACAAGGTGCTCAAGACCAGCTGCCCGGCCACCGGCACCGTCGCCGGCACGGCCTACGCCAAGTGCGGCAGCAACTGGTGGAGCTACGACACCCCCGCCACGATCGCCGGGAAGATGACCTGGGCCAAGCAGCAGGGCCTCAAGGGAGCCTTCTTCTGGGAGTTCAGCGGCGACACCACGAACGGTGAGCTCGCCAACGCGATCCACACCGGTCTGCAGTAAAGACCGAAGCCGGGGAGACGGGTCCGCCCCCGTCTCCCCGGCTTCTCGCTGTCCCGACTCAGGCCGCATTCACCCGCCCCCGGACTTCGTCCGGGGGAACCCCCGGTCAACGGGCAAGGATCTTCAGGCCACATTCACCCGTTGGCCGGGAGGCGCCGCCTCCAGCCAGGCGAGGAAACCGGTCAGCGCGTCCTCGCTCATCGCCAGCTCCAGGCGGGTCCCCCGGTGGAGACAGCCGAGCACGACGGCGTCGGAGAGCAGGGCCAGCTCCTCCTCGCCCTCCGGGGCGCGGCGGGCGACGACCTCGATGGAGGACCGCTCCAGCAGCCGCCGCGGGCGCGGTGAGTACGAGAACACCCGGAACCACTCGATCCGGTCACCGCTGTAGCGCGCGACCCCGTACACCCAGCCCTTGCCGGAGATGTCGGGCTCCTCGGACACACCCCAGCGCATGCTGCAGTCGAAGGTGCCGCCGGACCGCTGGATGAGCCTGCGGCGCAGCCCGAAGACAAACAGCCCGATCACCACCAGGGTTACGACCAGGCCGCTCACAAGCAGAGCGAGGAGCATCTTCACCGACCTCCTCGCTGATCGAATACACATGAGAAAAAACGGACCTGCATCGCCTCAGCCGCGACCCGGTCTGGAAAATTCCAGCACGGACCGCGGCTGAGGTCTGCCGAGTCCCGGCGGTCGCCCCCCGGGACTCAAACGATCAAACTCCGACGGGCGTTCAGCCCGTTACGGCGCGCAGCCGGACATCAGCGCGACGCTCGGCGGCCGCATCGGCCTCCGACTTCGCGCGCTCCAGTGCCCGCTCCGCACGCTGGACGTCGATCTCGTCCGCGAGCTCGGCGATCTCGGCCAGCAGGGACAGCTTGTCGTCCGCGAACGAGATGAAACCGCCGTGCACCGCGGCGACGACCGTGTTGCCGTCACTGGTGCGGATGGTCACCGGGCCCGATTCCAGCACACCGAGAAGCGGCTGGTGACCGGGCATGACGCCGATGTCGCCGGACGTGGTGCGGGCGACAACAAGGGTGGCCTCGCCGGACCAGACATTGCGGTCCGCCGCGACCAGCTCGACGTGCAGCTCAGCAGCCAAGGTGGCTCCTCGGGTCACCACCCGGCGGGTCGGCCGGGTGTTGGGTCAAATTCTAATGGGCGTGGGGAGAGGGACGGGACACACCCGCCCCTCTCCGCAGAACGTGCGAACCGGATGCGCTCCGTGAGGAGCGCGCCGGATCAGGAGACGCCCAGCTCCTTGGCGTTGGCCTTCAGGTCCTCGATGCCACCGCACAGGAAGAACGCCTGCTCGGGGAAGTGGTCGTAGTCGCCGTCGCAGATCGCGTTGAAGGCGACGATCGACTCGTCGAGCGGAACGTCCGAACCGTCCACGCCGGTGAACTGCTTCGCCACGTGGGTGTTCTGCGACAGGAAGCGCTCGACACGACGGGCACGGTGGACAACGAGCTTGTCCTCCTCGCCCAGCTCGTCGATACCGAGGATCGCGATGATGTCCTGGAGGTCCTTGTACTTCTGCAGGATCCCCTTGACGCGCATCGCCGTGGCGTAGTGGTCCGCCGCGATGTACCGCGGGTCGAGGATGCGGGACGTCGAGTCCAGCGGGTCCACGGCCGGGTAGATGCCCTTCTCGGAGATCGGACGGGAGAGAACCGTCGTCGCGTCGAGGTGGGCGAAGGTGGTCGCCGGCGCCGGGTCGGTCAGGTCGTCCGCGGGGACGTAGATCGCCTGCATCGAGGTGATCGAGTGACCACGCGTCGAGGTGATGCGCTCCTGGAGGAGACCCATCTCGTCGGCCAGGTTCGGCTGGTAACCCACCGCGGAGGGCATACGGCCGAGCAGGGTCGACACCTCGGAACCCGCCTGGGTGTACCGGAAGATGTTGTCGATGAAGAACAGCACGTCCTGCTTCTGCACATCGCGGAAGTACTCCGCCATGGTCAGACCGGCAAGGGCGACGCGCAGACGGGTGCCCGGGGGCTCGTCCATCTGGCCGAAGACAAGCGCCGTCTTGTCGATGACGCCGGACTCGGCCATTTCCTCGATGAGGTCGTTGCCCTCACGGGTACGCTCACCGACGCCCGCGAACACCGACACACCGTCGTGGTTGTTGGCGACGCGGTAGATCATTTCCTGGATCAGAACGGTCTTGCCGACACCGGCACCACCGAACAGACCGATCTTTCCACCCTTGACGTAAGGGGTGAGAAGGTCGATGACCTTGACGCCGGTCTCGAACATCTCGGTCTTCGACTCGAGCTCGTCGAAGCGAGGGGCCTTGCGGTGGATCGGCCAGCGCTCGGTGACGTTGGCGTTCTCCTCCGGGTAGTTCAGCACCTCACCGAGGGTGTTGAACACCTTGCCCTTGGTGAAGTCACCGACGGGGACGGTGATGCCCTCGCCCGTGTTGGTCACCGCGGCCTGGCGGACCAGACCGTCGGTCGGCTGCATCGAGATGGTACGGACGAGGCCGTCACCCAGGTGCTGCGCGACCTCGAGGGTCAGGGTCTTGAGCTTGCCGTCCTCGGCCGGGTCTGCGACCTGGACCTTGAGGGCGTTGTAGATCTCGGGCATGGCGTCGACGGGGAACTCCACGTCGACGACCGGGCCGATGACCCGGGCGACGCGGCCCGTGGCGGCGGCCGTCTCAACAGTGGTCGTCATTACTTGTCACTCCCCGCGGTCGCGTCAGCCATGGCGCTCGCGCCACCGACGATCTCGCTGATTTCCTGGGTGATTTCGGCCTGGCGGGCCGCGTTGGCAAGCCGGGAGAGGCTCTTGATGAGGTCTCCGGCGTTGTCGGTCGCCGACTTCATCGCACGGCGGCGGGCGGCGTGCTCGGAAGCGGCCGACTGCAGCAGTGCGTTGTAGATGCGGCTCTCGACGTAGCGCGGCAGCAGGGCGTCGAGGACGTCCTCCGCCGACGGCTCGAAGTCGAACAGCGGAAGGATCTCGCCCTTCGTACCGGTCTCCTCCGCAGCCTGGTCAAGGCTGAGCGGCAGCATCCGGCCGTCGACCGGGTTCTGCGTCATCATCGACACGAATTCCGTGTAGACGATGTGCAGCTCGTCGACGCCGCCTTCGGCCGTCTCCGTCTGGATGGCCTCGATCAGCGGCCCGGCGACGCGCTTGGCGTCGGCGTAGGCCGGGCTGTCGGTGAAGCCGGTCCACGAATCCGCGACCTTGCGCTCGCGGAAGCCGTAGTAGGCCAGACCCTTACGGCCGACGATGTAGGCGTCGACGTCCTTGCCCTCGGCGCGCAGCCGCTCGGTGAGCCGCTCCGCCTGCTTGATGGCGTTCGAGGAGTAGCCGCCGGCCAGACCGCGGTCGCTCGTGATGAGCAGAATCGCGGCACGGGTCGGCGCCTCGACCTCGGTGGTCAGGGCGTGCTTCGTGTTCGAGCCGGTCGCCACCGCGGTCACCGCACGGGTGAGCTCGGTCGCGTACGGCATCGACGCCGCCACCTTGCGCTGCGCCTTGACGATGCGCGAGGCGGCGATCATCTCCATCGCCTTGGTGATCTTCTTGGTCGCCGTGATGGCACGGATGCGACGCTTGTAGACCCGGAGCTGCGCTCCCATGAGTCAGGTCCCTTCCGTCGTCACTTGGAGACGTTGACGGCCGGTGCGTCCTCGCCCAGGAGCTTGCCGTCCGAGGTCTCGAACTGGCGCTTGAAGCCGGCGATGGCGTCAGCGATCGACGTCAGGGTGTCGTCCGACATCTTGCCGCCCTCGGCGATGGAGGTGAGGAGGTCCTTGCGCTCGCGGCGCAGGTGCTCCAGCAGCTCCGACTCGAAGCGACGGATGTCGTTGACCGGGACGTCGTCCATCTTGCCGGTGGTACCGGCCCAGACGGAGACGACCTGCTCCTCGACGGGCATCGGCTGGTACTGGCCCTGCTTCAGCAGCTCGACCAGACGCTTGCCGCGCTCCAGCGAAGACTTCGACGCGGCGTCCAGGTCGGAACCGAAGGCGGCGAACGCCTCCAGCTCGCGGTACTGGGCCAGGTCCAGGCGCAGACGGCCGGAAACCTGCTTCATGGCCTTGTGCTGGGCGGAGCCACCGACGCGGGAGACCGAGATACCGACGTTCAGCGCCGGGCGCTGGCCCGCGTTGAACAGGTCGGACTCAAGGAAGCACTGGCCGTCGGTGATGGAGATGACGTTGGTCGGGATGAACGCCGACACGTCGTTCGCCTTGGTCTCGACGATCGGCAGACCGGTCATCGAACCGGCACCCATGTCGTCGGACAGCTTCGCGCAGCGCTCCAGCAGACGGGAGTGCAGGTAGAAGACGTCACCCGGGTAGGCCTCGCGGCCCGGCGGGCGGCGCAGCAGCAGCGACACGGCGCGGTAGGCGTCGGCCTGCTTCGACAGGTCGTCGAAGATGATCAGGACGTGCTTGCCGGCGTACATCCAGTGCTGGCCGATGGCGGAACCGGTGTACGGCGCCAGGTACTTGAAGCCGGCCGGGTCGGACGCCGGGGCGGCGACGATCGTCGTGTACTCGAGCGCGCCGGCGTCTTCCAGGGCGCCGCGAACGGACGCGATGGTCGAGCCCTTCTGGCCGATGGCGACGTAGATGCAGCGAACCTGCTTGTTCACGTCGCCCGAGCGCCAGTTGTCGCGCTGGTTGATGATCGTGTCGACGGCCAGAGCGGTCTTACCCGTCTGACGGTCACCGATGATCAGCTGACGCTGGCCACGGCCGACGGGCACCATGGCGTCGATGGCCTTGTAGCCGGTCTGCATCGGCTCGTGGACCGACTTACGGACCATGACGCCCGGAGCCTGCAGCTCCAGGGCGCGACGGCCTTCGGTCGCGATCTCGCCGAGACCGTCGATCGGGTTGCCGAGCGGGTCGACGACGCGGCCGAGGTAGCCCTCGCCGACGCCGACCGAGAGCACCTCACCGGTGCGCTGCACCGGCTGGCCCTCCTCGATACCGCTGAACTCGCCGAGGACGACCGCACCGATCTCGCGCTCCTCGAGGTTGAGGGCGAGACCGAGGGTGCCGTCCTCGAACTTCAGCAGCTCGTTCGCCATGGCGGAGGGCAGACCCTCCACCTTCGCGATGCCGTCGCCGGCAACGCTGACCGTTCCGACCTCCTCGCGCGAGGCCGCGTCCGGCTGGTACGACTGGACAAAGTTCTCCAGTGCGTCCCGGATCTCCTCCGGCCGGATCGTGAGCTCCGCCATCTGGGTTCCCTGCTCTCCTTGTTGGGCCTGAAGCTTCTTAGGGGTCTGGGGGCGACCCCCAGGAATCTTCTGCAAGTTCTGCACGGCCCAACCGGGCCGCTAGGAATGCTTCTGTTCTATTGGTGGCTGGTCAGCCGGCCATGCGGCGCGACGCCTCGGCGAGGCGGTCCGCGATGGTGCCGTCGATGACCTCGTCGCCGACTCGCACCGAGATCCCGCCGAGGACCTCGGGGTCCACGTCGAGGTTCAGGTGCATCTGTCGGCCGTACAGCTTGGCCAGCACCGCGCCGAGACGCGCCCGCTGCACGTCGCTGAGCGGAACCGCGCTGGTCACGGTGGCGACCATGCGGTTGCGGCGCTCGGCGGCGAGCGTGGAAAGGGACTCCAGTCCCGCTTCCAGGCTACGTCCACGCGGCTGCGTGACAAGACGGATCACCAGGCGCTCGGTGACAGCGTTCGCCTTGCCGCCGAGCAGGCTGCGCAGCAGCTCGCTCTTGGCGGAGGCGGTGGCCGCACGGTCGGTCAGCGCGGCACGCAGCTCGGTGTTCGAGGAGACGATCCGGCCGAAGCGGAAGATCTCGTCCTCGACGTTGTCGAGCGCGCCACCCTGCTGGGCCGCCGTGAGGTCGGCGGTGGCCGCCAGCTCCTCCAGCGCGTCCACCAGGTCGCGGGACTGCGACCAGCGCGACCGGACCATGCCGGACACCAGGTCGAGAGTTTCCCCGCCGACCTGGCCGCCGAGCAGGCGACCGGCCAGCTCGGCCTTGGCCTCGCCGGACTGCGCCGGGTCGGTGAGGACCCGACGCAGCGAGACCTCACGGTCGAGCAGCGCGGTGACGGCAGCCAGCTCACCGGCGAGCTTCGCCGCGTCGACGGACGTGTTGTCCGTCAGCGCGTCGAGACGCTCACGCGCGGAGGCCAGCGCCTCGCGGCTCGCTCCGTTCATCGGGCCGCCTCGGCCTTCTCCTCAAGCTCGCTGAGGAAACGGTCGATGGTGCGGCTCTGCCGGGCGTGGTCCTCAAGGGACTCGCCGACGAGCTTTCCGGCCAGGTCGGTGGCGAGCTTGCCAACGTCCTGACGCAGCGCCTGAGAGGCGGCCTTGCGGTCCGCCGCGATCTGGGCGTGGCCGGCAGCGATGATCTCCTCACGCTGCCGCTGGCCCTCTGCGCGCAGTTCTTCCTTGAGCGCAGTGCCCTGCTCCAGCGCTTCCTGGCGCAGGCGCGCGGCCTCGTGCCGGGCTTCGGCGAGCTGGGCCTTGTACTGCTCCAGGACGCTCTGGGCCTCGGTCTGGGCGGATTCCGCCTTCTCGATACCGCCCTCGATCGCCTCGCGGCGCTCTTCCAGAACCTTGTTGATGTTCGGGAGGAGCTTCTTCGCAAGGAAACCGAAGACGATGACGAAGGCGAGCAGACCGATGACGAGCTCGGGGATCGGCGGGACGAGGGGGTTACCCGGCTCCTCGGCCGCGAGAACCAGGAGGTTCACATCAGTGCCTTTCGTCGATTCGGACTAGTCGTGGGGTTCGTCAGCTGTAGACGAACGGCATGACCAGACCGATGAGGGCGAGCGCCTCACAGAAGGCGAAGCCGAGGATCTGGTTGGCGCGGATCAGACCGGCAGCTTCGGGCTGACGGGCGAGCGCCTGGGTGCCGTTACCGAAGATGATGCCGACGCCGACGCCGGGGCCGATGGCCGCGAGGCCGTAGCCCACGGAGCTGAGGGAACCGGTGACGGCAGCAAGGGTCTGGGACATGCCAGTTCTTCCTTCTCTTTCACGGACCGGTGGGGGTTGGCCACCGGACGACTGGGGGGATTGCTTGGAGCGGGTCGCGCTCAGTGGTGCTCGGCGAGCGCGCCCTGCAGGAAGCTGCAAGCCAGGAGCACGAAGACGTAGGCCTGGACAGCCTGGATGAAGAGCTCGAACGCGGTCATCACGATGACCATGACGAACGAGACACCGGCGTACGCGATGCCGATCCCGTTCAGCAGGTACCAGCTGGCGATGGTGAACAGCAGCAGCAGGGTGTGACCGGCGAACATGTTCGCGAACAGTCGGACCGCGTGGGTGAAGGGCCGGACCAGGACGTTCGAGAAGAACTCGATCACCATGACCAGCGGCAGGATCCCGCCGAGCGACTTGTCGTAGCCGGTGATGTTCTTGAAGCCGCCGACGAAGCCGTGGCGCTTGAAGGTCACCGACATCCACATGATGTAGATGACGAGGGCCAGGCCGGCCGGGTACGCGATGACCGCGGTCACCGGGAACTGGGCGAGCGGGATGATCGACCAGAGGTTCATCATCCAGACGAAGAAGAACGTCGCGACCATGAAGGGGACGTACTTCTCGCCCTCCTTCTTGCCCATCGTCTCGTAGACGATGCCGCGGCGCACGAAGTCGTAGCCGGCCTCGGCGACCATCTGCAGCTTGCCCGGGACGACCTTCGGCTTCCGGAACGCAGCCCAGAAGAAGCCGACGATGATGATCGAGCCCAGCAGGGCCAGCAGCATCGTCTTGTTGAAGTACAGGCCGCTGTCGTCACCGAAGATCGGCTTGAACAGGAACGAGTACAGGGTCGGGCCCGGGAAGCCACAGCCAGTGCCGTCTTCGAAATGACAATTGATCTCGAAGGCGAGCGTCATGTCAGCAGCACTCACCGCAGGGCTCCTTCAGCGTGGCGCATAGGTACGGCAACCTCGTTGTGTCGGCGCGGCGCGCAGCCGCGGTTCGGCACTGGACTGGTGTAACGGATGGTGGGGCGGCAGTCAGGCATCGAGCCTCGCGATGGAACAGGCGTCAGCTCAGATGCCCGCGCCCGCAGTGCCGCAGTTGGCACCGGACGATAGCAGGATCTCGAACGCCCACTTATCCCGGCCCTACCCTTCACGACTTCGGCCCCGGATTTTCGGGCTTGTCGCCCTTCACCGAGTCCGGTTCGACGTAAAGAATCTTGGCCTTCATGTGAGCACGGGTCTGCGCGCCGATCCACACCAGGGTGGTGGCGACGAGCGTGATCGCGAACGCCTTGGGGTTGAACAGGGTGGTGTTCTTGAACGCCGCGACAAACACGAAGAGCAGCAGGATCTGGGCCGTATAGAGCATGAGCCCCATGGCCTGGAAGAGATGCGGGAGTGATTTCGCCGTGCGCTGCAGAACAACGAATCCGATGCCCATGAAAAGAATCACGACCAGCGTCGCGACAACGGCTCCGACTGCACCCTTGCTGCCGACGACCAACGCGCTGATCGCGGCGGCGATAGCGCCGGCTACAGCTGTGGGTACGGCGGCTTGCAGGAGGAGTCGGACGTCATCTGACCGCATGGCGGTTTGCTCCGCGTGGTGGTGGGGGCACTGGACTCGTACGGGACGAGCGTAAGCCCGGTCCGAGAGGGAACCTCGGGCCAAGGGACCGTCGCACTACGGTCCTTCGGCTCTGTCGCCGGGTTTAGTGAACGGTATCACAAACTATTTGATGAGAGCTTTACCTGTCGGGTGTGCCGACTGTCACACATGAGAGTGACCCTGCCCGTGTGTGCGCGACAGGAGGGTGGCTTGTCTGGTAAAGGGCATTCATGTCCGACATGCGAATCGACCGTCAGCGGGTGGATTCAGCCTTACGCCGGTCGGGAAAGCGCGAACGGGGGCCCACGGCGGTCGCTCCGTTGACGCCGGAGACACCCGCGGCGATGGACCTCGCGGGCTCCGGCTCCGCGCCGGAGGCATCGCGTGCGGCCGCTTCCGCGGCGGCTTCGGCCGCGCGTTCGGCATGGCGGTATCGCGGCGGAACCAGACCCTCCGCCCAGCGCGGGGCGCGCGGGGTGAAGCGCGGCAGGAGCAGCAGGAACAGGCCCACCGCACTCAGCGCGGCGATCGCCAGCACGATCCACATCGTGGCGGAATGCACCGAATACGCCACCGTGCCGAAGGCGATCAGGCCTGACCAGAAATACATGATCATGACCGCGCGGCTGTGGGAATGCCCGAGTTCCAGCAGCCGGTGGTGGAGGTGCCCGCGGTCCGCGGCGAAGGGCGACTGACCCTTCCAGGTGCGCCGCACGATGGCCAGGATCAGGTCCGCCATCGGGATCGCGATGACCGTCAGCGGCAGGATCAGCGGGATGTAGGCGGGGAGCATCGCGTGGGTCGCGTTGCGCTCACCGCCCGCGAACAGGGCCAGGGCGTCCGGGTCCACCTGCCCGGTGAGGGAGATGGCGGAAGCGGCCAGCACCAGGCCGATGAGCATCGAGCCGGAGTCGCCCATGAAGATCCGGGCGGGGTGCATGTTGTGCGGCAGGAAGCCCAGGCACATGCCCATCAGGATCGCGGCGAAGAGGGTCGCGGGCGCGGCCGACTCGATGCCGTAGCCGAACCAGATCCGGTACGCGTAGAGGAACAGCGCGGTGGCGGCGATGCAGACCATGCCGGCGGCCAGGCCGTCCAGGCCGTCGACGAAGTTCACGGCGTTGATGGTGATGACGACGAGCGCGACGGTGAGCAGGTTGCCCTGCCACTGGGTGAGCGGGACCGTGCCGATGCCCGGGACGGGGATCCACAGGATGGTCAGACCCTGCATGACCATCACGCCGGCGGAGATCATCTGCGCGCCGAGCTTGATCAGGGCGTCGAGCTCGAACTTGTCATCGAGGACGCCGACCAGCCAGATCAGCGCCGCCCCGGAGAGCAGCGCCCGCGGTTCGTTCGACAGCTCGAAGACGCCGTTGAGGTTCCGCAGGTGGTCCGCGACCAGCAGGCCCGCGCACAGACCGCCGAACATGGCGATGCCGCCCAGTCGCGGTGTGGGCTCGCGGTGCACGTCGCGGGCACGGATCTCCGGCATGGCCCCGGCCGCGATCGCGAACTTCCGCACGGGCCCGGTCAGCAGGTAGGTCACCGCGACCGTGACGCAAAGCGTCAGCAGATATTCACGCACGGGCTGCCCCAGATGTATCGCCGGCCATCTCAGCCCCACACATTAGCTGCGATGTCACCTCCACCGAGGACGCGAGGGGGCCGTATCCCGGTTCCAGTACGCCCAGCTTGTCCTGTTTACTCCCCGTACGGGGGAAATCCCGTCGTGAGCTCGCCGACCTCCGTACGTGTTTTCACGCCATCCCCGTCCAGCGCCGCGGCGAACAACGCCGCGATCCGGACCATCTCGGCCTCCCCCATCCCCTGGGTGGTCACGGCGGCCGTTCCCAGCCGGATGCCGCGCTGGTCCCCGTACGGGAGGGCGCAGGTGTCCAGCACGATCCCGGCGGCGGCCAGCCGGCCGCGGGCGGTCGGGCCGTCCACACCCAGCGGCGCCGGATCGGCGGTGATCAGATGGGTGTCGGTGCCGCCGGTGGTGACGGTGAACCCGTGCTCCTGGAGCGCGCCCGCCAGCACCCGGGCATTGGCGACGACCCGGTGCGCGTACGTGGTGAAGGCCGGCCGGGCCGCCTCGCCGAAGGCCACGGCCTTGGCGGCGATGGTGTGCATCTGGGCCCCGCCCTGTGTGAAGGGGAACACCGCCCGGTCGACGCGCTCCGCGTACTCGGCGCCGCACAGCACCATGCCGCCCCGCGGGCCGCGCAGCACCTTGTGCGTGGTCGCGCAGACGATGTCGGCGTACGGGACGGGGCTGGGCGCGGCCCCGCCGGCCACCAGGCCGATCGGATGGGCCGCGTCCACGATGAGGAAGGCCCCGACCTCGTCGGCGATCTCCCGGAAGGCCGAGTACTCGGGGTGGCGGGGGTAGGAGATGGAGCCGCACACGATCGCCTTGGGGCGGTGCGCGTGGGCGAGGCGCTGGACCTGCCGGTAGTCGATGAGGCCCGTGCCGGTGTCGACGCCGTAGCCGACGAAGTCGAACCACCGTCCGGAGAAGTTGGCGGGCGACCCGTGGGTGAGGTGCCCGCCGTACGGGAGCCCCATCGCCAGCACGGTGTCCCCCGGCCGCAGCAGGGCGGCGTACGCGGCCAGCACGGCGGAGGAGCCGGAGTGCGGCTGCACGTTCGCGTGCTCGGCCCCGAAGAGCGCCTTGGCCCGCTCCACGGCGGTCCGCTCGGCCAGGTCGGCGTACTCGCACCCGCCGTGGTGCCGGGCGCCGGGGTACCCCTCGGCGTACTTGTTGGCGAGCGCGGACCCGAGCGCGGCGAGGACGGCGGTCGAGGTGAAGTTCTCCGCGGCGATCAGCTGCAACGTGGCGGCCTGCCGCTGCCGCTCCCCGGCCAGTACGTCGGCCATCTGCGGGTCCTGCGCGCGCAGCAGGTCCGTGGGCTGGGTGATGACGCTCATGGCGGCGCTCCAGGGGTACCGGGTACCAGCCACTGTAGGCCCGCGGACCCCACGATGCCCTGTCAGCGCGCGGCGGGTCCCTCCCCGACGCGGCGCTCGCGCCGCTCGGCCCCGGGGGCCTCCCGGGCTTCGTACCGCTGCGCCGGCCTCCGGCCGGCGAACGCTCAGCGCGCGGCGGTCACGCCCGTCAGGGCGGTCACGACCGGATCCAGCGCCTGGTTGATCTCGTCGCCGATCGAGCGGAAGAAGGTGATCGGGGCCCCGTACGGGTCGTACACCTCGTCCGCGTCGGGCGACGGCGCCAGCAGCCAGCCGCGCAGGGCCGCGGCGGCCCGTACGAGCGCCCGCGCCCGCTCCGCCATGCCGTCGTCCAGCGGCGGCAGCGTGGCCGGATCTATCGCCCGGACCAGCCGGGTGAACTCCTTCAGCGTGAAGGTGCGCAGCCCCGCCGAGTGGCCCATCGAGATGACCTGGGCCCGGTGGTCGCGGGTGGCGGTCAGCACCAGGTCGGCGCGTATGACGTGCTCGTCCAGCAGCTCCCGCCCCATGAACCCGGACGCGTCGGCACCGAAGTCCGCGAGCACGGCGGCCGCGTTCGCCTCCATCGGGGCGCCCTCGTGGCCCCAGGTGCCGGCGCTCTCCACGATGAGGTCGCCGGTGACGAGGCCGCCGAGGCGGTGCGAGAGTGCATGCCGCGTCAGCCGCTCGGTGATGGGCGAGCGGCATACGTTCCCGGTGCTGACGTGGAGTATGCGGAAAGTGTTTCCCCCGGCTACCGCCGGGCGGTACCACCCCCCTGCTATGCCACGCCCCTCAGGGCTCACGGGGCGACCTCGAGGTCGGGTACGACCTCCCGCAGCTGGTCTGCGGTGAGTGCCCCCTCGCGCAGCAGGACGGGAACCTTCCCGGTGACGTCGACGATCGACGACGGCTGGATGCCGGGCGTCGGGCCGCCGTCGAGGTACACGGACACCGAGTCCCCGAGCATCTCGCGCGCGGCGTCGCAGTCCTCGGGCGCCGGGTGACCGGACAGGTTGGCCGAGGACACCGCCATCGGGCCGACCTCGGTCAGCAGCTCGATCGCCACGGGGTGCAGGGGCATGCGCACGGCGACGGTGCCCTGGGTGTCCCCGAGGTCCCACGCCAGCGAGGGCTGGTGCTTGGCGACCAGCGTCAGCGCGCCCGGCCAGAACGCGTCGACGAGCTCCCAGGCCTGTTCGGAGAAGTCGGTGACGAGGCCGTGGAGCGTGTTCGGGGAGCCGATGAGCACCGGGGTGGGCATTCCGCGGCCCCGGCCCTTGGCGGCGAGCAGGTCGTGGACGGCCTCCGGGCTGAAGGCGTCCGCGCCGATCCCGTACAGGGTGTCGGTGGGCAGCACGACGAGCTCGCCGCGGCGCACGGCGGATGCGGCTTCACGCAGACCCGTCTTACGGTCCGTCGCGTCGTTGCAGTCGTATCGCCGGGCCATCAGCGGGCCTCCTCGTGCAGCAGGGGGGTGGCGGGAATCGTCGCGCCGGTCACGGCAGGGCCTTGCGGGCCGTCGCGAAGCGCGGGCGGTTGTTGAGGTCCGGGTGGTCGGCCGCGTCGGCCCAGCCCAGCTCCTCGGCGAAGATCCACGGAACCTGGCCGCCCTGGGTGTCGGCGTGCTCGATGACGACGATGCCGCCGGGTCGCAGCAGCCGGTGGGCGGTCCGCTCGATACCGCGGATGGTGTCGAGGCCGTCCTCGCCCGAGAAGAGCGCCATCTCCGGATCGTGGTCGCGGGCCTCGGGGGCGACGTACTCCCACTCGGTGAGCGGGATGTACGGCGGGTTGGAGATGACGAGGTCGACCTGGCCGTCGAGTTCGGGCAGCGCGCTCAGGGCGTCGCCCTGGTGGACGGTGACCCGGGAGCCCTCGGCGTTCTTACGGGTCCACCGCAGGGCGTCCTCGGACAGCTCGACCGCGTGCACGCGCGAGCGCGGCACCTCCTGGGCCATGGCCAGCGCGATGGCGCCGGAGCCGGTGCACAGGTCCACGATCAGCGGCTCGACGACGTCCATGGCGCGCACGGCGTGTATGGCCCAGTCCACGACCGACTCGGTCTCGGGCCGGGGCACGAAGACCCCGGGCCCGACCTGGAGCTCCAGGTACCGGAAGAAGGCACGGCCGGTGATGTGCTGGAGCGGCTCGCGCGCCTCGCGGCGGGCGACGGCCTCCCAGTAGCGGGCGTCGAAGTCCGCGTCCTTGACGTGGTGCAGTTCCCCCCGTTTGACGCCGTGTACGAAGGCCGCGAGCTCCTCCGCGTCGAAGCGCGGTGAGGGCACGCCGGCGGCGGCCAGCCGCTGGGTGGCCTGGGCCACCTCGGCAAGCAGCAAGTTCACGCTGGTCCTCCGGGCTGCTGTCGTACGGGGGGTGGTGCGGGGGCAGGTCAGTGCGCGGCCGCGAGCTTGGCCGCGGAGTCCGTGTCGACACAGGCCTGGATGACCGAGTCGAGGTCACCGTCGAGCACCTGGTCCAAGTTGTACGCCTTGAAACCGGTCCGGTGGTCCGAGATCCGGTTTTCCGGGTAGTTGTACGTACGGATCTTCTCGGAACGGTCCACGGAGCGCACCTGGCTGCGGCGCACGTCCGAGGCCTCCTGCTCGGCGGCCTCCTGGGCCGCGGCCAGGAGCCGCGAGCGCAGGATGCGCATGGCCTGCTCCTTGTTCTGGAGCTGGCTCTTCTCGTTCTGGCAGGAGGCGACCACACCGGTCGGGAGGTGCGTGATGCGCACGGCCGAGTCGGTGGTGTTGACGGACTGGCCGCCGGGGCCGGAGGAGCGGTACACGTCGATGCGGAGGTCGTTCATGTTGACCTCGACCTCGACCTCCTCGGCCTCCGGGGTGACGAGCACGCCGGCGGCGGAGGTGTGGATCCGGCCCTGGGACTCGGTGGCCGGAACGCGCTGGACGCGGTGCACGCCGCCCTCGTACTTCAGGCGGGCCCACACGCCCTGGCCGGGCTCGGTGGCGCCGTTGCCGCCCTTGGTGCGGACGGAGACCTGGACGTCCTTGTAGCCGCCGAGCTCGGACTCGGTGGCGTCGATGATCTCGGTCTTCCAGCCCACGCGCTCGGCGTAGCGCAGGTACATGCGCAGCAGGTCGCCGGCGAACAGCGCCGACTCGTCGCCGCCCGCGCCCGCCTTGACCTCGAGGAGGACGTCCTTGTCGTCGCTGGGGTCGCGCGGAACGAGCAGCAGGCGGAGCTTCTCGGTGAGCTCTTCGCGCTGTGCGGTCAGTTCCTTGGCCTCGGCGGCGAAGTCGGGGTCGGCGGCCGCGAACTCCTTGGCCGTCTCGATGTCCTCGGCGGACTGCTTCCAGGCCCGGAAGGTCGCGACGATCGGGGTCAGCTCCGCGTAGCGCTTGTTCAGCTTGCGCGCGTTGGCCTGATCCGAGTGGACCGAAGGGTCGGCGAGCTTCTTCTCAAGATCGGCGTGTTCGCCGACCAATTCCTCGACCGCTTCGAACATCGGGGGACTCCTGGGGTGAAAAGTGCGAAGGACTGCAGGGGGGACGTGCCGGAACGACGACAAAGGCGCCGGTCCGGCCGCCCCCGAGTGGACAGGGGGCGGCCGGAGACCGGCGCCTGGGTCGCGCTACTTCTTGGCCGCACCCTTGCCGAAGCGCGCCTCGAAGCGGGCCACACGGCCACCGGTGTCGAGGATCTTCTGCTTGCCCGTGTAGAACGGGTGGCACTCGGAGCAGACCTCGGCTCGGATGGAGCCCTCGGTCAGGGTGCTACGGGTGGTGAACGACGCGCCACAGGTGCAGCTGACCTGGGTCTCGACGTACTCGGGGTGAACATCGCGCTTCAAGGTGTCTCCTAGATTCGGGAGGGCGCCGGGTCGCAGGAGCCGAATTGCGCACTGCGTGAACCGGGGCCGACAGACCAGTCTGCCAGGACCGGGCCGCCTGTCAAAATTCTGAGGACGCCTCCCTCAACGGCAGGGGGTCGCCATCTATTCCGCACCGGACCGCGGACCCTGCCGGGAGGGCTCTACCGGACGATCGCCCCGGCCTCGCTCTTGTCGCCGGCGGAGTTCACGGTGGCCTCGGCCGGGATCGGCCGGTCCGCCAGCAGGGCGTCCCAGACCATCTTCGTCTCCTTGGCGAGCGGGGCCACGCGGTTCGGGTCGCGGGGGTCCGTGGTGACCGGCAGGGTGATCATCTGCATGTCCTGGGCGTCGATGCCCTGGAGCCCCTGGGCGAAGCCCATGAGCGACTTCACATCACCGAGCGCCTTGTCGGTGGTGATCGCCTTGGTCGCGGAGTCGGCGATGTCGAGCAGCTTCTTGGGGTTGTCGAAGACCCCGATGCCCTTCACCTGCTTGATGAGCGCCTTGATGAAGGCCTGCTGGAGCTGTATCCGGCCCAGGTCGCTGCCGTCGCCGACGCTCTTGCGGGTGCGTACGAGGCCGAGGGCCTGCTCCCCGTCGAGCTTGTTGGTGCCGGCCGCGAGGTCGAGGTGGCTGGCCCCGTCCTTGATCGGCTTGGTGGTGGTCACCTCGACGCCGCCGAGATTGTCGATGATCTTCTTGAAGCCGGTGAAGTCGACCTCTATGTAGTGATCCATACGGATCCCCGACATCTTCTCGACGGTCTTGACCGCGCAGGCGGCCCCGCCGACGGTGAACGCCTCGTTGAACTGGGTGCGCTGGCCGCCGGGGTCGGTCTTCCCGCCCGCCGTCGCGCAGGAGGGCCGGGAGATCATGGTGTCGCGCGGTATCGACACGACGCTGGCCTTCTCGTGGCCCTCGTACAGGTGGATGATCATCGCCGTGTCGGAGCGGGCGGAGCCGCCGTCGTCCTGGCCGTACTCGCCGTTGGCGCCGCCGCGGGAGTCGGAGCCGAGGACGAGGATGTCCATCGAGCCGTTGTCGACGTTCTGCGGGCGGTCGGTGCCGAGGGCCTGGTCGATGTCGACGGTCTTCAGGTTGCCGTTGAACTTGAAGTAGAAGTAGCCGAGGCCCGCTCCCCCCAGCAGGACCACCCCCGCAGCGCTCCAGGCGGCAACGGCGACGGCCTTGCGGCGCCTCGCCGGCTTGCGGCGGCGCCGGGCCGCGGCACGTCCGCCGTGGTCCTTGCTCTCCTCGGTCATGCTCTCCTCAGTCCTGTGTCCGGTCCCCTGGTCGTTCCGGCCCGCCGTCCACCCCGCGGTTCCTCTGACACAGACGGGCGTACGCCGCGCAGGGTTCCATTCCGGCCCGAACCGCCCAGCCGGGGCGCAGCCGCCCCGTTGGGGCGCCCGTACCCCGTAAAGCCGTCTGTACGCGCGACAGCCCCCGCCGCGGGTGCGGCGGGGGCTGTCACGTGATGCGCGTGCCGGACGTCAGTCGTCGTTCTTGCCCGACGGGGTCGTCTTCGCGATCTGCATCAGGAACTCGGCGTTCGACTTCGTCTGCTTCATCTTGTCGAGCAGCAGCTCGATCGCCTGCTGCGAGTCGAGCGCGTGCAGCACCCGGCGCAGCTTCCAGACGATGGCGAGCTCCTCCGCGTTGAGGAGGATCTCCTCCTTGCGGGTGCCCGACGGGTCGACGTCGACGGCCGGGAAGATGCGCTTGTCGGCGAGCTTCCGGTCGAGCTTGAGCTCCATGTTGCCGGTGCCCTTGAACTCCTCGAAGATCACCTCGTCCATGCGCGAGCCGGTGTCGACGAGCGCGGTGGCCAGGATGGTCAGCGAGCCGCCGTCCTCGATGTTGCGCGCGGCACCGAAGAAGCGCTTCGGCGGGTACAGCGCGGTCGAGTCGACACCACCGGACAGGATGCGGCCGGAGGCGGGCGCCGAGAGGTTGTACGCGCGGCCCAGACGGGTGATGGAGTCCAGCAGGACGACCACGTCGTGACCCAGCTCGACGAGACGCTTGGCGCGCTCGATGGCCAGCTCGGCGACGGTGGTGTGGTCCTCGGCCGGGCGGTCGAAGGTCGAGGAGATGACCTCGCCCTTGACCGACCGCTGCATGTCGGTGACCTCTTCCGGACGCTCGTCGACCAGGACGACCATCAGGTGGCACTCGGGGTTGTTGACGGTGATCGCGTTGGCGATCGCCTGCATGATCATGGTCTTGCCGGTCTTCGGCGGGGCCACGATCAGGCCTCGCTGACCCTTGCCGATCGGCGACACGAGGTCGATGATGCGGGTGGTCAGCACGCCCGGGTCGGTCTCCAGACGGAGCCGGTCCTGCGGGTACAGCGGGGTGAGCTTCTGGAACTCCGGGCGGCCGCGGCCGGATTCGGGCGCCATGCCGTTCACCGAGTCCAGACGCACGAGGGCGTTGAACTTCTCGCGGCGCTCGCCGTCCTTGGGCTGGCGCACGGCACCGGTGGTGTGGTCACCCTTGCGCAGGCCGGCCTTGCGGACCTGGGCGAGGGAGACGTACACGTCGTTGGGGCCGGGCAGGTAGCCCGAGGTCCGGATGAACGCGTAGTTGTCGAGGATGTCGAGGATGCCCGCGACGGGGATCAGGACGTCGTCGTCGGCGACCGTCGGCTCGCTCGGACCCGCGAACTCGTCGCGGCCACGGCGGCCACGGCGGTCGCGGTATCGGCCGCGCCGGCCACGACGGCCGTCCTCGCCGTCGAAGTCGTCCTGGGGACCGTTGTCCTGACGGCCCTGCTGACCCTGGCTCTGGCCCTGGCCCTGGCCGCGGCCGCCCTGCTGCTGACGGTCGGCGCGCTCCTGACGGCCGCCGCCCTGTCCGCCCTGGCCACCCTGCGCGCCCTGGCCACCCTGCGCGCCCTGGCCCTGGCCCTGGCTCTGGCCGCCCTGGCTCTGGCCGCCCTGGCTCTGGCCGCCCTGGCCCTGGTCGTCGGCCTTGGCGCCGCGGTCACGGCGGTCGCGCTGACGGTCGGTGCGGTCGGCACGGTCACCGCGGTCACGGCGGTCGCGACGGCCACGGCCTTCGCCGTCCTGGCCCTGCGCCTGGCCGGCGGAGACCGCGGTGGCGGCTTCGGCCTTGGCCTCGGACGGGGCGGTGGCGGCGGGCGCGGTCTCGGTCTTCTGCTCGACCTGTACGGCGACGGGGGCCGAGGCCTCCGGGCTGCCGGAGGGGGCCGTGGCCCGACGCCGGCGGCGCTCGCCGACCGGGGCGTCGTCTCCCCCACTCTCGGCTGCGCTCGAGCGGGAGGGGCCCCCTGCCGGCTGGCCCGGGATCTCGATCTGCGCCTGTGCGGCGGGCTTCTCGGCGGGCGCCTCGGCGGCGGCCTCACCCGTGCGGGCCTTGCTGGTGGCGCGGCGCTTCGGCTTGGCCTCGGCGGTGTCTGCGGCAGTGGAGGCGGCGGCCTTGGGGGCACCGCTGCCCGCCTGCGCCTCCTTGATGACCTCGATCAGCTGGCTCTTGCGCATCCGCGCGGTGCCCCTGATCCCGAGGCCCGACGCGACCTGCTGCAGCTCGGCCAGGACCATGCCGTCAAGGCCGGTGCCGGTGCGTCGACGCTTGGGTGCGGCGCCCGCGGCGGGGGCACTGGTGTCGACAGAGGTGTCGGCAGCGCCCATCAGATCGGTGGTGTCGCTCACGAAGGGTCCTTCCCTGGAGCGGACGTCGGCCTGTCTGGCTCGGCGACCGGTTGTGCTGTCCGACAGCAGTCCTAGGTGTGGACCGTGCCGGGGCGGTGGTCCGCCGGTAGAAATACGGCGGAAGAAACGTGCATGGCTGGTTCCGGCGAGAAGCCCCCGAGCTGAAAGCGTGGGAATGTCACGCCGATTCCGGAGCGTGCTCGAAACTGCTGGAATGGATCAAAGCAGTCGGGGAGGCTCCCGGAAGAAATGTGGTCCCGAATGGGGACACTGAGCACCGAGCCATGGCGGCTTCCGATGCGCACTTGAGACTAACACTACCGGATCCAATAGATATTCCCCCTCTCAATCACCGGCAATCGCGCTCTTCCGTGCGGGCGGCCTGCCCTGGCCGCCCGCCCCTGACCGGCTGTGCACTCCGGGAAAGCGGGTCTAGCCGCCCTGGGTGCCCAGCGGAAGTACGCTCGCGCCCGCGGCGTCGAGTGCGAGCCGGTTGGCCGCCCACCCGTCGCCCGCGAGCTGCGCGACCTTGTCGGCCGCACCGTTGTCGACCAGCGCGAGGACCGTGGGGCCCGCGCCGGAGATGACCGCGGGGATCCCGTCCGCCCGCAGCCTGTTGACGAGTGCCACGCTCTCGGGCATCGCCGGGGACCGGTACTCCTGGTGGAGCCGGTCTTCGGTGGCCGGCAGGAGGAGCTCGGGGCGCCTGGTCAGGGCTTCCACGAGCAGGCCCGCGCGGCCCGCGTTGGCGGCCGCGTCCACGTGCGGGACGGTGCGCGGCAGCAGGCCGCGCGCCGTCTCCGTGAGGACCGGCCTGGAGGGTACGAAGACCACCGGAACGATGGATTCGGCGGGCTCCATCCGGATCGCCTTGGCGCTGCCGCCGTCCATCCAGGCGAGGGTGAATCCGCCGAGCAGACAGGCGGCGACGTTGTCGGGGTGGCCCTCGATCTCGGTGGCGAGCTCCAGCAGCGCCGCGTCGTCGAGCTTGGCCTCGCCGCCTATGGTCACGGCGCGGGCGGCGACGATGCCGGCGCAGATGGCGGCGGAGGAGGAGCCGAGGCCGCGGCCGTGCGGGATGCGGTTGGCGCAGACGACCTCCAGGCCGCGCGGCTGGCCGCCCAGCAGGTCGAAGGCGGTGCGCATGGAGCGTACGAGCAGGTGGCTCTCGTCCCGCGGGAGGGTGTCGGCGCCCTCACCCGCGATGTCGATGTTCAGGCCGGAGTCGGCCACCCGGACGACTACGTCGTCGTAGAGCCCCAGGGCCAGGCCCAGGGCGTCGAAGCCCGGGCCGAGGTTGGCACTGCTGGCGGGGACGCGCACCCGTACGGCGGCGGCGCGGAACGCTGGACCGGCCATCGTCCGATGACACTCCTTGTGACTGTGCGAGATCTTCGCTCTTCGCTGGCTCGCTGCGAATGTACTGGAGAACGTACGACACCCGAAGGCCCTCGGGGCAGCACCGCAGTCATATGCGCGGTGGCGGATGTAGGTACAGCGTATCGAAGGAAGGTTCTCTCGCGACATAGGGCGCACAGGAGGCGCACGATGCGTGTCGCGGACTTCGACCGAATTCGACCGACTTCAGCCGCATTTTTGTTGCCGTACGGGGTGAGTTGCCGGGTTCCGAAGGATCTCGGGAAGGCCTCTGCAGGCCCTCACGCGCCCTCCGGAACCCGGCTCACACGGTGCTGCGGTACTGCTGCGGCGCTGGGGTGCCGCCGCGGTGCTGCGGTGTTGCGGTGCTGCGGTGCTGCGGTGCTGCGGTGCTGCGGTGCTGCGGTGCTGCGGTGCTGCGGTCAGACCAGGCCGAGGCGCACGGCGGCGGCTTCGGCGTCCACCGGAACGGTGACCGGCTGCGGAGCGCCGGCGATCGCCCAGTCGGGGTCCTTCAGGCCGTTGCCGGTGACGGTGCACACGATCGTCTGACCGGGGTCGACCAGGCCCAGCTCGGCGGCCTTGAGCAGACCGGCCACCGAGGCGGCCGAGGCGGGCTCGACGAAGACGCCCTCCTGCGCGGCCAACAGCCGGTAGGCGGCGAGGATCTGGCGGTCCGTCACCTCGTCGATGAAGCCGCCCGACTCGTCACGCGCGGCCAGCGCGTAGTCCCAGGAGGCCGGGTTGCCGATCCGGATCGCGGTGGCGATGGTGTGCGGCTCCTTGACGATCTCGCCGCGCACGATGGGCGCGGAACCGGAGGCCTGGAAACCCCACACACGGGGCGTACGCGTGGACAGGCCGTCGGCCTTGTACTCCTTGAAGCCCTTCCAGTACGCGGTGATGTTGCCCGCGTTGCCGACCGGCAGCACATGGATGTCGGGCGCGTCACCGAGCGCGTCGACGATCTCGAACGCGGCCGTCTTCTGACCCTCGATGCGCACCGGGTTGACCGAATTGACCAGCGCGACCGGGTAGTTGTCGGAGAGCGCGCGGGCCAGGTTCAGGCAGTCGTCGAAGTTGCCGTCCACCTGCAGGATCTTGGCTCCGTGCACCAGGGCCTGGCCCATCTTGCCGAGCGCGATCTTGCCGCGGGGCACGAGCACCGCGCAGACCATCCCGGCGCGCACCGCGTACGCGGCGGCGGAGGCGGAAGTGTTGCCGGTGGAGGCGCAGATAACCGCCTTCGCACCCTCTTCCTTGGCCTTGGTGATCGCCATGGTCATGCCGCGGTCCTTGAAGGACCCGGTGGGGTTCGCCCCCTCGACCTTCAGGTGCACCTCGCAACCGGTGCGCTCGGAGAGCACCTGGGCGGGGACGAGGGGAGTGCCGCCCTCGCGGAGCGTCACCACGGGGGTCGTGTCCGTCACCGGCAGGCGGTCCCGGTACTCCTCGATGATGCCGCGCCACTGGTGGGTGCGATTGCTGCTCATGGGTCCTTACTCCCCTTCAACGCGCATGATGCTGGCGACACCGCGGACGGTGTCCAGTTTCCGCAGCGCCTCGACGGTCCCGGAAAGGGCGGCGTCGGGTGCGCGGTGGGTGACGACGACGAGGGAGGCCTCTTTGCCGACCCCGTCCGGACGTCCTTGCTGTCGAACCGTGTCGATCGACACGCCGTGCTCCGCGAAGGTGGTCGCCACCTGGGCGAGGACGCCCGGCTTGTCCGCCACATCGAGGCTGATGTGGTAGCGGGTGACGACGTCCCCCATGGGGCTGACCGGCAGCTGGGTGTACGCCGACTCGCCGGGCCCCGTTGCCTCGGCGAGCTTGTTGCGGGCGACGGCGACGAGGTCGCCGAGGACCGCGGACGCGGTGGGCGCGCCGCCCGCGCCGGGCCCGTAGAACATGAGCTGCCCGGCGGCCTCCGCCTCGACGAAGACGGCGTTGTACGCCTCGCGGACGGAGGCGAGCGGGTGGCTCAGCGGGATCATCGCCGGGTGGACGCGGGCGGTGACGGACTCGCCGTCGGCGGCGCGCTCCAGGATGGCGAGGAGCTTGATGGTGCAGCCCATCCGCTTGGCGGAGGCGAAGTCGGCCGCGCTGACCTCGGTCATGCCCTCGCGGTACACGTCGTCCAGGCGGACGCGGGTGTGGAAGGCGATGCCGGCCAGGATCGCGGCCTTGGCGGCGGCGTCGTAGCCCTCGACGTCGGCGGTCGGGTCGGCCTCGGCGTACCCGAGGGCCGTGGCCTCGTCGAGCGCCTCCTGGTAACCGGCGCCGGTGGAGTCCATCTTGTCGAGGATGAAGTTCGTCGTGCCGTTGACGATGCCCATCACACGGTTGATCTTGTCGCCCGCGAGCGACTCGCGCATCGGGCGGACCAGCGGGATGGCGCCGGCGACGGCGGCCTCGTAGTAGAGGTCGAGACCGTGCTGCTCCGCCGCGGCGTGCAGCGCGGCGCCGTCCTGGGCGAGCAGCGCCTTGTTCGCGGAGACCACGGAGATGCCGTGCTCGAAGGCGGTGGTGATGAGGGTGCGGGCGGGCTCGATGCCGCCGATGACCTCGATGGCGATGTCGATGTCACCGCGTTTGAGGAGGGCGGTCGCATCGGTGGTGACCAGCTCGGGGTCGATGCCCTCGCGGACCTTGGAGGGGCGGCGCACGGCCACGCCGGCGAGCTCCACGGGCGCGCCGATCCTCTGCGTGAGGTCGTCGGCGTGCGTCGTCATGATGCGAGCCACTTCTGAGCCGACCACTCCACAGCCCAGCAGCGCCACCTTCAGCGGACGCGTACGCATCATTCGACCTACGCCTTTCGATCTTCCATCAGTACCCCGCGGGCGGTTTGCCCGCCGGGTGGAACCAGTCTCACTCAATGGACAGCAGTTTCCATCCTCGGTCCATTGAGTGAGACACCTATTTCATCATCCGAGGTCGAGACGCAGGAGATCTTCCTCCGTCTCGCGGCGGACGATCACCCGGGCCTGTCCGTCCCGCACGGCGACGACGGGCGGGCGCAGAGCGTGGTTGTAGTTGCTGGCCATGGAGCGGCAGTACGCGCCGGTGGCCGGGACGGCCAGGAGGTCGCCGGGCGCGAGGTCGGCGGGCAGGAACGCGTCCTTCACGACGATGTCGCCGCTCTCGCAGTGCTTGCCGACGACGCGTACGAGCATGGGCTCGGCGTCGGAGGTGCGGGAGACCAGGGAGATGGAGTACTCGGCGTCGTACAGGGCCGTGCGGATGTTGTCGGACATCCCGCCGTCGACGGAGACGTAGGTGCGCAGCCCCTCCAGCGGCTTGATCGTCCCGACCTCGTAGAGGGTGAAGGCGGTCGGGCCGACGATGGCGCGGCCGGGCTCGACCGAGATCCGGGGAGCGCGCAGTCCGGCGCTCTCGCACTCCCGGGCCACGATCTCGTGCAGGGCCTTGGCGATCTCGTGGGGCTCGCGCGGGTCGTCGTTCGAGGTGTACGCGATACCGAGGCCACCGCCGAGGTCGATCTCGGGCAGCTCCACCCCGTGCTCGTCCCGTACGGCAGCCAGCAGCCGCACGACGCGCTTGGCGGAGACCTCGAAGCCGGCCATGTCGAAGATCTGCGAACCGATGTGGGAGTGGACGCCGAGCAGCTCCAGCGAGTCGTGCCCGAGCGCCCGGCGCACGGCCTCGGCGGCGGACCCGTCGGCCACCGCGATGCCGAACTTCTGGTCCTCGTGCGCGGTGGCGATGAACTCGTGGGTGTGCGCCTCGACGCCGACCGTCACGCGGATCTGGACGGGCTGGCGTACGCCCAGCTCACGGGCGATGTGTGCGACGCGGGCGATCTCCTGGAAGGAGTCGAGGACGATGCGTCCGACCCCGGCCCCGACGGCCCGGCGGATCTCGCCCTCGGACTTGTTGTTGCCGTGGAAGGCGATCCGCGAGGCGGGCATCCCGGCGGCGAGCGCGGTGGTCAGCTCCCCGCCGGAACACACGTCGACGTTCAGCCCCTCCTCCTTCAGCCACTTCACGACGGCCTTGGAGAGGAAGGCCTTGCCGGCGTAGAACACGTCGGCGTCGGGACCGAAGGCGTGCGCCCAGGCCCGGCACCGGGACCGGAAGTCCTCCTCGTCGAGGAAGTAGGCGGGGGTCCCGAACTCCTCGGCGAGCTTGGTGACTTCGATGCCGCCCACGGCGACGACCCCGTCAGCCGTACGCTCGACGGTCCGGGCCCAGACCTTCTCGTCGAGCGCGTTCAGGTCGGCGGGCGGCGGGGAGTAGTGCCCCTCGGGCAGGACGTCGGCGTGGCGGGGCCCGGCGGGGTGCGCGGAACGGCTCATCGGTATCTCTCTTCGCGGGTCACAAGCGTGTCGGTGCGTCTATGCCGAGCAGGGCCAGGCCGCCGGCCAGCACCGTCCCGGCGGCTTCGGCAAGAGCCAGCCGGGCACGGTGGGCGGCCGAGGGTTTCTCGTCGCCCTTGGGCAGGACGCGGTACTGGAAGTCGAGCAGCGCGTCGGCCAGCTCGACGAGGTGCCGGGCGAGCCGCTCGGGCGCACGGTGGTGCGCGGCGGCTTCGAGGACGAGGGGGTGGTCGGCGAGGACGCGCAGCAGGGCGGGCGCGTCGACGTCGTCACCGGCTTCGGGGCGGAACCCGAGCTGCTCGGCATTGCGTACGAGCGCGTGGGCGCGGGCATGGGCGTACCGGACCCGGAAGAGCTCGTTGCCTTCCCCTTGTACGAGGAGTGCGTCGCAGAACTCGGGGGTCTCGCGCGCGGGGGTGGTGAGCACGGCCCAGGCGACGGCGTCGGCCCCGTACCGCGCGAACACGTCCCCGTCGCGGCGGGCGACGGGCGCGACGGCGAACTCCGGACCGGGCCGGACGCCCTGCAGTGCCTCGATCCGTGCGACGGCGGCCCGTACGAGGCGCTCTCGCGGCTCCCGGGACGGCACGTCCGGGACCTCGATCACCGCTGCGCGGCGCACGTCACGCACCAGCCGGGCGGCGGAAACGGTACTCAGCGAGAAATTCAGGAACCCGGCCCCGGTGACCTCGACACGCTCGATCCCGGCCACACCGCCCAGTCGGCGGGCCAGCACCTCGGCGACCTCGGCCGGGCGCACTCCGGCACCCTTCGCGATCTGGAAGGCGACGGGAGTGGCGTACTCGCCCACCCCACCGGGCCGGGTCCGCTCGACCACCACGCGCGCAGGCGCCGCCCCGCCCAGCTCACCGTCCTCGACGGCGCAGCGCACGGCGCTTACGACGCAACGGGAGAGGTCGGCGGGGGTCACGGGACCCAGCCTAGGGGAGACGCACCGTCATCAGTCGAAGGGTTTCGCCATGTGAACAGAGCACCGGACAACCGGCACCGACGAGGAGAGCGCTCTACTGGAGGGGACCGCCCCTCCCCCTCCCGGCGGGCGCCCCTTTCCTCCCGCCGCTCCGGTCCTTGCGCTCGACCAGCCGGCGCACGACGCGTACCAGCTCGGTGGGCTCGAACGGCTTCGCGAGGAAGGCATCCACCCCGGCCGCGATCCCGGCCTCCACCTCCTGCTGCGTACAGGCGCTGACGATGGCGACGGGCACGTCCCTGGTCCGCGGATCGGTCCGCAACTGCGCGGCCGCCCCGAACCCGTCCAACCGCGGCATGACCACATCAAGGGTGATCACATCGGGACACACCCGATGCACGACGTCCAGACACTCGGCACCATCGTTCGCGGTCACGACCTCGAAGCCCTCCAGCTCGAGATTGACCTTGATCAGCTGCCGGATGACCTTGTTGTCGTCGACAACAAGCACCCGGCCCGAGACGCCTGGCACAACTCGAGAGTAGGTCCGCCCGGGCCCCCGCGTCCGGCTTTTCGCCACTTCCACCCCCTGCGGGCGAACCACTCCCTCCTCCCCCGCAAACCAGTTCCTGATCACCCCACGGAAGCTGGTAGTGTTCAACCCGTCGCCGCAACACAACGACGCGCCCCCGTAGCTCAGGGGATAGAGCAACGGCCTCCGGAGCCGTGTGCGCAGGTTCGAATCCTGCCGGGGGCACTTCCGCTCGACCAGCGAAATCACTCGCTGACCTGCGCAAGTGCCAATGATGAAGCCCCGAACTCAGTCTCACTGAGTCCGGGGCTTTCTCGTTGTCTCTCACTGTTCTCGCGTGAGTGGCGCGTGAGCCGACGGGCGATGCGTGCACGCGCCCCTCGCCAGCCCCGCTGCCACCGTTGCCGTCGATGCAGTTGGACCCAGGCCGCCGGCCGCCACCGGGAGGCCGCTTCAGCTATGAGCCCCCGTCACCGTCGGCCTCACGGCCTCACATCCCTCGCCGCGGGCGCCGGGCCCTGCCCCCGATACCTGCCCCCATGGGGCGATACCACCAGTCAACCAGCCCCCATCCTCGAAACGCACCTCACGGCCGTCGCCCAGCCAGGGCCTTGATCCGTGCCTTAATCCGTCTCCCTTACATAGCAGCCCAAATTCTTACCGGAAGAGGCAAACTTGGGCAGATCATTGCGGAAGAAGTAGATACCTCCTTCACTGGCACCGCCGCGGATTTCGTCGGCAGCTTTCTTTGAGAGGAGAATGCAGAAAGTCTTGATCAGCGGATTACGGGTACCTGCCCGACTCAACTGCAGCGATCCCTCATATCGACCAGGCTCGAAGCTCCAGTTGTCGGCCTGAAACAAGAAGATCGGCTGCTGAGGTTTGTCCTGGCTAACGAGGAACGGGGCAGGGTCGCCAGACCATCTATACGAAAGCCACTCGGAAGCGGCGTCGAAATTCCATACACCGACCTCTTTCCAGTAGAAAATCGGCCTCTCCGAAGAGGCAACGGACGCAGCAGGAGTCAGTTCGAAACGCGCGTCACGAATTACCTCGACATCCTGAGTCTTGACTCTGGTGGAAACGGTCGGTTGAACATAGAAGTGGGCATCCTTGCCCATCATCCCAATACGCATGAGATGAGGAAGCGCCAACTCAATCTCTGGCTTCTTTTGAAGTTCAGTGAAGTTGTAAAGCGAAAAAGCCAAAGCAGCTACACCGGCGACTGTAGCGACCCACTTGTGCACAGCGTCGGAACGACTCCTCTGGGACGTCGCTGCCCCGTCGTCACTGTTGACCATGTTCTTACCTTGGTCTCGAACCCGGGTCCGCAGCTCTCTGTGTTACTCCATGTGGTTAGTGGAAGAAACGCCCCGCCACCCGCGTGAGGGATGCGTGAGTCAGACAGCAGCCTCATTGATCACTGCTCGCGCGCGCTCGTAGTAGCTCTCGCGAGTTCCATCGAGCCCGATGGCATCCGGGCGCCGCGTCAGGTTCGCGAGGGCTTCGGCCGTGCCCCCCGCCCAGTCCCCGTAGGCGACGAAGACAGCGTTGGCCTTCTCCCGGAGTTCAGCGTCCGGCATGACCTCAATGACTGGCAGGGCGTCATCGTGATGCCTCCGGACCATCGCGAAGCACTCGTCGTAGAGGCCTATGGCAGCCAAGGTCTCCGGCGCTTCCGTCGCCTCACCGATCTTCGCCCGAAAGTCCTGGAGCATCTTCGAGATCGTCGTAGAGGTAGCGATCACCTGCTCCCGAATGCGCTGCTCGTGGGCCAGCTTGGCCTCATGATCGCGCTTCGCGGCCTCCAGGGCGTCGGCGTGCTGCTGCCTCCTCCTCTCGGTCCGTCCAGTGAAGTAGTGAGTGATCCAGGCCGCTGCGGTCGAGCTGATGAGAACGGCGCCGGCCGAGATCGCGGCAGTGACCCATTGGCTGTCCTGCACGATCGTCGTGGTGACATCACCGGTCGTGGTGGTCGTCTGCTTGCCACCGCACCCGGCTATGACGATGAGCAGCGCGAACAGACCTAAGAGCTCGTAACACGATCATGCGTCGGGCTTGTTGAGGCGTCGCCAGCAGATGAGGCTGCAGGCGAGGGAGACGAAGGCGTCGTGGAGTTCG